>CAZXCE010000207.1:0-12921 GCA_964639175.1 uncultured Clostridia bacterium
AGGCTGAAGAACTGGTTTTCTTTCATCCCTCATCCCTCATCCCTCATTCCTTGGTTTCAGCCCCCAGCCCTCAGTCTTCCACCCAGTTTTGCCCAAACTTCGGACTTTTCTTTTTCCTGGCTGAAGGCTATGGTGTGGGTATTCTCTGAATTCATTCCTGTTCCAATCCCAACCGCCATAAACTGTAAGGAGAAAAATGATGACCAGGCTTCTGGATATGCGCACCATTCAAACAACAACTTCTGGTAAATGGATTGGGCTGATGCTGGCAATGGTCGTCATCCTGGCCAGTGCCGCCTGCACTAACCATCAGGGAAATGTCAAAAGCTTCATTGAAAAGGACGCTGTGTATCAGGGTTTGATTTCGGGTGGAAAGGTCAAAGTGGGGGATATCACGATCAATCACCAAAACCGAATCAAGACCGGGAAAAAGAGTTATCGGTACGAATACACCTTCACGGCAAAAATCGAAAACCTGACCGATTATGAGACCATTCAATATGGCCTCCGCTATCAGCACAAAAAAGGGGAAACTGAGTCGCTGAAAGGGAACTGTAGTTCAAAAGGTGACGGAAAAATCCAGTACGAGTCGGTGAACACGCCAGAGCGATTGATTAAGTAAACCAGTTTGTAGTCAGTAGTCAGTAGTCAGTAGTTCACTAAGTTCATTTTATTGAATTACTTGACTGTTTTCTAACTCAGGATTTTCATTGCAAATTGGTATAACTTCAAAGGTGAAAGGCTGCCTCGTGTTTTTCCAATGAAACCCCTTTGCACTAATGCACTCGTATTAGAAAATAGTTAAATTATTCAATCAAATAGACTTAGTGGGTGGCTGACGACTGACCACTGACGACAAACAGGTTTTTAAAGAAAATCGGTTGTAATCAAGTCACACTGAGGTGAGGAAAAGATGAAACTGTCATTTCGTGGATTCATAGTGATTTTGCTCGGTCTGGTTTGCTGGGCAACACACGACCAATCCGCAGTGGCTCAAACCCCGTCACCAGTTTTAACGTGTCTGATTGGGACTGAGCGCAATGTTTACCAGATTGGTGAAATCCCACTGATACACGTCGTCATCTTCAACCGAACCAATGAGGAGCTGTGGCTGGTACTCGCTTTAGACGGCTCAGAACGAAAAGCCCGATACCCTCATGCCTATTTTGAGATCATCGGTCCCGATGGCAAACCAAGAAATGCCAGAATGTTAAGTTGTGGAACTATCAACCCAATGGAAGAGAGAAATTTTGTTCAGGTCAAACCTCGGGCAGATTTCGACCCATATGCCGGGTATGCCTGCGATTTCAAAGTCAACCTCAAGGAAAATTATTCTGACCCGGGCGAGTACCGAATCCGATTTTATTATTCAACCGACAGTGACAACCCTGATAAATGGGGGATTCCGGAGATTCCAGGTCACGATTTTGAAAAAATCGAAGCGAATCCCCTTCATCGCCGGCTCAGGAAAGTCCCCAAAACATCAATCCAGAGTAACGAACTGAGAATTACTTTTGTAGAATCAGAAACCTCCACTTCACAGTAACTTGACCAGGCACTGGCGATTTTTTCCCAGACCTTCAGCCCTCAGCCCTTCTTTATGACTTTTATTCAAACCGCTGACTTATTTTTGCCACTTCAACAGGAACTGGTAACTCTGCTGCGAAGCCTTGCTCCGGCTGACTGGTCAAAACCGACCGTGGCTGGCACCTGGACAGTCAAAGACGTCGTGACCCACATCCTGGACGGCGACCTGCGCCGGCTTTCAATTCATCGGGATGGATATTTTCCTCCGTCACCGGCTGGGCCTCCGGGGAACTATGCCGAACTGGTCGCGATGCTCAACAACCTGAACGCCACCTGGGTGCAGGCAACTCAACGACTCAGTCCGCGAATGCTCACCGATTTGCTGGAATGGGCCGGGCCACAGGTGGCTGAGTTTTTTCTGTCGCTCCCACCCGATGGCGAAGCCATTTTCCCGGTGGCCTGGGCGGGCGAAGATACCTCCCGCAACTGGATGGATATTGGCCGGGATTTTACTGAAAAATGGCATCATCAGGCTCAGGTTCGCGATGCGGTCGGAGTGCCGCTATTGCTGGAACGCAAATGGCTTTACCCGGTACTGGACCTTTCACTGTATGCTCTCCCGTATGCGTTTCGAGGGACCGCCGCCCCGACTGGACACGTGCTCAATGTGTTTATCGCCGGAGACGCCGGAGGCGAATGGCACCTGCTCCGCCGCGATGCAAGCTGGCAGCTTGGAACTGGCGCTCAGGCTGGCGCCCAGGCCAGCGTCCGGCTGGATACCGACACGGCGTGGAGGCTTTTTTACAATGCCCTCACGCCGCTGGAAGCGCGAAAACGAATTGAAGCTGAAGGTGACCCTACCTTGTGCGAACCCTTTTTAACCGTCAGATCAGTGATGGTTTGAACCTCCCCTCTCTACCGCTTCGCGGTTGAGGTCGGGGCTTTCTCGCATTTTTTCTGGTAAAAAATTAAGCAATGACTCCAAAACAAGGCCAATATCTGGCATTTATCTACTATTACACCAAACTGAACCGGCGGGCACCGGCTGAAACTGATTTTCAGCGGTATTTCCAAACGACGCCTCCAGCCGTTCATCAAATGATCATGGCTTTGGAAAAACATGGCTGGATCGAAAAAATCCCTGGTGTTGCGCGGAGTATCAGGTTGAACGTGACTCGGGACCAAATTCCTGATTTAGAAGGATAAATTACCCAAAGTGTCAACGCGTTGACAGTGGTATAATTTATTCAATTCAAAAGGGTTAAGTGGGGAAACTCACTTGAGCGTCTCTTCAATTTTAGAGGCCAGTTTCCATCCCTGGTTTGACACCTGACAGCAAGCTCCATATTGTTGGGCAGACTTTTCTTCAGAACCAGCCTTCCCAAACTGCCCAACTTGCAAAGGATGATGCTGCAATGGCTGCCAAACGAATCGTGATTATCGGTGGCGGGTTTGCGGGTGTGAAATGTGCCGAAGTCCTTCGGTCAAAATTACGTCCGTCTGACTATGAAATCGTGCTCTTTAACCGTGAAAACCACATGGTCTTTCACCCGTTGCTGGCTGAAGTCGTTGGGGCTTCGCTGAGTCCGTCGGATATTGCCGCCCCGCTACGGCGAGTCCTTCCAAAAGTGAAATGTCGAACTGAAGATGTGCTCAGCGTAGATCTGGCCAATTCGCGGGTTGAATTTGAGGGAGAAGACAGCCGGGCGCGGTTTCTGGAATATTCGCATCTGGTGCTTGCTTGCGGTTCGATTGCCAATTTGAGCACTGTGCCCGGTATGGCCGACCATGCGTTTCCACTCAAAACCATTGGTGACGCGATTGCTTTAAGAGCGCATGTGTTGCGGCAACTCGAAAAAGCCGATGTGTGCGATGATCCGGAACGGAAAAAACAGTACCTGTCCTTTATTGTGGTGGGTGGTGGGTTTAGCGGAGTTGAAGTCGCTGGCGAAATCAACGACCTGGCCCGGAGCAGTGCCCATATCTTTTCAAGTATTGAAAAGTCCGAAATCCAGGTCACCGTTGTTCATTCGCAGCCTCAGGTTTTGCCTGAAATGTCGCCGACGCTGAGGGATTTTGCGCTTGAAAAAATGAAGAAAGCTGGAATTAACGTCATCCTGAACCGTCGCGCCAAACTGGCCACTGCCAACGGCGTGCGGTTAGATAATGATGACCGCGTTCGTGGCGGAACGATTGTCTGCACTGTGGGAACGTCAATGTCGCCAATTGTTGAGCGCCTGAAGGTTGAAAAAGACAAGGGCCGAATGATCACTGAATCGGACATGCGACTCGTTGGGTCAACCAATGCCTGGGCCATCGGGGATTGTGCCCGGATTCCAAACGCCTTTGACAATCAACTTTCACCGCCAACAGGTCAGTTTGCCGAGCGCCAGGGAAGACAGGTTGCGCTCAATATCATTCGGTCACTCCGCAATGAACCAACGCAACCCTTTTCACATCGGCCATTGGGTCAATTATGTTCGATTGGTGGTCACGTTGGGGTGGCGGAAATGTTTGGCCTGCATTTTTCCGGGTTTGTCGCCTGGTTTATCTGGCGGGGGGTGTACCTGTTTAAACTTCCAAGCTGGTCACGACGGGTCAAAGTCGGATTTGACTGGGCGTTTAACCTCCTCTTCTTCCGTGATTTAACTCATTTTCGAGTCAATCAAACCGAACGAGTATCACGCGCCTATTTTCAACCCGGCGATTATGTTTTTTGTCAGGGTGACCCGGCAACCAATTTTTATGTGATTGAAAAAGGCGAAGTTGAAGTCTTGCGCAAGCATGTTCCTGATGGTTCTGAAGAACTGGTGGCGGTGCTGGGCGAAGGCTCGTTTTTTGGCGAAATGGCCCTGATCAACAATCAACCCCGAAGTGCCAGCATCCGGGCGAAAACCGCCGTTGAAGCGATTGTGTTGGGCCGAAATGTCTTTACCCAGGTGTCACGCGCCCTGGCGCCACTGCGCCGGGTGCTGACCGATGCCGTCAATCAGCGAAGCGGTCGAAACTGGCAAAACCAGCCGATGGTCCGTGAAGCACTGGGCCAGATTTCCGTCCTGGATATCACCACCCAAACCGGACAAATTTTTGTTCGTCCTGACCAGACACTGGCTGATGTCCTGGCCCTTTTTGATCAATATCATCCTGATTTTTGTCTCGTTTCACCTGATAAGTCCCGACTGGATGGAATTCTCACCCGGACGGAGTTGCTCCGAGCGCTCGAAATGAGTCTGGGGCGAGGTGCGCTGGTGCAGGATTTTATGCGCAAAGACCCGATTGTGGTGGTGGCTACCGAAACTGCGCTTGGTGCGGCTGACCTGATGCGAGAAAACAGCGTGAGCTGGCTTCCTGTCATTACCGACAAAACCGAGCGCCGGCTCAAAGGAGTGGTTCGGGCACAATCATTTGTCACGCAGGTTTTGAAAGCAACTGGAATGGGGACTGCACCTTAGACGCAGAAATCGCGAGTCGCGCAGAGTCAACTCAAAACCGTACCCCGTGAAATCGTGAACAGACCGATTCACACGTTCACGCCGTAGGCTTGCTTGCCGCTTCGCTCAACGTCTTCCTGCCCTCAAGATGGAAGCAATTAACGCGTGCAGTTCATGGAACTGAAAGGGTTTGACCAGTTTGGCCTGAAATCCAAAGGCGCGATAATTGGCCATCACACTATCCTGGGAATAGCCACTACAGACAATTGCCCGGACATCCGGGTCCAGTTCAATTAATTGTTCGATGGTTTCTTTTCCGCCAAGCCCTTGCTTGATGGTCAAATCCAGCAGGACCAGTGAAAACGGTGTTTTTCGTTGGCGTGCCTGGGTGTATTTTTCAATTGCCCGCTCACCGTTGGAAACCGTCTCGACCACGTAGCCGTGGGCTTCGAGGTATTCCTGGATGGCAACTCGAATGATGGCCTCGTCGTCCATGATCAAAATTCGGTGGGGGGACGTCTGGTTGTCTTCACTCAACATAGATTCGGCGGTTGTTTTCAGGTGCGGAAGATGGGCAACCGGGAAAAAGAGATGAAAGCAGGCGCCGTGAGGCTGGGGAATGGCGGTGATATACCCACCATGGTTTTTCATGATTGAAAAAGCAATCGCGAGACCTAATCCGGTACCGGTTTGTTTGGTTGTAAAATATGGGTCAAAGATCCGATGTATGACATTTGATGGGATCCCCTGCCCACTGTCAGACATTTCAATTTTGATATATGTTCCATCAGGTATCGGTAAATGATTGGTTCGAGATCTGATTAATTCCACTGAGGCAGAGAGGTGAATGGTGCCGGCCCCATCCATGGCTTCACAGGCATTGGAAACCAGAATTGAAAGAACATGCTTCATTTGCTCTTCATCAATTTCAGCGATGAATTCAAGCGGCTCAGCCTGCCATTCAAACCGGGTGCTGGTCAGGGCCACCAGTGGTGGGCCGTGAGTTTGGAAAAAAGCTGCGAGATCGACTGGTTTCCGGGCGGGTAACCCTCCACTTGAAAAGGTCAGGAGCTGGGACGCCAGTGATTTGGCCCGGCTCACCGCTTTTTCAATCGCTTCCAGTTTGGCCAGAACCCGGTCAGGCGCCTGGCCCAAATACTGTTTAGCCAGTGAGGCATTTCCTAAAATAGCGGTCAGCAGGTTATTGAAGTCATGGGCCACGCCCCCGGCCAGCACGCCGATTGATTCCAATTTACTGGCTTTTAAGACTTCTTCTTCCCTTTTTTTCCCATCAGTCAGGTCGAGGATAACGCACATCCCAACCGTTTTTTCAGGGTTGAGGAACACATACCCAACCAGGACTGGCACCCGAGCGCCCTGTTTATGGATAAATTCTTTATGATAGGGGCGACACTGACCTTCGATCAGGCTGATTTCAAGGGCTTTGCGGTCGATTTCTTGAGATTCAAGCGGGGTGATGGTTTCCCAATGAACCCCTCCAGTTTTGAGTTCTTCGTGGGTATAGCCCAGTAAATCGAGAAATGCCTGGTTGGCTTCCAGGATATTGCCAAAGATATCTATGACGATAAAACCAAAGATATTGGCTTGAATGAGCGATTTGAATCGAAGTTCGGAATCAAAAGAAAGGGCCCGGGTAATCGTTTCCTGAGTAATGTTCCGAAAATGAACCACGACAAAATAACCGGGTTGGGAAGTCGAAGAGATCGGGGTGAACTGAACTTCAAAGCATCGGCCACCCCCAGCCAGGGCTTTGAATACAATCCGGATCGGGTGATGGGGGAATTCACCTGATCGAAGCGAATGCTGCCAGGTGGTACAGAATGTCTCGTCTGACCCCAGGAACTTTAATAAGTGACAAATATTGAGTCGAAGATCAGCGTCTAGCTTGTCAAAATGAAATAACTTTTCGGCTGAGTGGTTATAAAACACAACTTGACCCTGGGCCGAAAGCACAAGGATGGCTTCTCGGGAATTTTTGATCAAATCCCGGAAAAATCGATCTTCTATTTCCATTTCGTTTAGACACGGGAGAAGAGAATTTGGGGAAAAAAGCAATTGGACGACGGCCAAAATATAGCAGGACTCCTCAGGGTTGTCACGTTCCAGATATTTGCTTTGCAAACTCTTAGATAATTTTATATCAAGAGTTTACAAGCAAAAAAGTGACAAAAAATGTCAGCGATGATTGGGGTTTATCACTTTTGAGTGAACTGTGGTTATCTGGTAATACCAATGAAGAATGAAAAATGAAGAATGAAGAATGAAGAATTGAGAATGAAGAATGAAGAATGAAGAATGAAGTAAACTCTATGGTTTCAATTATTTGATAGTTTCTTCAAACTCAAGGGCTCATTCCAGAATAGTATCAATACCCTGTCACAAATGTTCTGATGGATTGATTATGATCAAAAAATGCCTGGAAGGTTTCAACCAAACACAAGAATGTCAGGTCAGAGGCTTACCTCAAATCGGGTCCCAGATAACGTCAATTTCATTGATGAAAACACCCAGGATCCAGCTTCCACATCGAACCCAGCAGTGAGCGACCTGACCATTCTGTTTTTGGAGCTTGACCCGATAGATCATCTGATTTTTGGAAGATTTCAAAAAATATGGCCCCAGCCGAACCCAGCGCCATTCCAGGTGGAGAATCTGGTACCGATGGCGATGAGCCCAGGCATAGATCATGCGTTTGGCCCGGTGTGTCATGATGACAGCTAACACTCCTCCCACGGCAATGGCAGCCAGACCGAGCAGAAAGATGGGAAAATTCATAGATCAGATGAGTTCAACGTGAGGTCCACCGGTCAGCCTGTGAGCGAAAAAAACTCCGAATGATGACTGGCCGAGAGCCAGATCCTCATTCGGAGTTCCCAAAAACAGAAGAGTCGAAGGGGAAAAAATAAAAGAGCGATTTTCGAATTAAGAACGTCTCAGGGCGTTCTGTCAAGACGGACAATGTGCGGTGCGGGCCGCTTCAGGTTTACGCCGCCGTCCGGTTGCGGAGCGACTCAAGGGCCTCGGTGGCCTGTTTGATCAACCCGGTTGCTTTGGGTTTGGACGATGAGCCGTAATAGTACCCGTATCCATAGTCTTTGTGTTTGGCCGGAACATCATTGAGCACCACCCCGAGCAATCGGGCATTGACGGCCTGCAACCGGCGCGTGGCCTGACGGACCAGATCACGTTGTGAGAAATTGGACCGGGTGACCAGAACCACACTGTCTACCATCCGCGATAAAATCAGAGCGTCAGCAAACATCAGGAGCGGTGGGGTATCAACAATCACGTAATCATAGGCATTCACCAGGTTTTCGAGCAGGTTATACATTCGAAACGATCCCAAAACCTCGGTGGGATTTGGCGGAATCGGGCCACCACAAATGACATCCAGGTTATTGATACTGGTTTCTGTAATGATTTGAGCCGACTGACACAGTCCGGTCAGATATTCTGAAAGACCAAATTCTGGGTGAACCGAGAACAACTGATTGAGGCTGGGCTTGCGCAAATCACAATCGAGCAGGACGACTTTGGCACCGGTTTGGGCCAGAGAAATGGCCGTATTGACGGCAGTGGTGGTTTTTCCTTCGGTTGGAACCCCGCTGGTGATCTGGATGACCCGGTTGCGATAGTCAGTTGAAACCGAGAGGAGCAGAGAGGTTCGGAACTGGCGGAAGGCTTCCCCAACCAGTGAGTTTAATGTGGCGGTTGCCACCAGATGCTGGACTCTGGCAGGTGCCAGTTCCTTCTTTTCTTCCTCGGTCTCAAGGCTGGATTTCCCGGTTGTCAAAACTTTGATTGGTTTTTCAGACAGCGTTTGTGGTGAAAAACTATCAATTCTGGGGATTTCGCCCAGGGTTGGCATTTGAACAAACTGGTCAATGTCTTCCTGGGTGACGATCCGATTATCAAATTGGGACCGAGCCACAGCCAGTGCCGAGGCACCAAACAGGGACCCGATCAAAACCAGCGCCAGGGTCAATGGCACATGCGGGCTAACTGGATCTTTTGGCATGGTGGCCAGGCTCGAAATGGACACGTTGTTGGCTTCTGAACTGGCAGTGATTTCAGCTTCTTTGGCCTGGGTCAGGAGCGATTTGTAGAGTTCTTTTTTGGTGTTGATTTCTTCCTGTCGGATTCGATAATTGACGGCCTTTTCATTCTGTAACAGCGCCAGGCCCATTTGCCGGCTATATTCACCACGCAGCTTCTCTTCACGTTCTTTCGAGGCTGTATAGCGGCTCTGGATTGAATCCAGGATATTTTTTTGAGTCGTGGTGAGATCGCGTTGAACCTGGGCAATGGTCTGGTTGATTTGTTGGACTTCTGGCCAGTCTTCGGTGTATTCGACCAGTAATTCAGCTTTCTTTTGATTGAGTGTGGTCAGGCGCTCGCGCAGGGCCTGGATGCCAGGATGGTTGATGATGTCAGATAGCATCTCGGGCGGTGTGTTTTTCGCCGTGAGCACTTCTGATTCCACCTGAATGCGGGCCCCTTCTGCTTCGATCAACTGGCGATTGAGCATAATCAGGCGCTCAGCCACCGTATTTTGAGTTGGCTCCAGCGAGACAATTTCATTCATTTTGCCATAGGCAATCATCCCGGTTTCAGCATCATTGATATCAACCTGGAGATCAGCCAGCCGTTTTTGCAAAAATTCAGATTTATTTTTTGAGGTTCGAATCCGAAAATTCAGATTATTTTTGATATAGGTTTCAGCCACGCTGTTGGCAATCTGGGCGGCCAGTACCGGATCTGTGTGCTGATAGGTCACTTTGATTAACCGGGTGCGGGGCACTGGTGATACGCGCAGATGGTCGCTTAATTCTTTAACCAGTGCCTCGCTCACGGGCCGGTGTTCTTCTGACTGGCGTGGCGTCGAAGCTGCCGCTGAGGCAACCAGTTGATTGGGGGCTGATTGCGCTTCAGCCTGTGGGTCCTGGTCGTGGCCAAGCAGGGCACTTGAAACCGAAGTGGGTCCCGTAACTGGAAATTGCGGGTTTTGGTCCCACTGATAGGCCCGGATCGTGGTTTGCGCAATCTCTGGACTGACAATCACTTTTAACTGGGTATTGAAATAGTCGGGATCAACCCGGCCTGGGGCCATGGATTGTTCCTGACTCAGGGCCATTTGCGCCGGCTCGGGGTCAATTTGGAGCGTCGCGGTTGCTTCATAGGTGGATTTGGTGCCTGACAGGCCATAGGCGGTGACGGCAAGTGCTGTTACAACCACCAGCAAAATAAATCCTTTATAACGTGAGATTGCCTGTACGATGTGCCTCATCGTCAACGGAGTCGCCGCCGGTGCCGAAAAACCAGATATGGCAGGATTATGCCAACCCATCGGTGCCGGGATTTCGTCGTTTCTGGCTGGAAGTTGATCGGGAGTTGCCAGTACCGGTGCCTGGTTGGTTGAGTCTAATTTCGTCAAAGCTGATTCAATTGAGTTGTTTGATGACATAGCTGCCTCCAAAAATCTGGTCATTATTTAGGTGCCAACAGTGATACAAAGCAACCTCTAGCTGGACCCCCGATGGTTTCCAGACCCCGGTTTTTCCTGTGGTGTGGGGTACTCTGGGTTCAGGTCTGGCAAAAAACTGACTTTGTCTGTCTGCCAGGGGAAAGTGCAAATCGTGTTCCACCATTTCTGATTTTGGCCTGGAAAGGTCAGGCAAATTTTTCTTCGGTTTTTATATTCCGCCCTTCTGGCGCAGGATCATTTCATAAATGACTCAAAACTCAGCTCAGGAAAATAAAAAAAGCGATAAGTGGCATTTGATTTGCACCGCCACAAAGTGAACTGGAAGGGGATATCTAACTTGGAAACACTGGCTGAGATGCCGTCCCTTCATATTTTCGAGTAAAGGTTGAATCACTATGCAATCCACAAAACTCCTTATTCTCCGGTACCGACTATTTCTGGTCATTTTGGTTCACTCGGTGATTTATTTCGGAGCCTACTTTGCTGCCTTTTGTACGCAGGTTGAATTTCAATACAGCTCTGAAGAGGTCGGGTTCCCGTTTTGGAAAACAGTGTGGGCGGTGATCCTGGTGAAATTGCTGGTTGGGGTCGGATTTTCCGGATATCGCGGCTGGTGGAAATATGTCAGTTTGGACGATATGTTGTGTATTGCCAATCAGGTAACCGTTGGGTCTCTGGTGTTGGGTGGAATCCAGTTGCTGGTGCCTGACACCTTTGCGGTTCCCATCAGCGTGTTACTGATTGATTGGGCGTTTGCCTTTGTGGCCCTGATGACAGTGCGAGTGTCGGTGCGATTTTTTAAAGAACGAGTCCAGACACAACTGGCACAATTCTTTCACCTTTCAAAGGCAACACCTGTGGTCGACCGGGCCAATATTGTCATTGTTGGTGCTGGCGATGCCGGTGAAGCCCTGGTGCGGGAAATTCAGGCTCACCCGGAGTTGAAACTCAATGTGATCGGGTTTCTCGATGACGACCCCCACAAAGCTGGGGCCCGTATCCATCACATCCCCGTGCTCGGCACCATCCGGGAAGCTGAAAAAGTTTCTCAACGCTATGATTTCCAACGGTTTCTCATTGCTGCCCCCAGTGCCAACCAGAAACAGATGCGGCAAATTGTCCGTGAGTTGAGCTATACCAGACTCCCCTATCAGACACTTCCTTCCTTTGATCAACTCGTCAGTGGCCGGGTGATGGTGTCACAGTTTCGGGAAGTTCAGATTGAAGACCTCCTGCACCGAAAACCGGTTCAAACTGACCTGGCCTCAATTGGGAAATTGATCCGGGGCCGGGTGGTGCTGGTGACTGGTGCCGGTGGCAGCATCGGTTCTGAATTGTGCCGTCAGATTATGAAGTTGGAACCGGCTTGCCTGGTTCTGGCCGAACAGGCAGAAAACAGCCTCTTTTATATTGAGCAGGAGTTGATCCGCACGTTCAAGGACGCCGCCACGCATATTGTTCCAGCCATTGTTGATATTACGGATCGGGCCCGGCTCAAAGAGGTATTTCACCAGTACCAGCCAGAATTTGTGTTTCATGCCGCGGCACACAAACATGTTCCGATGATGGAATGCAATCCATCTGAGGCGGTGAAGAACAATATTTTTGGCACCAAAAATGTCGTTGATCTGTCACATGCGTTTGGGTGTCAGTCTTTCGTCATGATTTCAACTGACAAAGCCGTGAATCCAACCAGTGTGATGGGCACCACCAAGCGGGCGGCTGAACTCTATATCCAGGGGATGAATCGAATTTCGGCCACCCGATTTATTACGGTCCGTTTTGGCAATGTGCTCGGGAGTGCGGGCAGTGTCATCCCAACGTTTAAAGACCAGATCCGTCGTGGTGGGCCAGTGACGGTCACTCATCCTGAGATGAACCGGTACTTTATGACGATTCCAGAGGCTGTCCAGCTTGTCCTTCAATCATTTGCGATGGGCGAGGGTGGAGAGCTTTTTACACTGGATATGGGGGAACCGGTTAAAATTGCCGATCTGGCCTATGACCTGATTCGTCTTTCGGGGCTGCGCCCACACGAAGACATTGAGATTGTGTACACCGGGCTCCGGCCCGGAGAAAAATTGTACGAAGAGCTGTACCTTGACTCAGAAAATTCCCGATCCACCAGCCACCCTAAAATTGTGGTTGCCAGTTGCCCAGGGATCAATTTTGAAAAAATTTCTCAGAAACTTAGTACGGTTCCGCATAATTTGAACACCTGTCACCCGTTCGCCATTAAATTATGGCTCAAGAGCATTGTGAAGGAATACCAGATTGATTTGTCAAAGGTGGAGAGCGGAGAGCTGGCCGCCTGGTTAAAGACCGATGCGACTCAGGAGGTGAATTTTGAGAATTTCTACGCTGAGCCAGAAGGGTTGCACTTTCCGTTGACGATGTAGCAGGCAGGGTTCCGGGTTCCGGGTTCCGGGTTCCGGGTTCCGGGTTCCGGGTTCCGGG
>CAZXCE010000208.1:0-12838 GCA_964639175.1 uncultured Clostridia bacterium
GGGCACTCGCGAATATATTTTTTGGGAAAGTGCGGTGACGAATCACCAACCCTTTTTTCAGGGCCAAGATGAGCCAGTTGGCTATTTGGAGGAAGTTTTTCCAGTTTTTCTGGGAGTACCGTGCATTTTTCACATAAGCTCATAGCAGCAAATGACCTCGACGAAGATAGGTTCGACCGAAAAACAGTAACATCTATTCAAACCAAAAATCCCTTCAAATGTAAAGTCTGAATTGACTCTACCTGTCACCCAAACGCAGCAAAAGGCAAAAGACCCTGAAAAGGAAATGAGGTCTTTTGCCTTTCGAAAAGCAGGAAATAGTTAGATTCCAAGTATGCCACTAATTACACGCGGCATCAGGACAAATCTGATTGGAGGGAACGCCCTCATAAAAAATAAAAATCAATTCACGCGTACCTGGGATTGTCTCACCTCTACCATACTCGGAGCGAGAATTTTGGATGTTGGTATGAACTGCAAACAGTGATTCGCCAAATCGTTTATTTCCCTGGTAACTCAACCCGACATAATTTGAACCACTGCCGTTACCGTGAACTTCGTAGTCAATTTTCCATCCTGGAAGCCAGAAAAGGCCAGAATCACGATTCCAGACCGTCGTATCATTTCCTGGGGCATTGAAAAGGAATCCATCCTGTGGATACCGACCCCGATGCGTATGAGAAAAAACTTCAAGCGAGGATCCAATCGTACGGGCAGTGGCCACAAAAAAACTAGCTCGAGCTTGCTGGCGGGCCACAATAAAATTAGGTACCGCAATGGATGCGAGGACTCCGATAATAAAAATGATGATTAACAGTTCAATCAGGGAAAAACCTTGGGCCGTAAGACGTTTTTTGCGTGGCGGTAGCTGCATGATGCGCCTCCGTTGACAGAAGTGAAGGTTTTGGGGAATTGCGGGAAAGATTTGAAAATTGATTGATGCGAGGGCTGATTCATCCAAGCAATTTTAATACCAGGTTTAAACAGGTCTCAGGTTTTTTCGACCTGCCAAAACCTGAATTTCCCCATGATCCTGTGATCAGGCCAGGAAAAAGAAAGAAATCACCCCATCAGCCAGATGCCACAAAATAATTCTTCAGGATGAAAGGTTGAGGAAAATGGGCAAGAAAATTAACATAAATTGTCAAGTTTGGTTTCGCAAAGTAGCAAGTTTTGTTATTAGTTCAAACTTGATATACTAAATTTACCACCGCACGATACTTGCTTGACGTCGGTTGATTCCTTGCCGATGACAACCAACCTAAAATCTCAAATCAAATCCAGCCACAAAGCTGAATCCCCTTAACTTTTTAGGGAAAGCTTTGTGGGGAAATGTGTATGGAACAAACCTCTTGTGTAACGTGTGGTGCTGAGATCCTGCCTGGCGGAGTGTGTCCAAACTGCCAGCCCAAAACGACTTCCCTTTCTCAACCCGAACCAGGTGAGCCAATTTTGGTTCACACCTCCGATACCCCAGTGAGCGAGAACATCTCATCTGCCTTGAATTCAAAAGATCAGAATTCTGACCCTGTCGAAAAGAGTCTGCCATCTGACGAACCTGAGCCACAACCTGAGTCTGACCCGGCCAGTGGTGAACCCTCTCTGGTGGCTGAGCAGACTGCAGAATCTGTTGAAGACGTTCCGCTTGTTCAATGTCCGAAGTGTGGTTTGGAAATCCCAGCCACAATGGAATGTCCGATTTGCAGTCTGGCAGCCATGGAGACAACCCGCTGCCCAAAATGTCACAACGAAATGCCCATCTCGGGTGAGTGTTCTATTTGCCGTGATAATGACGCCCGATCCAAACAGTATGCTGCCCAACGTGAAGCCACTCAACGAGAAAAGGAGGTTCGCGAAGCACGGAAGACAAAACGGCTCAAGGCGTTGTTAGATGCACAGGAACCAACCTGGGAAAATGCAATCAAGAATTACCGAACCGCACAGGTTCCACTCAGCAAGTGGCAACTGGCAGGTATTAGTCTGGTTGTGGTCGCTCTTTTTTCAGGGATTAGTTACTGGCTGACCCTGTATGTGCAGAGCAACCAGCCTCAGGCCAGTCCGCCCGCAGAGGCAATTCGACTGGTTGGCCAATCCAAAGCCAAAGAAGCCTCAACCGTTGAGGACTATTTCACGGCTCAGATGGAGGACCTCGCAGCCAAAGGCTCCCTTGATCAAATTGGCGGCTGGTTTTGTGAGGGGGCCACGTCTTCACGTCTGAAAGTGAAATTTATTTACCGTACCAAAGGTGGTCAGGACCAGGTGGCCGAGTGGACGGTTGATCTCAACTCGAAAACTGTTCGCCCCGAAAACGAGATGGCTCGAAAAATATCTCCGTAACCTGATCCAGGTTGTGATTTGACCGGTCGGTGGCTTTTCAACGTACACAGTCCGGTCTTTACCGCTTCATTCAATATATGGCTCAAACAAAAAACACCGTTGCCTCTGTGGATGAGGTAAAGCAAAAACGCCACTCCGAAGATCCTGAAGCCCAGGAGCTCAAACGCCGGGTTGGCGAAACCATTGAGCGGCTACGTCGCAGTCGAGGCCTGAGCCTGGAGCGGCTGGCTACCCTTTCAGGTGTCAGCCGAACCATGCTCAGTCAAATTGAAACCGGTGAAAGCGCCCCAACTATTTCCCTCCTGTGGAAGGTCTCTCGTGGGTTAGGGGTACGATTTGCTGATTTGCTCGGGGATGAAGCCAGTGATGATGTCAGATTTCTTCCAGCCAAATCTTCGAAAGTGCTTCGCTCTGGCGATGGGAGCTTTGAGAGCCGGGCGCTCTTCCCTTTTGATACCCAGCGCCGGGCTGAATTCTATGAACTCCGGCTGCGAAGCGGCCACACTGAACGCGCCGAGGCCCATGCTTCAGGAACCTATGAAAATCTGGTTGTGCATTCTGGCAAGCTCCGGCTGGTCGTGGGTGACCAGCCTCCTCTGGAACTAAATGCCGGAGATGCGGTTTATTTTCGGGCTGATGTACCTCACGTGTATGAGAATTCCTGGAAACAGGATACCGTCATGTATCTGGTCATGACCTATAGCGAGATTGAGAAATAGGAGCATTCTTCCACTTCCAACCCGTGGGGATTGGCGCTCATTTCTGCGCTGAGCCAGACTGATGGTATGTTGTGACTCATCAGATTTCAGTCATTTCTGTTGCCATCTGACCTCAAATAGTATCCATCATCCTTTGATCAATCCAAAATCCCACTTCCACACTGAAATATCGTGAATCAGGTGATAGACCTGCGGTCCTTGATTGACTTGAGGTGAAAGTATAGCGTACAAGATGACGTTATAGTGATGATTTCATCAGATTCTTGAGTTGGTATGGGAGTTTGCAATGGGAGCTATCTTCATGAAACGGTCCCCGACAATAAATCAAATCCCAGGGTTAAAAATGACCCATGACCTGATTGACCAGATTGGAAATACTCCTTTGCTCAGGCTCCGGGCATTTGAAAAAGAGGTGCCAGCCGGTGTCGAACTGTATGCCAAGGCGGAATATTTGAACCCAAGTGGTTCAGTCAAGGATCGAGGTATTTTATCAATCATCCTGGATGGTGAAGAACGTGGGCGGCTCACTCACGATAAAATCATTTTAGATGCGACGAGTGGGAATGCCGGGATTTCCTATGCCCTGATCGGCGCCGCGCGTGGATATCAGGTTCATCTCTGCATCTCGAAAAATGCCAGCCCCGAGCGAAAGCGAATTTTGCGGGCCCTGGGCGCCCATCTGATTGAAACTGACCCGCTTCAGGGATCAGACGGAGCACAGATCGAAGCCCGCCGGCTGGTTGATGCCAATCCTGGGATTTATTTCTATCCTGATCAGTATAACAACCCGGCCAACTGGCTGGCCCATTACCGTACAACGGCCCCTGAACTTTGGCACCAGACCGAAGAGCGGCTAACGCACTTCATTACTGGCATTGGCACCTCTGGCACTTTTACCGGCACCACCCGCAAGCTCCGTGAATTGAACCCTGACATTCAATGTATTTCGGTCCAACCAGACCTGCCCATGCATGGACTGGAAGGCATGAAGCATATGGCCACGGCGCTGGTGCCTGGGATTTATGATCCGCATCTGGCTGATGACAACGTTGAAGTATCAACTGAGGATGCCCAGGCCACCACTCGCCGGCTGGCTCGCGAGGCCGGGATTTTTGTTGGTCTCAGTGCTGGCGCCAATGTTTTTGCGGCGATCAGGTTAGCCCAACACCTTCCCTTTGGATCCGTTGTGGCCACAATTTTGTGTGATTCCGGAACACGCCATCTGAGTGATCCTTTTTGGGATGAAGTCGCCAATTGAGTAAAGCCTTCAACCCGGCTAAATTTTTTGGAGGGAAATGTGATTGAACTTTCAATTGAACATATTGAATCCATTCAGCATCACGGAGAAGCCGATTATCCATATGAATGCTGCGGCCTCCTCATTGGCCATTTTTCCTCTGATGGGAAGAAGCAGGTCGTCGAAGTGTATCCGATTTCAAATGCCCGCGAAGAAGCCGCTAAACGCAACCGGTTTTTGATCCTGCCCCAAGAATTGATGCATGGTGAGCGATATGCCCGATCAAAAAAACTGGATGTTGTTGGTTTTTACCACTCGCATCCAGATCACCCGGCTATTCCTTCAGGCTTTGACCAGGACCATGCCTGGCCAACCTATTCGTACATTATCGTGGCTGTGGCTGATGGACAGGCCAGAGATGTGCTGTCGTGGGAGTTAGAGGCTGATCGGAGCCGATTTAATCCGGAGACCATCAATATGTGTGCCGGTGTATTGGTGGCAGGTTAGCTCAATTTGAAATGGTTTCTTTTGCAGCATATTGAATCAAAAGAACAAATTTTTAAGAAGAACAACTCTTCAGTGATCCTTCACAAATTCCAGGAGTTTGATCTATGTCCGTGACTATTTTTATTCCGACCGCACTCAGGCAGTTTGCCAATGGAAACACCGAGTTTTCATGCGATGCCTCAACCGTGGCGGATGCCTTAACGTTTCTGACGACTACCCACGCTGATCTTCGCAAACACCTGTACAGTGACGCCGCCAAACTGCGGAGCTTTGTCAATGTCTACGTCAATGACACCGATATTCGCCATTCATCAGGGTTGGAAACACCAATCAAGGATGGTGACACGGTCATGATTGTTCCTGCGATTGCGGGTGGTGTCGAGGTTGAGGAGCATCTTGCCGAGGCCACGCACCACCACCCGGTTGAGCTTTCCACTGCTGAACTGGCCCGATATAGCCGGCATTTGATTCTTCCTGAAGTCGGAATTGACGGTCAAAAAAAGCTGAAAGCCGCCCGTGTCCTGATGATTGGAACCGGTGGGCTAGGTGCTCCATTGGGCCTGTATCTGGCGGCAGCCGGTGTCGGTCATCTGGGAATTGTTGATTTTGACGTGGTTGATGCCTCAAACCTGCAGCGGCAGGTGATCCATGGCACAAAAGATGTTGGTCGGCCAAAGATTGCTTCGGCCCGGGACCGATTGCTCGATATCAACCCGCACATTGAAGTGATTCCCTATGAAACACGTCTGACCAGTCAGAATGCCCTGGAATTATTTCGTGACTATGACGTGATTGTGGATGGAACTGACAATTTCCCTACCCGCTATCTGGTCAATGATGCCTGTGTGCTGCTGGGCAAACCCAATGTGTATGGCTCAATTTTCCGGTTTGAAGGGCAGGCGACGGTGTTCTGGGCCGAAAAAGGCGCCTGCTACCGATGTCTCTACCCGGAACCTCCACCACCAGGGTTGGTGCCTTCCTGTGCCGAAGGCGGCGTTTTAGGGGTGTTACCAGGAATTGTTGGTTCGATCCAGGCGGCTGAAGTTATCAAAATCATTCTTGGCGCTGAAGATACCTTGATCAATCGGCTGATTCATTTTGATGCCTGGCGGATGCGCTTTAAAGAATTGAAGCTGCGCAAAGACCCCAATTGCCCGATTTGCGGTCCAAACCGTACGATCAATGCCTTGATTGACTATGAGGAATTCTGTGGATTGAAGCCACCTCCGGCAGCTCCTGGCAGCTCACCAAAAGATGAACTGGCTGAAATCACAGCCGTGGAATTAAAGCAGCGAATTGATGCTGGGGAAAACCTGCAAATTATAGATGTACGAGAGCCGTACGAGTATGAAATTGCACGGTTGCCATATACGAAACTGATCCCGCTGGGGCAGGTTGTTGGTCGTCAATCTGAAATTGATCCGACATTAACAACCGTGGTGCATTGCAAAATGGGTGGTCGAAGCGCAAAAGCGATTGCCCAACTCAAAGAAGCTGGCTTTACCGGTCGTTTGATCAACCTCAAAGGCGGCATTACCGCCTGGTCAACGGATGTTGATCCGAGTGTTCCGAAATATTGAAAACTCGGATTGAAGACAGCGGGCTGAAGAAGTTGGGCTTGGGGCAATCAAAGGGATGAGGGATGACAGAAAACCAGTTCTTCATCCCGACTTCTTCAGCCCCAAGCCCGATCTCTTCAGCCCCAAACCCTCAGCCCAAGGCCCTCATTTCACATTCCAGATAATCCGCATCCAGGACATCATTTTCAGCACATAAAACGTGATATCAATCTCCCACCAGCCAATGCCTGCTCGCATCGTTGACATATACTTGTGGTGATTGTTGTGCCACCCTTCGCCCAACGTAATCAACGCCAGCAGAAAATTGTTGCGGCTCCAGTCCCCGGTTTGAAACCGACGGCGACCAAAGAGATGCGCAATGGAATTGATTGAGGCTGTGGCGTGAAAGAGCACGGTGGTGCTCACAAAAAACCCCCAGACCAGCATCTGGGCCCCGGTTGTACCAGCGCCCGGAACATACCATTCCAGCACCTTTCCAAAGAAAAACAACCCAACTGCCAGCACTGTCGGAACAAGCGTATCAAACCGGTTCAGGAAGACCAGTTCTGGAAATTTGGCCAGGTCGCGAACCCGGTTATAGTCAGTTGGAAAATTCCTGGGACTGGTGATCCAGCCGATATGCGACCACCAAAATCCCCGCTGGATAGGCGAATGGAAGTCACCTTCTTTGTCGGAATGTTGATGGTGGTGACGATGGATATATGCCCACCAGAGCGGGCCACGTTGCACGGCTGAAGCCCCAAGCACTGCAAACAGGAATTGGGCTATCCGGGAGGTATGGAATGTCTTATGCGAAAAATAGCGATGATAGAACCCGGTGATAGCAAACATTCTGACAAAATACAGTACCATCGCTGTCATGACAGCCGTCCAACTCCACCCCACAATAAACACCGCCAGACACATCAGGTGCAGCGCAATAAACGGAATGGTCCGAATCAGATCAACCCGATCAGGTAAATCCATTTCTTTGAGTTTTTTACTGGCGAAGTCAGAATCGATCCATTGAACCAGTGAGGTAATGGTTTTGAACAACTGAGAGGTAAATTTTGATCCTGCAAGCATACGAGACAATCAAAAGAAGAACGGGAGTAGGTAGGGGCGAACCTTTAAAATCATCCAGGTTCATTGCCAATTTACACGGAAAAACTGACGTGATGAGAAATTCTTGGGGGTACGGTTGGCAAAATGGAATGAAGTTCGCTATTTAGCATATTCCATCTGACGTGGCTAGTCGTGTTTGTCAATATTGAACAACTGTCACACCTGCCCTTGACATAAGATAAGCACACACGAAACCCTGTACACTGCTTGCTTTCAGATGACGGGTTTAATCAGTTGCTTCTGACACAGCCTTTGAGACAGAAAGACCATGATTCCACTTCAGTTAGAGCTTTCCGGGTTACCTCACCACCATCGCCTGCACCGGCTTCTGGCGTCACGAAGCCCACAGACCGGCACTCTGGCTCAGATCATCGGCCCGGTACCGTTCTGGGCAGCTTCATTTTTTCAGCTTGATCAGTCACGGTTTTTTCAGGAATCAACACCTGAGGAACAATCGGCGATCTTGACCGGGTGCAGTCGGGCAATCCTGGAAGAAGCGTTCTGGATTGAAAAATGCGGGATGTATTTTGCCCCGAAGATGGCGCTCCTGGCTCAATCTCCGGAAACCCAGATGCTCTATTGCCAGTTTGCGGCTGAGGAAGCCTCCCATTTTCAACTGATCTCACAGTTTCTCGATGTCGCGGCCATTTCACCGCCAATCGCAAACCCTTTTATCACGTTTTTAACCCAGATTCTGGAAACCGAATCGCAAGGTGTCCTGCAATTTTTCATTCAGGTTGTGCTTGAAGGATGGGGGATTGCCCACTATCGAACCCTCTCAAAAGCCTGCTTGAATCCGGATTTGAAGGCAGTTTTTGAACAAATCCTCAAAGATGAAGCCCACCATCACGGCAGTGGGGTCATTCTTTGCTCTGAGCAAGCGTTTGCAACCACAGAGTTGAGCCGGATCGAAGAACTGGTTGCGGGACTGCTTCAAATGATCAAAATTGGACCCGCCATGGTGGTCAGTCAGGTTGAGCAGGTCAAAGGCCATCTGTCGCCGGCCCAAAAAAAGCAACTCTGGTCTGATCTCAAGGCTGAGGAGGCAACCCTGCACAAGCTTCGGCTCATTCAAAATCTGATGCACCTGGTGCCCTCAACCTCACATCTCATTGAAACCCTTGACGCAAAGGGATGGTTTACACTTTCCGCCCGGTGACCTGCCTGGCACTCGACCCGGCAAATCCAATTTTGACTATGAACCAGACACTGGATTATTCGCTGCCGCACGCTTCACTCCGCGACGACCAGAAAACCTGTCGTAAATTGGAGTTGAACCTCCGGAAAAATCGTGACCAGGATAGTACCCAGGAAATAGATCGGCTGGCGGTGCAGTTTGATTTTCAGACCTGTCACGATCAGTACTGGAACCCAGAAGCCTTTTCGCTGCTCTTTGCCACGCCGTTGTGGGAGAGCGCGACCCCTGACCAGCGGGTCAAATTAAACCAGTTGTACTGGGTGGCATATTATTCACAGATTATTTCGGCTGAAATCGCAACCATTTTCTTTAACCAGACGAGTGCCGCGGGTCTGTATGCCGTGGAGGATTTCCGGATCGTGTGTGACATTCTCGATCTGGAATCTGCCCAGGAACGAGCGCACATCAACGCCTTTAAAACCATTAGTGAAGCTTTTGAACTCGCTGTTTTTGGAAAACGTCTATTTACCTACCCGATGCGTGGCCCATATGTGGCAACCATGCTCTTTCGCAACAGCCACCGGGTGAGGGATTTTTGGCGGCAAGTCCAGCTCAATGCCTATTCGTTACTCTCGTCAAACAATGCTTTTATTGCCTGCCAGTATTTTGCCGTGCGTGGGGTTCGAACCCTCAACGGCAAGCTCGTTCAACACAAATTGAGCCAGTTTTACGCCCGATCAACCGAGAAGGACACTTCACCTATCCCGGCCCAAATCAGCTACTACCACTTTTTGGATGAATCGTTTCATTTCAATAGCTCAACGATCATTTCGCATGATGTTCTGACCACCTTGCCCAATCCAACTCCATTTGAAAAATGGGTTGCCAATCGGACGCTCCAGGGCACACAGCGGGACCATTTTCATTTCTCAACCGCGGTAAACGGGTTGTTCTGGTATGATCCGGCGCTGTTTCAAAACGTGTATGAAATTTTGCGGTCACCGCTCTTTTTAATGACGGATGCTGATGCTCGTCAGATGATGTGGCGGTGTTTTGCCGAAGAATCAGAAGGCTTACACCTGAGTGCCAAAAGTCGCGAAATCGCCATGGAATCCTATAAAGAGTATCTGGCCGACCTGCCATATGTTGACCAGACCAACCGTGAAATGACAATCATGGGTCGCAATTCAGTTACCCAACACCTGGAGACCAATCGAAAGGCACTCAAAGCATTCTTTCGGGAAATTGATTTTTCAGGATTCAGGGTTCAGGATTCAGAGTTCAGGGGTGGGGATTCGGGGAAAAGGACATAACTTCGAAAACCCGAAACCCAGGACCCAGAGCCTTGTCATTACCCAAATTTATTCGGTTCTCCAAAATTGGCCTTAATCGTCTTCGTAAGTTGTTGATTCTCAATTCAAGGGTTTTCAAGACAATCTGTGGTCATCTGAGACAAGAGCCGAAAAATGATTTCAGTAACTCTTTGAATTAGCTGAGGTGAGAGGCAGGTTAAAAAATTTGGGTAATGACAAAACCCTGAACCCTGAACCCTGAACCCTGATTTAATGTCTAATCAATCACGACCTCTCAAAGAAATTTCTTATAGTCAAAGCCCTTTGCCATCAGTTACATTGCCAGAAGGAGAGTGGCTGGCTGAGCATCTGGATGTTAGAAACTCACCCATTTTATTCGGTTGCCGAACCGGGATTTGCGGCACATGCTTGATTGAAATCGAAGCTGTTTCAGACGGCCATCTGGCTGATCCGCTCCCCGATGAACTCGAAGTCCTCGACATTGTGGCACCTGCCAACCCACGGGCCCGGCTTGCCTGTCAATTGCAACTGACAGCTTCACTGAAGGTGAACTACCTGGGCTGAGAAATCGTCGGGCTGAAGACTCGCAAGCTCGGGGCTGAAGAATTGGTTTTCTTTCATCTCGCATCCCTTCAGAAACCCAGAACCTGGAACCCAGAACCCGATTAGGTAATCACATCCGGTTTCTCACGACCGGTCAATGTGCGAATCTGAGCTACGTCATCCGCAATTGCAATCAGATCGGCCAGGGCCGTTTGTGGGTCCAGGCCATGGTTGCTGGCATCAGGTTCGTACTTTTCAAAGTACACCCGGAGCGTTGCACCCTTCGTTCCAGTGCCAGAGAGCCGGAAGACAATCCGCGAACCGTCGGTAAATCCAATTCTGACACCTTGTTTCTGGCTCACGCTCCCGTCCACCGGGTCCGTGTAGCTAAAATCATCGGCATATTCGACCTGATAGCTTCCAAGCGTTTTTCCTGGCAGATCACCCAGGGCTGCCCGCAGTTGCGTCATCAGTTGATTGGCTGGTTCGGTGGCAACTTCTTCATAGTCGTGTCGGGAGTAGTAATTTCGGCCATAGGTTTGCCAGTGTTCGCGGACAATCTCAGCCACCGATTGTTTTCTCACCGCCAGGATATTGAGCCAGAAGAGCACTGCCCACAGGCCGTCTTTTTCGCGAACGTGATCTGATCCGGTGCCAAAACTCTCTTCACCGCACAGGGTTGCCGTGCCCGCATCCAACAGGTTTCCAAAGAATTTCCACCCGGTTGGCGTCTCAAAACAATTGAGTCCAAGTTTGGCCGCAACCCGGTCGGCGGCCTGACTGGTTGGCATTGAGCGTGCCACGCCGGTGATGCCGTTTCGGTAGCCCGGCACCAGTGTGGCATTGGCGGCCAGGACCGCCAGGCTATCACTCGGAGTGACAAAGAAATTTCCGCCAAGCACCATGTTTCGGTCGCCGTCACCATCTGAGGCGGCGCCAAAATCCGGAACGTCCTCACCAAACAGCTTTTCAACCAGTTCGTGGGCATAGACCAGGTTCGGATCCGGGTGCCCGTTGCCGAAATCTTCAAGCGGGATGCCATTCATCACGGTGCCGGTTGGAGCGCCCAACCGATGTTCAAAGATTTCACGCGCATAGGGGCCGGTCACCGCGTGCATCGAGTCAATTGCCATTCGAAATGAACCAGACGTGACTAGCTCGCGGATGGCGGCAAAATCAAAGAGTGTTTCCATCAATTCGGCATAATCTGCCACCGAATCAACCACTTCAACGGTTGTATCTCCCAGCGTTGAGGTGCCCAACTGGTCAAGATCAATATCAGGAGCGTCGAGGACCCGATATTCGGCAATCGTTTTGGTGTGGGCAAAAATGGCTTCCGTCACTTTTTCTGGGGCCGGGCCGCCGTTGCTGATGTTGTATTTAATCCCAAAATCGCCGTTTGGCCCGCCGGGATTGTGTGACGCCGAAAGAATGATTCCTCCAAACGCCTGGTATTTGCGGATAATGCACGAGACAGCGGGTGTTGAGAGAATCCCACCTTGACCAACCAGGATTTTTCCCCAGCCGTTGGCTGCCGCCATTTTCAAAATCGTTTGAATTGCATGGCGGTTGTGATACCGGCCATCTCCGCCAAGTACCAGCGTTTGACCTGCGAAGCCTTCGAGCGAATCAAAAATTGACTGAACAAAATTTTCCAGATAGTGCGATTGCTGAAAGACCGTTACTGCCTTGCGCAGCCCCGATGTGCCGGGCTTCTGGTCAGTAAACGGTGTCGTCGGAATGGTCCGAATATCCATAGGGTTACACCAGGTAGGGTTCAGGGTTCAGGGTTCAGGGTTCAGGGTTCAGGAAAAAACTTCCTGATATTGAAACAAGGGTTATTGAATATGATGGAATGAAGCTGAAGAACTGTGAGTAGTGCAAACTGAAAAGCGCGGGGGAATATAGTTACCAAAAATATAATCAAATCTGACAAACCCTCGTCCCAAGACCAAGTATTGGAACTGGAGGTCGTGCCTGACTGACTGAACCATACAGTTGGTGTTCGCACGTGGCTTCCCGTTTGGAAGTACCTGAAACAGCCTTTCCAAACGGGGTCACCCGTACCGGATTGACTACCCAATCCGCCATCCCGTGGCCTCCTGCTTCCGGTCCTGGTCCGAAGGCATCCGGGACTGCTTTGTTGATGAGATTAAGTGCGGCGTTGACATCGGCATTGAGGAGCAACCCCCGACCGGTCCGAAACAACCCGCGATGAATTCGTTTTCCGGCGTACCGGGCTTGTTTTTCAACCGCTTCGCCATCGAGGAAGGAACACTTTGAGGTGTAGCTTTCCTCAATCGTCACGACTTTGATTCCGACCGATTGGCATTTGTACGTGAGCAGCTCGATCAGTCGGG
>CAZXCE010000209.1:0-12775 GCA_964639175.1 uncultured Clostridia bacterium
GGAGCGCGAGCAATTCGACGTATTGCCCAGTCTGGCCTATAACGTATGTCTTTCCCTCACCACATTGAATCAGACGATCAATAAACTTTCGGATTCAACGCTCCCATTTGCCCATCTCAAACATTCATTAAAAGCACTTTCTGAACTGGTTGAATGGTTGGAACCATCGCCGCTCAGTGCCTGGTTGGCCGAAATCATCGGAACGGTTTTCTTTCAACTGGGTCAATTTGATCTGGCGCTCTCGGCCTATCAACAGGCCCAGGCCATTTTAAACCTGCCAGAGTTCATCACCGACCAGTCCCACGAACGATCCCGCCGCCGACTGATTCGAAATCTGGCCACGGTTTTTGCCGCCGTGGGAAAAACCGAAATTGCCGCCACCTTGCTCAATCAGGTCAAATCCTGGTCAGTCGAAGACACCAGTCTTCCGGCCCCTGAGTTCAACTTACCCCCGATCAACCCACCGTCAATTGATGTTGTTCGTGATTTACCAACACTCCACCAGCTTCCGCAGGGGTTTATCAGCCTGACCCACGAATCGTCAGCGACGGGGGTGTTTCTCTCTACCTATCAGTTTCATACCCAGGATTCGACCAAACTCCGCTGGCAGGCACGCGGACTTGAGTTTCGGGCTGAATTACTCACCGACAGGGCCACGACCCCAGGTGAAGTTCGGCACGCCCACGAACTTCTGGTCCGGGCGCTCCTGTTCTGGCAAAAACTAAAGGACCCAATCGGGCAGGCTCAGTGCCAATATCGCATCAGCCGGCTTGATGCCCGGTTAGGCGATGTAGCGGCGGCGATTGATCACCTGGAACAGGCCCTCAAGCTGGCTCAAACCGAAAATGATTTGGAGTGGGAACTCCGCATTCGCTCTAAACTGGTTGAAATTCTGGCACCACAGGGCCACGTCGAGCACCTCCAGCCCCACGTCACACGGATCGAATCACGCCTCCCTTGCCGGCAACCTGAACTCGATGCCCTGTGTCGGTTCCGGCTTGGCAAAGCGGCGGCGGCAACCGGTGACCGGGAACGGGCCCAAACCTGCTTTGAACAGGCAATTCAGATTATTGAATCTCAGCGCCAGCATATCGAGGCCGAAAATCTGCGCTCTTCATATCTTGGTGAACGAATTTCTTATTACGCCGCGCTGGTCCAGCTCCTGCTCCAGCCGGTACCCAACGAAGGCAAAACTGGCGGCACTCCCAACCAGGTGAGGTCGGCCTTCGAAGTCTGTGAGCGATCACGGGCCCGGTTGTTGCGCGATTTAATGTCGTTTGGACATTCGCAGACACAGCTCGATCCACTTCAGCCAAAAACGTACCGACCTAAACCGGCTGAACGCCCCCCAGAATCAGAGGTGCTTGATCCAAATTCACATTCACCTGAACTTGAACTGTCAATCACCCAGTTTCATCGGCAGCAGCCAAAACTAAATTCCCGGTTGCGAAACTGGGTGGAACTCTCCCTCTTTCCAAATGGAGTGGCCGCCGCCATTCAGGCCCAGCTTGAACCGGAATCTACGCTCATCGAATTTTTTTTCGGAGACACCTGCTTTGTCTGGGTCATCACTCAGGATGAAATTCGGGCCATTCCCATTCCAAATGGATTTGAACTTGAAAAACTGGTCACCCAGTGGTTTGACCAGATTACACAGCGCACCCAGGCCAATCCAACTCCAAATCGAAATGAATATCGAAAACAGCTTTGCGCCGCTGATCAAAAAGGTCACCACCTCGGTCAGATTTTGGGAGAGAAATTGCTTGGCCCAATCTGGGATCTCGTGCACTCAAAGACCCGCTGGTACATTGTCGCCGATGGACCATTGCATTCTCTTCCATTTACGGCCTTAACGGTTCCGGGCTCTCAAGGTCAGACCTACACGATTGAACTGGCGGAAATTATCGCGCTCCCCTCTGCCGCCGCGTTTGGGTTGTTAAAAGAAGGAAAATCTGAACTCGGAAGCACGGCGAAAGAACAAACTTCGCTGCTGGTGGTTTCAGACCCGGTGTTTCAAACGCATGATATCCGGGTCAAGAAACGTCATCGAGCCCTGTCAAAATCGGCCTTGACCAAACCGCCAACCCCCATGGCCAAAACCAATCCGTTTGAACGTCTGGTCTATGCCGCCGCTGAACCTCATTTTTTTGAAGCTATTTTGCTCGAAGAACTCAAAAAACCCTGTTCGCTCACGCTGTTAACCGGGTTTGATGCGTCGCTGCCAAAGCTGCAAGCGCTGAATCTGCAACAGTTTGATATGCTGCACTTTTCAACGCATGGCATGGTCAACACCCATCATCCCGAACTTTCAGCCATGGCCCTGTCTTTTATTTCCGAGGGCTTAGAACCACAAAACGGCTATCTTGACCTGTTTCAACTGTATCAAATTCAACTGGATGCGCAATTGATCACTCTGACCGGATGCCAGACGGCCCACGGCACGGCGCTCCGGGGCGAAGGCATTGTCGGGCTGGTACATGGATTTCTTTCAGCGGGTGCCAGGCGGGTGATCGCATCGTTATGGCTGGTAGATGACGAACAAAGTCTGGCGTTTACCCAGGAATTTTATCGGCGGCTCCTGGTTGAAGAACAAACCGTCTCAGCCGCGTTACGCACAACCCAGCTCGCATTTCTCCACAACGAGCATGCCCCAGAAACCCAGTCTCCCTACTACTGGGCGGCATTTCAGTTGTATGGGTTGGCTTAATATCAGTTTGGGCTGAGGGCAATCGAAGGGCTGAGGGTTGGGGGTTAGGGGGGTTGAAAAAGTTGAGCTAAAGAAGTGGTTTGGTTTCATCCTTCATCTTTCATCCCTCATCCCTTGGCTTCAGCCCCTAGCCCTCAGCCCCAAATGGCGTTACTCAATTTGAAGTTCAAACAAGTTTGAAGTCACGCCATTGACCGTCACCGCAAGGCGATTGATACCACGCTGAAGATTGAGTTTTTTCAAATTCCCCTTGAGTGCCAGACTGGTTGCTGACTGGGTTTTGATAAACCGGCTCACATCTTTGCCATTGATGGTGACCTGATTTTCAGTGGCGCCAAATCCGGTTCCGGTAATGGTCAGGTTTGGTTTGACGTAGGTGGCCCCGGTAATGGTGACCTGAGTCTGGCTTCCACCACCGCTGGCAGCATCTTTAATCACCCGGACGGCATTATTGAAGGAATCAGCAATGTACAAATTCCCGGCTCGATCAAAGGCCAGTGCCTGGGGCGCCTGTAAGGTTGCCGTCAGGGCTGATTTTCCATCGCCGTATTGACCAACTGGCCCCGCCCCGGCAACACGGGTGATGATGCCGGTTGAAAAATCAATCCGGCGAACCCGTTCCAGGAAGGTATCCGAAACATAAAGTCGGTCACTGGTATCAAAAGCCAGTCCTCCCAGGAAGTTTGAGAAACTGGCCTGGAGTGCCGGACCACCATCGCCATCCGCTCCTCCGCTTCCCAGATCGCCATTTCCCGCAACGGTTCGGATTGTTTGGGTGGTGGCTTCAATCCGCCGAATTCGCTGGTTTCCAGAATCGCCAATCAGGAGGTTTCCTTTTGAATCAAACGCCAGCGAAGTTGGGAAGGCCAACTGTGCGAACCGGGCGGGGCCACCATCACCGCTCACCCCTGGTGTTCCGGTTCCGGCAATGGTGGTGATGATTCGGGTTTGGGCATCAATTCGCCGGATGCGATGGTTTTCACTGTCCGCAATATAGATATTGTGCGCAGCGTCAAGCGCGATGCCCTGTGGCTGGTTTAACATTGCCGACTGAGCGGGGCCACCATCGCCAGCAAAGCCAAATCCTCCCACTCCAGCCACTGATTCAATAAAGCCAGTGACAAACACAATCTGGCGCAAAGTCGAAAACTGGCTGTCCAAAACCATTAAATTGAAATCGCCATCCATGGCCAGACTGGCTGGAAAACTCAGGAATGCGTCAATGGCAGGCCCACCATTTCCAATTCCTTCGCCAGTTCGACGCCCCGCAATCGTCAGCAAGGTCTGGCGCTCACGGTCAAGGCGGCGGATTCGCCCAACCTGGGTGTCGGCAATAAACAGGTTTTCCTGGCTGTCGAAAACCAGTCCATAGGGCTGAAAGAGCCGACCCCGAACGGCGGGGATGTCTTCGCCACCAAAATCTTTATCTCCGCGACCAGCTAACGTACTGATGGTTTGGGTTGCGGCAGAAACTTTACGAATACGTTGATTGCCAGCATCCGAAATATAGATTGAACCGGCCCCGTCTGACCCAACCGCCACCGGGAATGAAAGTTCCGCCTGGGTTGCCGGACCGCCGTCACCACTGAAGCCTCCCTGAACATTGCTTCCAGCCACGGTTGAAATGATCCCAGTTCGGGCATCAACCCGTCGAATCCGATTATTGGAAGTATCAGCAATCAAAAGGTTTCCGATTGAATCAAGTGCCACGCCTCGGGGTTCGTTGAGTGGTGACGTTCGAGCCGGGCCGCCATCGCCGGCAAATGTTCCCTCACCAGTTCCAGCCACGGTTGAAATGATTCCGGTTTGGGCATCAATTCGGCGAATGCGATGATTGGCACTATCGGCAATCCACAAATTCCCAGCCTGGTCAACCGTAATATCGGTGGGAGTGGCCAAACTGGCGGCTGAAGCCGGGCCGCCATCACCCGAAAACCCGTTTTGTCCCGTTCCGGCAATCCGGGTGAGCTGTCCGGAATCAGGATTCAGCCGGCTGACACAGTGGCAATTGACATCTACCAGAAAGAGCTGATTGCGAGCGTCAATGGTAAAAGCCCGCAATCCAGCCACATTCGCCAGATTTTGAATTTTTCCGGTTTGGGCATCCACCTTGAGCATGGTTTGAAAATCACTCGTGTAAAGATTCCCTTCAGAATCAATCGCCACGTCCGACGGCTCTGTAAGATTAGCGGCCAGAGCATCGGTGCCGTCTGGATTCCCGTCGCCAAAAACCCCCGTTCCCGCCACCGTTGAGATTTGACCCAGGACCGGATCCACCGAACGCACCCGATGGTTAGTCACATCGGCAAAGAATAAATTCCCCTTCGGATCAACCATCAGTCCTTTGGGTTCACCCAGTGTCGCGGCAATCGCCGGCCCACCATCGCCGATAAACACCGAACTTCCGGCATAAGTTGTAATTTCACCTGAGTGTAATTCGCTCAAACGCGGTGATGCGGTAAACAACGACGATTGGGCCAACCCGCCTCGGGTGCGAACCGTCAGGGTTTTGACTCCAGGTCTGATTTGGGGTGGCACCCGAAACCGAATCCGGGTGGCAGTTTCGACGGTGAACTCAGAAATGACCGTTTCGCCAAAAAACAGCAGGCTTTCCGGAGCAAAGTTGCGCCCGGTGAGGATGACCTCTTCGCCACCATTGATGGTAACCGAATCAGGTGCCACGGTGATGATTTCAGGTCCGCCGACCGTGACTGATTTCACGGCTTCGTCATCTGTGGCCGCGTTGGCGTCCAGCACAAAGCTTTCGGTACCACGGACCACGACACTCACCGCCTGGCTGAAGCTTCCTGGTTGTGCCAGGTCAAAGACATCGGCCTGATCAGTCAACGCCTGGGTAATCACTTTGGCGCTGGTCCGGTCCACGACATAGAGGTTGCCAAGTTCGTCAAAACTCACGGCTTGGGGTGAATCAAACAGGATTTCCGTGCTTGCCTGTTTTGGCATTGGCCAGTTGGAGGCAGGCCGCTGGCTTGCCTTTCGAGAAAGTGTCCGCACCGTGCCAGTACGGTCCAGGAGCCGGACCACGTTATTTCCTTCATCAGCAATCGCCAGCAGCCGTCCATCCGGGCTGATCGCCCCGCCTTTTGGTCTGAAGAAGCGGGCGGCACGTCCAGTACCATCGCTTTTGCCGCTGGTTCCGGGTGAGCCAGCCAGCAACCGGACCTCCTGCCTGACAAAATCGGCATAGTACACCGCGTGGTTTTCAGTATCGGCCACAAAGAGATTGCCACCTGCGTCAATTGCCAGTCCACGTAACCCACGAAACACGGCGCCTGCAAATGGCGTGACATCGGTGTTCATCACGCCTGGCGCCCCATTTCCAAGCACGGTTGTGACCTGATCGGAAAAATCAATTTTTCGCACGCTGTGGTTGGCGGTATCGGCGATAAAAACTCCGCCACGCAAACTGTTATTTACGGCCACGGCGGTCGGAGCGTTAAATTTTGCCTCTCGCCGGTTGCCATTGGTACTTCCAGTGGCGCCGCGCTGCCCGGCAAAAACATCTGCCGGAAGCGAAAAACTTTCCTTTTTCAAAATCACGCTCCCCAATGGGTCGCTCAGATAGATTTTTCCTTCAACATCGGTTTTGGTATCGCCAGGGACTTTGGCGCCACGCCCTGAATGAACTCGGGTCACGACCACAAACGTGGAAAAGGAAGCCTCACCCCTTCGGGCGGTAATGGTGGCAAATCCTTGCCTGACACCAGACACCCGGCCAGACTGGGCATCAACGGAGGCAATCTCGGGGCTTCCGGATTCCCAGACGACATTGGTCACGGGCTGGTTACTGGCATCAATGGCCGTCAGGGTAATCTGATTTTGTTCATTGACCACCGGATTGATTTCCCGGATGCGAATCCCACCGGATTGAGCCGAAACAGTGAATGAAGAAGGTTGAAATTGAATGGAGAAGGTCAAAAAGATGAGTGAAATACTAAACAAAAAAATCAACGGGTGTTTCTTCAAATGATCGAATCTCACAAAAACCTCCTGCTTGAGCACAAGCGAACGGCACATCAAATCGTCTGTATTCGATTCCTGAAAAAAATTTTCAAACAGCCCAATAATTTCGCAATGGATTTCTTCTATAGCTGGTTCTTCACGAATGCGAAAAACTGTGCGTTTTGACCTGCGGTTCAGACTCCTGCGATTCAAAAAATGTCTTTCGATAAAGAGAGTTGAACTGATCTGTTCGTTGAACATTTGATTTCAGCGAATTTGTGCGGGGCAATTGGCCGATTATAGCCCAAAATCTTCGGAAACAATTCGCTTTCAGACATTGATCTTGCTGAAATCATCTGTTGGCCTGAATCCAGATTGAACCAATTCTGAACAACATCTAGCCAGTACCCACACCGATGACTCCATTTACACTAATTGCACTCCACGGAAATGGTGGAGGCGGGTTTCAATTTGAACGGGTTCGACCATACCTGCCCTCTCATATTCAATTTCTGACCCCGACGCTTCCTGGATTTGCGGATGTCCCGCCAAACAAACACTATGTAACGATCACTGACTTTGCCGAGCATCTGTACTGGCTTGTTAAAGAGCAGACTCAGCCCGTTGTGGTGCTTGGAACTGGCATTGGTGGATCAATCATTCTGGAATTTCTCCAGTTTTTTGCGTTTAGCGTCGAAGGGGCAATCTTACATGCTCCGGTCGGGGCCAACCTTGACCACCAGTGGGTTCCCCAACTGATGAATCTTCCTGGAATGCGAACACTGAGCAAACGTGCATTTTCTTCCCGGCTGGTACGACCACTCTGGAAACGGCTCCTCTTTGAAAGCTCCATCCCGACCGCCTACCTGGATCATTTTTTTGAACAATACCGGCGATGCTCTGTGTTTGAACAAATGTTTGATCTCATTTCCCCTGACTGGTTTCAAATCCTGACGCCGGTTGATATTCCATCGGTTCTGGTATGGGGCAAACGCGAAACGGCCCTGAAAGTGAACCAGATCAAAGCATTTGAAACTTTACTTCCACAGGCCCAGGTGCGCATTGTGCCCGATTGGGATCAGTTCCCGATGATCGAGCAACCCGATGAATATGCCGCTGAAATCATTGTGCTGGCCACTCGCCTGCTTGAAAAAAATAAAGCACAGATCACCACCGCCAGTCTGGGCACGTCCCTTGCACCCCTTCAAAAACCAGCCGATGAATCTGCGATTCAACATTTTTTATAGGTCAACCCTATTTGGCCAGAAGTGAAAGTGTCAACGCGTTGACAGTCATTTAATCACTTGTAATCAAAGGCTTTAAGTGGGGAAACTCAGGTGAGCATACTTCATTGAATTTTGCAGTTTGATGCCTCACCCAGACTGACTCCTGGCTACATCCGGATGGCAGCCACGATCCGAAATCCAACCGCACTCAGGCCGATCTGAGGTGCAACGTTGCGTCGCCGGGCTGACCGGCAATAGCGGGCACTATCGAGCCACGAGCCTCCGCGAACAACGCGGTATTGATGGTTGGTGCCGTCATCCCAGGGCCGGTTATCGGGCGGGGCGCCCTGATAATTATCGTGATACCAGTCGAGGCACCACTCCCAAACATTGCCGTGCATATCGTGCAGCCCCCAGGCATTGGGCTTCTTTTTACCAACTGGCTGGGTGCTGCTCTCTGCGATATCTTCACTGAATCCATCGTCCACGGCTGAGTTATCGTCATACCAGGCATATTCGCCAAGCAGTTTTTCATCATCGCCAAACGAATAACGCGTGGTGGTCCCAGCCCGGCAGGCATATTCCCATTCAGCTTCGGTGGGAAGGCGATAGAGAAATTTTCCTCCAGTGGCATTGAGTCGTCGAAGAAACTCCACGGCGGCTTCCCACGAAACCTGCTCAACGGGCAGATTGTCGCCATTGAAGTTGCTCGGGTTTTGCCCCATCACGGCCAACCATTGTTTTTGGGTCACCTGATATTTCCCCATATAAAATGGGCGGCGGACAGATACCTGACGAACCGGCCCTTCGTTTTCGATTTCGGTTGATCCCATCAAAAACGATCCGACGCCGATCATGACCAGATCCATGCCAAGTTGATTGGTAAATTTAATCTCTGGCTGAACCTGCATGGTTGAAACGGGTGGTCGCGAAGGCGGCAGCGTCAATTGGGTTTGGGGTCCGGTCGGATATCTCGGCTGTATCGGTGGCACCTGCGGAAGGGGTTGGGTTGGCGGCACCAGCGGCTGAGTTGGCGGCACCACCGGGTGGCTGGCTGAAGAAACACCAGGTCCAGGCTGGACCACTGAAGGTGGTTGACTGGGAAGCGGGGTATGTAAGGCCGACATCGGCCCCCTCGAAGTATCCTGCGGTGGGGCTCCCTGGATTGGACGATAAACTGGGGTGGGGACAACCCCAAACGTGGAACCTGAAGTCAGCCCCTGATCACTGGTGAGTTGCTCAAGCTTAATCTCAGCCAGTTCGGCAAATTGTCCTTTCGGGTAGCGTTTGAGGTAGGCCGCAAATTCTTTGGGATTGGTGCTGCTGCGGATTGAATCCCAAAAGGCCATTTCAACTGAATCAATCTTTTCAATCCCCGTGGCGGGTGTCAGTTTTGACAGCGTGGCCTCTGTTTTAGGATCAAATACCGGCTCCAGTTCTATCGGCACGGGGAGCGGCGTGTCCAAAATGGTTTCAGTTACCCGACCATAGGTTTTGGTAAACAGTTCATCTGGTTTGAGGGTGTTGCGTTGGAGCAAATACAGGGCATCCAGCATCTGGCGGGCTGACTTATAGCGGTCATCCACCATGGCGGCAACCGACTTATCCAAAATAAGGCCAAAGGCCGGGTCAATATTGAGTGCATACTGACGCCAGCGGATATCGCCTGGGATTTTGGCGAGATCCTGGGGATTTTTCCCCGTCAGGGCATGAATTGCGGTGACCCCTAAACTATAAATATCACTGGCAAATACTGGTTTGCCGTAGAACTGCTCAATCGCCATAAAAGACGGCGTCCCCGCCATCACCGATTGATTGGCATCCGGAGATAAATCTGACGTCATGACTTCTTTCACCATGCCAAAATCAATCAAAACATATTTTCCATCTCGCTCACGGATCATGATGTTATCGGGCTTGATGTCGCGATGAATGATCCGATTGGCATGAATGTATTCCAGTGCGGTCAAAATCCCGATCAGCATGTCTTGAACCTGCTTTTCCGTCATTTGTCCACAGTCTTTGACCAACTGAGTCAGCGTCTGCCCTTCGATCCATTCCTGAACCAGATAAAACGAGCCAGCTTCACTGAAATAGGCATACAGGCGCGGCACCTGGCCGTTTGAGCCTTCGCCAAGCTGTTCCAAAATGGCGGCTTCCCGTTGAAACCGATCCTGAATCATCAAATATTTTTCAGGATTGGCGACTGGTTTGAGTTGTTTGAGCACATACTGCCGGCGCGACGGTGAATGAGTATCTTCAACCAAAAAAGTATGACCAAAGGCGCCGCTGCCGAGTTCTTTAATAAGTTGGTAGCGATTGCTGAATAACGTCATGTTCCGTTCGCAGGCTTCGAGAGGTGTGGTTTCAAGGTCAGGTCAGAATGGCTCGACTGAGCGCAAAAAAGGTCGTTCGAATCAACATACCCGGAAACCACAGTTTTGGTGAAATCACCTGGAACTTTCAAGTACTGTCTGCAAAAAAACTTCAAATCAGGCAAAATCACTTCAATTTTGCATTTGAATGTACCCAGAGTTGCCAATTTTTCTTTCCGGTGTGAACTGCATGACTGACAAACCACGAACTGAACTCAGCCAGCCCTTTGATTTTACCAAACCTGAACTGGCATCCGTATTTGACGAACTGTCCTTTTGGTCATCCCGTTTTGGCGCTTTACTGGTTGACAATCTGGTCATCCGAAAACATCAGCGGATACTGGATATCGGCTGCGCCACCGGGTTTCCACTCTTTGAACTGGCCCACATTCACGGCCCCACCTGCACGCTGGTGGGGGTTGATATTTGGAAAGCGGCCCTTGACCGCGCCCGCCACAAACGCGACATCTATGGCTTGACCAATGTCGAACTCATCGAAGCCGACGCCAGCCAGTTACCATTTCCCGAGGCCAGCTTTGATTTGATTGTCTCAAATTTGGGAATCAACAATTTTGCCGATCCAGACGCGGTGATGAAGGAGTGTTTCCGCGTTGCGGCTAACCGGGCCCGAATTGTCCTGACCACCAATTTGTTTGGTCACATGGCCGAAGTCTACCAGGTCTTTCGTGAAACGCTGGTTCGAATCAACAAACCACACTACCTGCCCAAACTGGCCGAGCAGGAACACCATCGCCTGTCAATTGATCGAGTCACGGCCCTGCTTGAATCAAACGGATTTCAAATCACCCACCTCGCTCAACAAAAGTTTCATCTCCGATTTGCTGATGGAACCGCCATGCTTCACCACGCGCTCGTCAAATTTGGGTTTCTCGAAGGCTGGCTGTCAGCCGTTTCCCCGGATGATGAACCTGAAGTCTATTGCGAGTGGGAAGAAGATTTAAATCAACTGGCCCATCACGCCGGGGAAATCAACACGACCATTCCCATGTGCTGGTCGAAGCGGTCAAAGTCTGAGCCGTTGTGCCTCGCGACACCCTCGTCCAACACAGCTCCTGAGCGCGTTGAGATTGGCCTCTAATGATCTCAGGAGCGAAGGTTGGGCGGCGGCGTAGATATTTTGGAGTTCATACGGGTCAACCTGAAGGTCATAGAGTTCACGTTCACCAGTGACATATTCGACATACAGATATCGGGCAGTTCGAATCGCCGCCCATTGTGGCGCTCGTTTTTTGCGACCTGGTTTTCGGTCAGGTGACACGGCATGAGTTGCTTCAAACGAGGCAAATTGTTCGTCAGGTCGATCATCCTCGCCTTTCCCAGGCCAGTGTTCGATGAGTACATTCTGTTGGTGATCTTCAAGGGGCGGAATCTCGGCCCCCAAAAAGCTGACCAGCGAACTTCCATCAACAAACTCAGGTGCAGCGACCCCAGCCAGCTCAGCAAAGGTCGGCGCCAGATCAATGGTGGCAATCATTGCCGGCAACTCTCGACCGGCGGCGACCCCAGGGCCGCGCACGATCAATGGAAACCGGATGGCATCTTCATATGGAGTTCCTTTTCCAAAGGTAAACCGATGCGTACCCAGATGGAACCCATTGTCGGTCGTGAAGAAAATATAGGTATTGTCCAGTTGACCCGTTCGTCGCAAGGTCTCGACCACGCGCTCAACCATTTCATCAACGGCAAGTAATGTCCGCAGGCGGTTTTGATAGAGTTTGTCAATTGACTTGATGTTCTCGGCTGACAACAGCGGCAATTGTTTCACAAAAGCAGGCTTGTCTTTCACATCAGCTTCATTGAATGAGGGAACACGCGGCGTTTTGGCTGTCTGAAACTCGTTCCGGTGCCGTGGTGCCGGCGTTGCCGGTGTATGCGGCGCAATACCACACAAAAACAGGCAAAACGGACTGTCGGCAGTTGCCTGTTGCTCAATAAAATTGACGGCATAGGTTGACAGGACATCAGTCAAATAACTTCCAGGTTCATCGCCATAGGTTTTGATTGTCCCATTCACGTTGAGCTGGTAGTTGAAATATTTTGAAGGTTGTCCATTGGTTGGCACGCACCATTCAGTCCATCCAGGTGGAACATAGTTGGCAGGAAACCCTTTTGGATATCCATTCAAATATTTTCCGAGCAACGCGGTTCGATATCCACTATCCTGCAACCATTTGGCAATCGTTGAATGTTCCAACCCCAGTTGCTGGAATCGGTGAAACCCGCCGATTGGAGCTTCATTGGCCAGGACTTGATGGTTGTGGGTATATTGCCCGCGTAGAATCGAGGTCCGACTCGGGCAACATTCCGGGTTACTGGAAAAGAAATTGTTAAAGCGTGTTCCCTGGTCAATCAGATGGTGTTTGAGCCGGGGCATAAGGGAGCGTTAAAGAATAAGTTCCCGGTTTTGACGATAAAAGCTGGATCAAGTGGGAACGGTTTGTAATCGAGGATAAATGGTGTAGTTCCATTGCGGACAAAATTGA
>CAZXCE010000210.1:0-12697 GCA_964639175.1 uncultured Clostridia bacterium
TGGATGTACAAGGGTGACCGTGCTCCAAGGAACTTATTTTTTAACGCCCCCTTAGGGTTTGAGAAACGACATAAGGGACATAAACGACATAAAGGACATCACTTCGAAAACCCGGAGCCCGGAAGCGCGAAACCCGCCTATTCTTGGCATCCCTGGCTCAGAAATCAACCCAAAAGAAAGATCATCCTTTCCATACCAGAACAGAAAAAAAGCCCGTTGGACAAAACCAACGGGCTTCACATTTTTTGGAGACAACAAGTTATTTTTGTTTTGATGTTCTCGGGTTTTTCCTCTCCAGTAGTTCCATTGTCGAGCCAGGGCAACAAAAACTTGAGCAATCAACTCAAGGGTTCGTTCCCCTGAACTCTCACAATTAGAAGTTCAATTTCAGCGCAAACTGGATCACGCGTGGATCAAACGTTGAGGTGATGCGACCAAAGTTGGTGCTGTTGATGTTCTGGCTGCCAATGAAGAATTGGGTCCGGTTGAGTACATTGAAAAACTCAGCGCGGAATTCAACATTGGTTGACTCAGTAATTGTCGTGCGCTTGATCACACTGAAATCCCAGAAGAACTGTTGTGGTCCATTAAAAGCCAACCGTTCCAGTGAACCCACTGAACCAGCATTTGGATTGAAGAACACCTGACCAGCAAATGGGGAAGCACCATCAGCCGCCACCGCCCGACCATCACGGCCAATCACGGATGGGTTGATGAAGAAGATCCCGCGTTCATTCTGGAAGACGCCCAGCAGGTCTTTAAGCTGATCGTTGGTCAGCGAAGTATCCGCCGTGTTGGTCGTGGTTGAACGACCGCCACGGTTGAGCGTGCCACGGCCTGACACGAACGAAAGGTTGTTTCCGGTCTGCCAGCTAATGATTGAACTCAACTGAAAACCTTCAACAAATTTCCGCAGAATGCGATTGCCTGGGTTGAATTTCTTCCCTGGGCCAAATGGCATTTCATAGAGGAAGTTGGTCTTGAAGGTGTGCGGAATGTCAAAGTCAGAACGTGAACGTTCCAACTGTGGCTGCGCATTATCGAGCAATGGGCTAAACCGGGTCTGGTTGTCGTTGCCGCCATTTGGCGATGATCCAACATCGGTCAGAGATTTGCCCCAGGCATAGTTGGCCTGAACCTGCAGTCCCTGTGAAAACCGGCGACGGAATTCGATTTGCAGTGAGTGATAGTTTGAGAAACCACTGTTGAGCAGCACGTCCGCCACAAAGATGTTCGGGTTTGGTGTGAACTGAACGGCACCGTTCAATCCGTTGACAAAGTACACCTGAGCCAGCGTACCGGCTTCGCCACGCTGAATCAGCGGCTGAATTGTTCCGGTGTTGGTAAGCAATCCACCAGCCGTCAGTTTCGGGAACACCAGCAACTGCTGGCTGCCCGCGATGTTTGGGTTAAAACGGGGATCAAACCGGCCAGTCTGAGCCAGGGCCAGGAAGCCGTTGCTGCGGGCGCGCAGCACGTCTTCGGCAAACCCGTTGGAGCGGACATCAAGCTGGTTAAAGTCAACGCCTCGCACCAGGTTGTTGGAACGGTTGCCCACATAGCGAATCGCCAGGCTCATATTCGAGCTGAGTTCACGTTCCAGACTGACGTTCCACTGATGGTAGTACGGCGTTACCAGTTCTGGATCCACCAAAAAGGCGGCTGAAGCTGGATCAAGATTGAAGTTGTCCAGATAGCTGCGTGGCACTTTGAATTCTGGAGTGGCCAGTGATGAACCAATCAAGCCCAACGCATCGCGGGACACAAGTCCGGAAATGGCGGTATTGCTGACACCAGCCTGCAACCCATCATTTCCGCTGGCGGCGTTGTCAGCCGCGCGGATAATTTCGTCGTTGACATAGGTCAGTGAGTATCCACCACGGAGAACCGTCTGGCGGCCCAACCCTGGAATATCCCACGCCACGCTCACACTTGGAGCAAGGTTGTTACGGTCTGGGCTGTTGTAGAAGCCATCCACGAAATCATAGGTGCCGTTTGGATCAAGCACCGTGTCAATTCCGCTCCGTCCATTGGTCACTGGCAACAACGCCAGGTTGTTTTCTTCACGAAGCGGTGTGTAGTAGTCATACCGCAGACCGGCATTGACGGTCAGGCGGGGGTGAATACGCCACGAGTCAGTGATATAGCTTGAATAGGCTCGGGTTTGGAAGTTACGGACTTCACCGGCACCTGGCACAAAACCTGAGTTCTGTGAGGTCACATTGAACGTCCGGGCCGAGTTGGCCAGCACGCCGGCCACATCAGCCAGCAATCCATTGGCGATTGACAACTGGAAGGCATCAATGCCACCTGGGAAGTCACGTGACGTCAACGCGTCAATGTCAGAATTGGCACTAAAGCCCAGACCAAAGGTTGGGGTCACACCGCCGAAGTTGAAGGAGCGAACGCGCGTCCGGTCAAACTGACCACCAAAGCGGATGAAATGGTCACCTTTGGTGAAGGCAGCGTTGTCAATAAAGCTGAGAATCGTGGTGGTCCGGCCCTGTGGCTGGAACTGAACAATCGGATCGGTAAACAGGTTTGACACGGTGAAGAAATCAAATGGATCTTCGCTCGTGTTGAAATTCACCGCGCTGCGGTTGCCGCCGATGCGGACTTCGTTGTTCAGGTTGTTATTGACCTGCCAGTTCCACGCCCCCACGGCAAAATTCACGTTGGAATCGGTGCTGGATTTTGGAATCTGATTGATGTTGTCAATGTCGGTCCGGGCATCTTTTTCATTGGTGTAGTTATAAACACCTTCCAACCGATGATTGGCGTTGAGGTTGTAGTCAACACGTCCGCCGCCGACGTTGCGGTTCCGGAAATCTGACTGATTCAGACGGAACCCAGCCGTGTTGAGCCCATCTCCACCTTCAAGGGTGTTGGCACCAGGCAGGCGGGAAATGATGTTCTGCATAAATGGATCGGCTGACAGGTCGCGCAATCCGAGCACGTTGATCGTGCGCTGCTGGCCCTGGTTGTCACGGTAGGTGAACACACCCTGGCGGGCATTGGGCAGCAAGGTGGTGATCAGGCTGGGGTTGCCGGCCCGTTCACGGAAACCTTCATAAAAACCGAAGAAGAACAGCTTGTCTTTGCCGTTGACAACTTTTGGAATCACCACTGGTCCACTGAGCGTGAAACCAAACTGATTCCGGATCAATTTTGGCCGTTCAACCTTGTTGGCATTATTGAAGAAGGTGTTGGCACCGACGGCATCGTTGCGGTGGAATTCAAACGCTGAACCGTGAAGTTCATTCGTTCCAGATGGGCTCACGCCACGCACGGAAGATGAACCGGCGATTGAAGAATCTGGATTCTGGGTGATGACGGTGAATTCCTGTGTCTGGGCAACGGTCGTCCGGTTGGGCGAGAAGTCCAACCCGTTGGCGCGAATGAAGTTGTCCTGGATGTTGATCCCATCCTGGGTCAGGGTTGAGGTTGATGTACGGAAGCCGTTGATGACGGTCGTGGTGTTCCCCGATTGGTTCACACCAGCCTGCAACTGGATCAACGCCAGCGGGTTACGACCATCCAGCGGCAGTTCCTGCACCTGCTTCTGGTTCACGGTTGAAGCCAGTTCGGCGTTGGTGGTCTGCACCAGCGCTTCACCCGCTGTCACCGTGATGATGTTTTCAGCGACGCCAGGCTGGAGCACCAACACGGCGCCATATTCCTGACCGACGTCAATTTTCAGACCTTCGGTCTGCGTCTTCTGGAATCCTTCTGCTTCAGCAACCACGGTGTAGGTTGCAACCAGCAACTGCGGGAAAATCGCCACGCCCTTTTCATTGGTCGTGACGGTGATCGATTGGGTGGTCCCTTCATTGGTGGCAGTTACTGTCGCACCGGCGACAACCGCGTCAGTTGGATCCTTGACGGTTACCACCAGGCGGCCTGCAGTGGTCTGCGCCGAAGCCGCAAAGCTTGTTCCCAACAGAATTGGTAAACAAAGCAGCGTACTCACCAGCACAAACACACTCAGACACCTGCGTGTCAGATTCGTCGGATTCATAAACTTCTCCCTTCAAGTGTGAGGTGTTTCGACAGTTTTTTTTGTGTTCAGTTCGCTTTGAGATATGACCGATGAGAACCGGAATGGTTGTTGGCCATAGATATCCCTTTGGGAGCGGCAACTCCTGTGCCAGTTACAACCAGAATTTCCGATTTTGAAGGGAGGGCTTTTGAATTCAATACTTAGAATCCCGGAGACAGTTTTTTGAAGTTATTCAAATACATCACCTTCCGGAAACCTTCCAAAAATCTGAATAAAAAATCCAAATTTTCCAATTCATTTCTTTTTTTTCGGGGTTTTTAGAAAAAAGAAGCCAGCACACCCGAAATTTCTCCGTTTGTGCTGGCTGGATTTTCAGAGAATTGAATCTCTCGCTTTAGCTTACAACCTTCTTTGGATTCACTTTTTTGGAGACCGGAGGTGAATCTGGCGGAAAGACCAGTTCACTGGCTGAAATCGTGTATTTCCACAGTTCTTTGCCTTCAGTATCCAGTGTGCGGAGCGTAATCACCCGCTCATCCTTTTTCCCAGTGACTTCCATCAAACTGAAATTTTGTTGTTCGGTGACCCAGGTTCCAGGTACCCGAAGCGGATTGTTTTCTTCACCTGGATGCGGACCACTCCCTGAAGTCAACGGACTGGCTGTCAGGTCATAGAGTGGATAAAGGCCGGGTTCAACCCGTTTGATCAGTTCGGTATGGTGACGATCCCCCGAGATAAACAAAACCCCTTTGATTTTGGCGCGGCGCAGGAAATCAAAGAGCCGGTTCATTTCCTGTGGATATTTGCTAAATGACTCAAACTGGGTTGGATTGTTCATCATCTGATTGCCCCCGACGATCACCTTAAACGTGGATTCGCTTGATGACAGCCCATCCATCAACCACTTCATTTGAGCCTCCCCAAACATGACCCGATCTGGTCCATCTGGAAAATTATTTGGTGCCCGATGATAGCGGTTATCGAGAAAGAAGAATTCAATGTCCGAAAGTTTAAACCGGCTGAAGACCCCAGGAGTTTCGGGTGTCCCATAGGCTTGATTGGCCCAGTAATCTTTAAATATCTCAAGTGAAGTCGCCTTCCCGCGAAAATTCCGGTCCCCGTCATTTGACCCATAGTCGTGATCGTCCCAGATGGCATAATTATGGGTTGACGCCAGCAGTGGCTGCATCTCCGCTGTGGCTCGCGTGTGGGCATACCGATACCGCATGCCGCTTTCAGTTGCCCAGTCACCTTCACGGAAATAGGTATTGTCACCAAGCCAGAACATGGCATCAGGGCGGAGCGCCGCCAGACTGGTAAAGATTTGAACCTTGCGGCCATATTCCTGGCCGGGGCGATCATATGGCGGATCATTGATATAGGCGCACGATCCCATCGCAATCCGGACTGGCGGCGGGTCGGTCCGCCACTCCCACATCGGCTGGGTTTGAAACGTAGTTCGATAGGGCAAATCCACCCGCAACCCGTCTAAATACACTTCATAGTCATATTTGGTGCCAAATTCGAGTTGAGGCACCACAAATCGGGCAATATGGTCACCTGCCGCCGTGGTTTCGACTTCTGAAGTCATTCGTGAGGAAACCGGCTGGCCCTGCTTCCAGAACCGGATCTGAGCCCGGCAAGGGTGGGTTGTTTGCAGCCAGATCACCGTTTCGGTTAACTCGCTGTAGCCGAGCATCGGACCTGATCGGAGCCAGGATTTGGGGTTCGGGAGGGTTTGTTGGGCGCATACTGGAACCAGACCAAGGCAAAGACACAAAACAACCAGTAGTTTTTTCATCCGTTTTTTCTTTCTTTTTTTGGTGTTGCGGCAAGAAAAGGAAAGAGCGCCGCTTCTGGTTCCCCGGAAACGACGCTCTTGTGTCACTCATGCTCAATTTGATGTTTCCCCACCGGGAAAACATTCAAATTAGAACTGATAGCGAATGCCCAACTGCATCTGGAACGGCGTTCCAACCGTGTTTCCGGTCAACAACCGGCCCAGGCTGGTTGAGGTTGGGTTCTGTTCACGCAGTTGCATGAAGTTGAGGTTGGTTGGTCCGCGGAACCCACAATCACTGCCAATTGTGCCTCCACAGAACTGCCGTTGTTGCGCGGCATACTGCAGGTTCATGGCATTAAACAGGTTGAAGAATTCAACCGAGAACGTCAACTTTTGGTTTTCCAGGAAGTTGATGTGCTTCTGGACCCGCAGGTCAACGTTGTACCGGCGCAGGTTACGGAACTGATTGCGCTGGAATGGCTGGTTTGGCCCACTGTATGGACGGTCAGTGTTCACCAAATCACCATTGAGGTCTGTCCCAGCCGTCGCGTCAAACGGCGTGCCAGATTGCAGACGAATGGCGCTGGCCACATCAACCCCAAAGGGCAGGAAGAACACCGGGTTGGCCACCAACTGATGTCGGCGATCCAGCTCGCTGAAGTTATATTCTGGCTGGAGGTTAAAGCTATCGTCGTAGGTGGTACCACCGGCGCTGCGTTCGTTGTCGTCGTTGGAGTAGTTATAGCTCAAGGTGTAGAACAGGTTGACCTGTCCCCACTTGCGCTGCAGTTTGGAGCTAAACGTCAACGCACGATACAGTGACCGGGCTGACGAATCGCGAATCTGAACCTGGTTCAGCGTTGGGATCGGGCGTGGCCGATTGCGCAGGTCATAGAATGGACGTCCGGCTGGATCAACCGAGCTGGGCCGGATGATCGGAGCTGGAACGTTCAGGTCAACGTTGCGTTCCAAATAGACCGTGTGGACATATTGGAAATCAACGCCAAGGGTAAAGCCCTGGGCCACTTCGCGTTCAAACCCGACACCTGCCTGATAGGCACGTGGGTTTTTGAAGTTGGAAGCAACACCGGTCACGCTCGCACCGCGGGTTGGATCAACCGCCAATCCCAGTGCGGTGGCAATTTGTGTGGCCTGCTCTGGGGTGAGACGCGGCAGACCATCGAGTGGGAAGTTGTTGAGGTCAATTCCGATCAATTTAAATTGCTTGTACACCGTGTTGTTTGGGTTCCCTTGCGCAAACAACGGGAACAACAACGACACGTCACCAGGCACGGCCCGGAAATTGTTCATTGGACCAGCCAGAATCAACGCTGGCGTCCGTGCATAGTAGATACCGCTAAACGCACGCAGCACTGACTTGCCATCATTAAATGGATCCCAGGCAAAGCCGAGACGTGGCGCCCACTGATTGGTGGCATCTGGAATCTGGGTTGGATCAAAGTTCCCTAATGGGAATTTGAAGTTTTTGACTTTGTTCACCAGGTCCGTATTGTCGGCAAATGGGGTTGGGTTAAATTGACCTTCCCAGCGCAAACCATAGTTCAGGGTGAAGTTTGGCCGAATCTTCCAGGAATCCTGGCCAAAGAACGCCACTTCATTGGTGCTGAAGTTGACCAGACCGTTTCCGATCTGAATGCGGTACTGATCGTTGGCCGTGTCAAACCGGTTGCCGGAAGGCGTACCGCCAGAAATGCTTTGCAGCAACAACGTTGGATCTGAAGTTCGTGAACCAAATACCCCAAATCGGTTGAAGCCGAAATCCTGATCCACAAAGGTGTGGTTGTATTCGCCGCCGAATTTGATCGTGTGATTGCCTTTGGACCAGGTCAAACTGTCGGCAACCTGAAACCGCCAGTCAAACTGGGTGGTCGGCACAAAGCTGCGCGTACCAAAGCTGCCAAGGGCATTGTCAACGCTCGGAATCTCGGCGTTGCCAATCCGTGGTCGGCGCTCACGTGAGTACTGAGCCCGCATTTCGTTGACCAGTGTTGGGTTGAGGAAGCTCGTCAATTGTCCGGCAACCGTGTTGATCCGGTCGCCTTCCGTTCCATTGCTGGTCAGCGCACGGTTGGTGTTGGGCAAGAGGGCTTCACCGGTGGCAATGGCGTTTTGCGCATCATTGTTGCTGTAGTTATAGCGCACGTTGAAGCGATGGCTGGCATTGATTTCATAGTCAAACCGGCCCAGAAACGCAATCGCATCATTGGTTTGCTGGAAGCCACCTTCCTGGGATTTGAAAAAGTTAAACCCGGCCTGGGTGCTGGCATTCGGTACAAAGCTTTGCAACAACGGGAAGAGCACCCGCCGTGGCTGGCGCAATCGCTGTTGTTCATACGAACCAAAGAAGAACGCTTTGTTCTCGATAATCGGCCCACCAAATGAACCGCCCCACTGCTGCAGGGTTGGAACTGAATCAAATGCAATGTCATCGCGCGGGGTCGTTGGATTCCCGGCTTTGATCGTGTCAAAAAACTCATTGGACCGAGCCAGTTCTTTATGGCGCAAGAGATAAAAAGCCGTGCCGTGGTATTCGTTCGTTCCCGATTTGGTCACAGCATTGACCAGACCGCCAGTTGAACGACCAAATTCGGCTGAGTACCCCGCCGCCACCACCTGGAATTCCTTGATGGATTCCTGGGGAACGGTAAAGGCTGAGTTTGAACGCTCACCGCCGCGCAACCCACCAAAGAACGGGTTGTTGTTGTCCGCCCCGTCAATGGCGATGTTGGCATTGATCCCGCGCTGACCAGCCAGTGAAATCTGACCGCGCTGGGCATCAACCTGAGCGGTTGGAGTCAACGTCACGAAATCCTGAAACCGGCGGCCCAGAATCGGCAGATTCTGAATCGCGATTTCGTTTTGCACCGCGTCAGCTTCGCTGCGGCTGGTCTGAACCTGGATCGCACCGGCTGAAACAATGACGACGTCGCTGACGCCCTGGGCACCAAGCGTTAATGGCACTTCGGCTTGACGTCCAACCACCACGACCACGCCTTCCGCCGTGATGCTGGAAAAGCCGCTGGCTTCCGCTGTCACGGTATAGGTCCCGGTTGGCAGCAACACCAACCGATAGAGGCCGTCTTCATTGGTGGTGGCTGTCTGTTCAAGGCCGGTGTTGGTGTTCTTGACTTTGACAGTGGCGCCGGCAATGGCGCTTCCCGTCGAGTCAACTACCCGACCTGAAATATTTCCGGTACTCGCCTGAGACTGCGCCCAGGCACCGGTCGTCATACAACCGATGACCACCAGCGTCAGCGCCAGCGCGCTGACCACTCGGGTCCCGGTTTGTTTAAGTAGTTCCCACATGTGTACCTCCCAGTTGCTACAATTCACAAAAACACAAAAAGAATCAATGAGTTAGACCAGTTTAGAGTCAGTTGTCAGTCGTCAGTCGTCAGTCGTTTCGTCAGGGCTATCCCTGTCAGTCACCAAATGAGTCTCTTCCCTACTAAAACTTCTGACTCACAACTGGAATTACCGCATTGAGATATGAGGAATTATGAAGAATGAAAAATGAAGAATGAAGAAGCTACCTATTTGATTCAAATAGTTTTAGCTATCTCATCATTCATACTTCATCCTTCATAATTGAGATACGTCAGGCAAAAGCAATGAGCGTGATAACCAATCAACTTCGCGGGTAGATGTGGTGCCACGCTTCATCTGTGATTGAGACCAGGGTTGGCCTCACGACCAAAAACCCAACCTCAACCTCCACTCTGTGGTGGACGAGAAAGTATTGAGAATATGCCAGAGTATGAATGATAACGTATGAACAATGAATCAGTGAAGTATTTGATATTCAATCAGATATGCAATTCATCATTCATCATTCATCATTCATCATTTCACAGAGATGGTTTTGACCAACCCCGAAACCACAGAACGTGGGTGGGGTTGGTCAAGAGAAGATATGAAAGATTGTCGAAGAACAAGGGCGTGACCTTAGTCGAATGGAGTTACGCGAGTGTTACGACTGATGGTCATTTGGCGGCGTTTGCCCAGATCAGGAAGAAAGACGTTTCCTTGGTAAAGGTTGGGATTAACAGGACAACTGGATGAATCAAAGGCCAGGTTATCCCAATCACAAAGCTCCTATTCAACAACGTTGAGAAGCACATCATCCCGTCCAAACCGCGAAGTGTTGGCCCCAAAAACTGTCACCCTTAAGATCCCAGCTTCGAGAGGTAAATCATCTTTGGACTTACCAGTAAAGCTGGTGCTGGTGCTGCTATCATCCACAATCACAAATGTCCTTCCCGTCACTAAGGAGATAAATTCAATCCGTCGCCCAGTGATCGGTTCATTTGCACTTGTGGTAGGCCCAAGGGTATTCCAGCCAATTGACAATTGTTTCTTTGAAAGCTGACCATTGTCTTTTGGTTGATTAATGTAAACAGCCAGAAAACTAAGTCGCACACCGTCAAGGAAACCAGCATAAGTAGTCCCATCTGAAGAATTTGCAGTAACTCGAATGGCACCACGTCCGCTGGCAAGCAGTTGCGTATTGGTTGGATTCCAAACAAAGCTCGTCCCTGCAATCACTGAATCAGTAATATTTAAAACTAAACCAGTGTCAAAATTTCCAAATGGGGCAAACTGGAGGGTGTAGCCGGTCGTTTGTGGACGCCGGGGATCAGGTCGCCAGGAAATGGTCACAGGTCGCCCAAACACAAGATTTTGATGTCCGGCTGTGGGCTGGGCAGAGGCACCATCATAGCGGAGCTGGATATCTCTTACCTGAATAGCATCACCGCCGCCGCTACGTTGGGCAACCAGACTCACTTTTTCGATCACGTCTTGAGCAAACTCAAGGCCATCAACTGTTTCAATCCGTAATGACCCAAGAATCGGGCGCCCTCCACTGATACTCAGCAGGCTTCGAAATGCCCCTGATAATGGATCTCCAACACTGCTTTCTGTTCCCGGAACAACCACCTGAGCAGAAGTGGTACTGCCAGTTGGCCGGAAGGTAATTCGAAACGACTGAGGGTTACAAGCACCAACGTATGTCCATTCAATACCTGGAACCGTCTCACCATCTGCCAAAATCTCCCCGTTTTCACCAGGTCTCGTAAATTTCACACTCGTCGGCTCATTCAACGGATTTCCAGTACCAATAATCGCTTCACCGGTTCCTTCAACACTGGTTGCCTTTAATTTCAGCCGACCAAATCCGGGGAAGAACACTGGAACGGTCCAGGTAAAATTCCGCACCGATCCATCAAGCACAGCAATTTGCAGGTCCCGACGATCAGTTCCGGTCAGGCCACATTCTTCATCAAAACCACGGTTGCCCTGGGCAAATAAAAGCTCTTGCTGGCGAACTGGGCATTTATCGTCGTTGATGACTTCCCACGAGATATTGATTTCATCACCTGACTTGAACAACGAGTCCCCAGCCGGGGTCTTAAACTGGATACGTGGTGGCCGGGGGCCATCGCCCACCGTCGAAAATGGAGCTGAGAAAATCCCGACATCGCTCACAAAGACGGTGTTTGGAGCACCAATCGCGTCATCAAACCGACCTCGTTTGCCACGTTGCTTTTTCGACTGCACCCGCAACACCTGTGAACCCCGGGGGTCACCTGGGGTCGGCGTCGGCTGCAATTCAATTAAGTCCTTAAATGGTGAGAGGTTTTTGTTGTTGAGATTGACCAGTGTTCGCGAAGTAAAGTTGTCACCATAAATAAAAACGGTTGAGCAGAAATACTCTAACGCTTTGATTACTGGCCGGTTACGAATGGCAAACGGGGTGCGTGTGATGGATTCACCTGTATTGCCTGAGGTATCACGGGCCGTAATACGCAACGAAACGGTTTCGGAAACTACGGTTGGCCCTGGAATCCAGTCAAACGACCGGCGGTCACCAGCCAGGCCAGTTGCAATCACCAGCGGGAACGTCGTGGTTTGTCCAGTCTTGGGCACCAGGGTGGCGGCAATATCAAAGCTGGCCAGTGCCGTTTCATCCACGGCAGTCCATTCAATTTTGATCGGCTTGCTCACACTTGGAGCATCATTGGCCTTCCCATCATTAGGAAAGATGGATTTGGAGGTGTCAGCGCCGTCAGGCGAAATAATGGCCACCGAAGGCGGCAATTGATCACTCGAACCCGTCACACTCACGCGACCGCTCGTGGCATTGCCGCGATTGCCGGCGCCGTCAACGGCTTCAACCCGAACCCGTCCACGGGTGGTGCGCAGGATTGAGGGGACACGCCATTCAAACTGGGTGACCGTGCCATCCAGGTTGGCGGCGATTGAAAGATCAAAGGTCACTCCGTCATCCGACGAAAAGGAAATATTTTGCTGATCAACCCGGACATTATCGGTTGACTGCCACACGACCGTGAAAATCAACCCTGACCGAATAACTTCACCATCCACCGGAGAACGCAACACAACCGTTGGTGGCTGGGTGTCAGCATCCTGGCGTGGTACAGGTGATGCCGCCGAAGAAGCTCGCCAGCCAAAATTGGCGATTCCCAAACAAGCCAGAACAAAAAGCCACGTGGTGAAGTGCAGGACAGAAAATCGGCGGGATGCTGCTGGATTCACAGTCATCATAAGATCGTTTCTCCAAAATAAGCAGGCACAACAGTAAGGAGGGACGATTCAGTCAACGCCCTTGTTTTCAAAGGGGTTTTGTGAGGTGAGCCTGCCGCTTTAAGGAATTCCGGTTGTGGAATTTTTGAAGTTTTCCCGGGCTGAGAAAATAAGAAGACGCGCTTTGAATAACAAAAAAGCGCAGGCGAGTCAACGCACAGATGACTTCAGGTCTTTTTTTGACAGTTGAATCTGAGAAAGATGGTGTTGACCAGGGAGCGAATGAGAGCAAAGGTTCAGGGTTCAGGGTTCAGGGTTCAGGGTTCAGGGTTCAGGGTTCAGGGTTC
>CAZXCE010000211.1:0-12657 GCA_964639175.1 uncultured Clostridia bacterium
AATATTGGTCGAGTTGAGCAACTGATCCGAGCTCATCGCGGCCAACCAGAAAATGGCGAACACTATTTTCAGGAAATCCATGTGACCTCAAATCACAACTACCATTTTGCCAAAACTTTAAAAGGTGGCCGGGCTGTGATTATGCTTGTCACCAAGAAAACAACCAACATTGGAATGGGATGGGCCATGCTGAAATCTGTATTACCCGCAGTTGAGGCCCTGGTCCCGTAATTTGGTCAACGATTAAAGTTCTTTTTAGGACTGGCGTAAGTTTTCAGTTGAGGTATGAAATTGGCTGGGTAAACCTGGTGACCAGCCACTTTCATACCTCAATTTGCTTCAGATTCAGTTCCTGGTGTGATCAGGGTTGCTTTTGCTGCAGGTTTTTATCAGTTTGAATTGAGAGAACTCTGGCAAATTCAAAGGGTTACAAAGAAAAATACAGAATTCCTTTTACTGAGATTGTTAGGTGCATATGTCTGACTCCTCAACTTTTCCGGTTTTGCCAACTTCAACTGTTCCTTCTGGTTATATTTGGCCGGCTGCCACTGGTCGGGAAGTGATTCGCCAAATCAATATTGACCAGGCCGTTACACGACGTGATTTGATTGGCCAGCAAGGGCTGTCTGACGGAAGCGGTAAGTCAGACACGATCATTCTACAGGCCGGAGAGTGGTGCCTGAAAACGGCGGGTCGAAAATATTTTCGCGATCTTGATGATGGGCGGACCTTTTTGCTGGAGGCGGCCCGTCGAAAATTGCAACTGGGGTCGCTTTTAGTCCCAACCACGGTGTTGGTTTTGCAGCCTGATGATGCGGGCGGAGGCTGGTTATGGACCATCTCGCCCTGGATGAAAACTTTACGGACATTGATGAACCAGGCCCTGGCTACCGCCAATGAAAATGCGTTAGGCCTGGCACTTGAAATATTTGCCCGGGCTGCCGTTCGGGCGTTAGTACTGGCATCCCGTCAAAATCTGGTGCTGGATGTGCATCCAAGTAACTTTGCTGTTAATGACGATCAGGTGACGTTTGTGTATATTGATGACGACATTGGCAGCGGTTCGTTAATTCCTGCGGTAAGCTATTGTTTTCTTCGACGTTTTGATGAGTATCTGGAGTATAGTCAGGCCCTGATGGCGTATCTTGAGGCGGTTGAAGTGGCAATGGAGATGCGTCTGGAGCAGGCTGATGTTAAAGTCCTGAATCTGATTCAAGACTTTGAGCATTGTCAGGTTCGGTCTGGATTGGCGGAGCAGGCTCGATCTCGAATCGTAAAAATCTTGCGGCGACGGCAGTGATCATTCAAGCTGACACTATGCGACTAGCTGTTCTCTCAGATATTCATTCTAATATTGCTGCCCTTGAGGCCGTGGCCGAAGCGATTGATCGCCTGTTACCTGATGAGATTATTTGCCTGGGTGATATTGTTGGATACAATGCCCAACCGGCTGAATGTGTTCGGTTCATCCAAAACCTGACCCCTCTTGTCATTGCCGGAAATCATGATCGGGATATTATTTCTGGAATGGCACTTCAGGGAACAAACAAAGCCGCCCATCTGGTTCAGGATTGGACACGTCAGCATTTGAATGATGAGGAACTTACTTACCTGGCAAGTCTGCCCAGTCACTGTGTTCAGCCTGAATATGTTGCCGCCCATGGGTGTTACCTCAATACGACCTATGTGAATGGGTATGTGACCAGCACGATGCTTGAGGAAAATTTACACGCCATTTGCGAACGGGCAACCTGGCCGCGACTGGCGTTTTGCGGTCATACTCACGTTCCAATGTGCGGCTGGTTGGAAGGCACTGGATGTATTGAACCTCGGGCTCCACAATCGGTCCGGTGGCCTGCCAGTGCTCAGGTGGTGTTAATCAATCCTGGCTCGGTTGGGCAACCTCGCGATCTTGATCCTCGGGCTTCCTTTGCTCTGGTTGATACCCAGGCCCACACCCTCGAAATCCATCGTGTGCCCTATGACATAGATCGAACTATTGAGGCGATTCAGCAGGCAAACCTTCCTGTTGAGTTAGGGGAAAGATTGCGAATTGGCCGCTGATGAGGGCCCGGGGCTAAAAGAAGGTGAGCCGAAGATTTAAAGGCTCGGGGTTAAGGAACATGGTTTCACTTTCCTGGGCCCGAAGCCTTCAGTCCCAGGTCCATAGTTAGCTGGTTGTTAACGGGGAATGATCGAGTACGCGTCTGACTCGAAGGAGCAATTGATCTAATGAAAAAGGTTTTTCCAAATAATCCACTGAGAGATTCTGAGTTTGTCCAATGAGTTTATTTGAGTATCGCTCAGTATATCCGGACATAAACATAACTTTCAGAGTTGGTCGTTTCTTGAGGAGTAGTCTGGCAAGCTCATTGCCATCCATGACAGGCATCACCAGATCGGAAATCAACAAGTCAATAGGATGAGGATAGCTGGCTTGAATTTCAACGGCTACCTGTCCATTTGCCGCCTCAAGTACCTTATATCCATACATTTGTAGTGTTTCAGAAATCATCACACGTACTGATTGTTCGTCTTCAACCAGCAGGATTGTTTCAGATCCGCGACTTGGTTCAGTAATAATTGATTTAACAACTTCCTGGGGGGTCACATGTTCGGTGCGATGCAGGAAGATGTGAAATGTAGTGCCCTGATTGAGTTGCGTATCAACAGTGATATGACCGTTATATTGCTTCACAATTCCATACACCGTAGACAGGCCAAGCCCGGTACCTTTGCCTGGATCTTTTGTGGTATAGAACGGATCAAAAATGCGGTCAACCACTTCCTTGGGCATGCCACATCCGCTGTCCTGAATACTTAAATGCACATATTGACCAGGGGGGACCGGGTTGTCTGTTGCTTCATTTCCTGGTTGGATCAAGCAATTCGCCGTCCGAATCGAGATCTTTCCCCCACGAGGCATGGCATCCCGGGCATTAACGACCAGGTTGACGATCACTTGTTCGATCTGCCCAATATCGGCCCGAATGAGATCAAGCGCTGGTTCTAAATGACGATTAAGCTCAATATCTTCACCAATTAAGCGTTGAAGCATTAAATTGAGTTCATTAATAACTGAATTGAGATTGATGGATTTGGTTTCGAGAATTCGTCGCTGGGTGAAGGTATTGAGTTGTCGAATGAGAGACGTGGCGCGCTCGGCAGAGCGGCGAATTTCTTCAACTCGTGGGCGAAGGCCATCGGTGGCTCGCATTCGGAGGAGCAATATTTCGCTACAACCGGAGATTACTGTCAGCAGGTTATTAAAGTCGTGAGCAATCCCGCTGGCAAGTTGTCCAATCGCTTCCATTTTTTGGGCCTGGCGGAGCTGATTTTCCAGAAAAACACGGTCTGAGAGATCCCGGAGCCGGATTTTGAGGCAAACACCACCACTTGTTTGGAGCCTTTGAATTGCCGCTTCGGCTGGAAATTCCTGGCCATTTTTCCGTAACCCAACAATGAGACCTCGTTCATTCATTGGCCGGATTGTGTTTGGACCAGTTGCAAAGTGTTGAATGTGTGTTTGATGAGCCGAATGAAAGCGGGATGGGATTAAAATATTGAGTGATTTGCCAAGGACTTCGACCCGGTGATAGCCAAATATTTTTTCTGCCCCTGGGCTAAAGGAAGTAACTTTTTGGTGCTGGTCAATTCCGATAAAGGCATCACTTGATAGTTCGATTACGGTATCAAACTGGTTTTGAAGTTCTTGAAATTCACTTTCCGTCTGCTGTAAATGTTGATGTTTTCCTGGTTGAACCTGAAGTAAAACCGCTGGATGGTTTTCCCACTCGATCAAAACGCCCCGTACCTGGGCCCCGACGCGGGTTTGAAAGCTGGTTTCAAATATAAATTCCTCTGAAAATTCAGCAATCTTCTCAGTGGTAAGCTGGTTGAATTGATTGAGAAAAGCCGTATGTGAGGAGTCAAGCCATTGAATGAGTTGTTGCCCTTTAAGTTGTTCCGTTGATTGTATTTGCAGAAAATAAGCCAGATAATCATTTGCTCGAAGGATAGTGCCCTGAGCATCAAGAATGGCTAGTCCAAAAGGTGAGATGTGGAACAGAGCCTCAAATGGCTGACGGCTTATTTTCATGGATGTGTAACTGGGCGATCCAAGATGGGGAGAAGGTCTTACTGTACTTTTATCAGTTCACTTCGTCAATTATTGCCTCTGGTGAGAGACCTTCATTGAAATGGCTTGTCATTCCTGTTTTTAGATTTGGTGTCTTGTTTTTGGACACGAGTGATTGTTCAAGAGAAATGACTGGTAGCTAGTTCAGTGAAATGGACGGCAATGTATAAAGAGAATCAAGGAGTTGACCGGTGCCGGATCAACCATGGTGGAGGTATCTCTGGTGTGGCACGACAAATGCACAGGTGGTGTGTGTCTGCGCTCAGCTCAATATTTAGCGTATTTGAACCAGCTTGATTTGTAGTCTGCCTTTGGGGGTGCTAACTGACCTTAGGATTTGTTGAGTAAAAATCGCAGTTCCAATCATCGGCATGATATCTAACAGTCAGATAATAAATTTGTGAAAGAAGCACAGGAGAAAGGGGTAGGATTTGTTGTGGTCAATCAAACTGAAAGTTCAGACAAAGAATTTTCCCCATTAGCCTGGGATGGACAAAATATTCACCTGGACGACATTGGGGCTGCACTGGCTGTTTGCACCGTTGATGGTGAACTGGTTGGCGCTACGGCCTCGGCCAGGGTAATTTTGACGCATTTTTCAAATCCGATCCCAGGGTATCCGCAACTTCTTCCAGTTGGGTTATGGCAGGATTTGATGGCTTCTCCACTCGGAGAAATTGTCCAGTGGCGGCCTTCTGATTGGGCGCAGGATACCTATTTGGGTTGTACCCGGTATCGTCTCGGGGATAGTCACGCCTTGCTGGTTATGAGGGTGCTCCGAGATCGGAGCACCATTTTGTCAAAACGGCTTCACGAGCAACGGCTTGAAGCCACTGGCCGACTTGTGGCCAATATTGCGCATGAGCTACGAACCCCTCTGTCGAGCATTCTGTTCAACGCTGATTTTATGGTGCTTCGATGGGATCAACTGCCACCAGATCTGGCTCTTGAAAGTTTGAAAGAAATCCAAACTGCATGTCGTCGAATGCAACGGACAATTGAAGGTTTGCTTGATTTTGCTCGACTTGGTGTCCAACGAACTTCCTCGGTTTCATTGCGGGAAAATTTTGAGCGAACCACCAGTTTGCTGCGACCTACGTTCCGTGATGGCGGCCACACTATCCAGGTTTCAATTCGCCCTGATGCTGAGTGGGTGCGGGGAAACCCGCTGGTCCTGGAACAGGTTTTTGTTAATTTAATGATGAATGCGATTGAGTCAGCTCCAAGGGGCGTTCGGATTGAAATTGAGAGTTCCCGTGAAATCTATCAAGCGCTTGATCCAGGCCAGGAATTTGTCTGTGTCCGGGTGCGGGATACTGGCTTTGGGGTGGCGACTGAAATTCGCAACCGTATTTTTGAGCCTTTTTTTACCACCAAACCAAAGAATGTTGGCCTCGGATTAACCATGGCCCGTGAAGCCATTCACGACTTTGGCGGTGATATTGTGGTTGAACCTACGGTTGGTGGGGCGTGCTTTGCTGTTTACCTGAAACCATGCTTACCAGATAAGGCAACAGGAGAGACATTGTGACTTCAGTATTGATTGTTGAAGATGACCTGCAATTCCGTTCAGCCCTGGCCCGGGATTTAACTGTTCAAGGCTATCAGGTTGCGGTGGCTCAAAGTGTTGACGAGGCTGTCGGTATGCTTGCCGCAAAGCCAACCAATATTTTGTTGACTGATTTGCGGATCGGCGAGCGCGACGGTATTGATCTGTTGGGTACTGTCCGTGAAGTTTCACCTGATACCCGGTCAATTTTGATGAGTGGCTATGCCACGGCCCGCGATCACCAACGTGCGATGGAACTGGGGGCGGTTCAGGTTTTATGCAAGCCTTTTACCGCGACGGAACTGTTTAATGCACTCCAACAGGCAATTGAATGTGAAACGGGATTTCGGGGAAGTGTCCATGGATTGTCGTTGACGGATGTCTTGCAGATGTTTCACTTTGGTCGGCGGTCAGTGGTGATTCAGGTTGGTGGGAGAGTGCCTGGGAGATTATTTTTTCAGGATGGAGAGTTAATCCACGCCCAAATTGCGGATGTGGTTGGTGAAGCTGCCTTTAAAATGATTTTGCAGCTTCCATCGGGCTCGATTCAAACCTCAGTTTTTACCGAGGCGCCAACGACGATCCGCAAACCCTTTGATAATTTATTACTTGACTCGCTTCGGACCATTGATGAAGAAGCCGTTGAGAGTGAGTCTGAAGATCAGGTTGATGATGAATTGGATCGGAGTTTTGCTCCTTCATCAGCTCCACCAGTGCCGGACCAGCCGGTTCCTTTGCCTGCTGAGCTTTCACATCAGCAAAACCCCGATGAAATAGTCGCGAAATGGAACCAGGTCCGCACCCTGCTCAGTTTCGAGTTTGAGCGAATGCAGGTCATTGTATTTACCACCGGAAATGACCATCCCATTATTTTGCAAGGGCCAGCCGACATGGTTTCAGATCGTGAGGCCGTGGTTGGGTTGGTTGCCTCCGTTGCCCAGTTATGCCCGGATTCCACAACCGGGGTCTTTGAATATGTGACGCAAGGTGTGGGGTGTGCCTTGATTTGGAATGTGGAGGATCACTTTATTATGATGGTGAGCAATACTGTCAAAGAGCCGAGTGAAGTGGCGTTCTTTCGGAGGAATATCACCATTTTGGGTCGGGCCCTGACGCAGGAGAATTCGTTGGCTATATGAACCACCAGCATGCCGACAACCAGCCTGGTATTGTGTTGACACAGGAGGCCGTTCGCGTCTTCGAGCTTATTCCGTTACCTGTGATGGTGGTCAGTTTAGATTTTGTTATTGCCTATACCAATCCGGGGTTTCAAGCCCTGGCTGAGCAGATTTACCCGGACGGCACTCCGCTGAGATTGAGTGATTTCGGTTTTTCAGAGTTGACTGAGGCTCTGCAACAATTTGCTGCCTCTGGAGATCAATCCACAAAAATCGCCCTTTCTGCCTGGGTAAACCATCCGGCTCAATCTTTTTGGTTGCTTCATCTCTCGCGGCATGAATGCACCTTTTTATCTGGCCCAGGGGTGTGTGTGGTCTTTGAGTGTGCACCTGGCCCTGAATCTGGCTCAAATCTTCCAACCGACTTCCTGGGTGGGCTGATTCACCAGATTCGAAATCCCATTTTTGCCATCAGTTCAACCCTCGATGCTTTTGAGGCACGATTTGGGGTTTCCCCAGATCAAGGACCGTTTGTGGCTGTCCTGCGAGCTGAACAGCGGCGATTGATGACGATATTGCACGAGGTCTTGGAGTTTGACTCACCCTTACCCGTTGAGTTTTCTGAAGGCCCATTTCTATCAACCCTCCAATGTGCCATAGACCATTGTGTCGTGCTGGCGAGTGACCGCAATATTACCCTCGAACTTGTTGTCCTGGAGGATCTTCCATCGTTTCATATCGATTCACAGGCACTCCAACAAGCCTGGATTTTGCTGATCGAGGGCGCCATCCATGCCTCAACTCCCAATCAGAAAGTGACGATTCGGACGCAACCGGAAATATACAACTCGCAACCGGGTGTGGCGGTTGAAGTGTTAGACCAGGGTCCATTTTTGAAGGAATCTGATCCAGATCGTTTTTGTGAACCCTTTGTCTCAAAACGATGTGGTGAGTCTGGACTTGGGTTTTCAATTGTGAAGCGGGTGATTGATCGTCATTGCGGGAGGCTGACGGCGGCCAATCTCCCCAATGGTCTGGTTCAAATCAAAGCCTGGCTTCCTGTGAGGCATGAATGAGCGCCATAACAGGTTAGAAAACACCGTTTCAGCCCGTCTTGCTTTTCACCACCAGCGTACCTGCCCGTCTCGAATCTGAATTTCTTCCTCCCGGCTCAATGTAATCAATCCCCACCTCAGCGCATGTTCATCTGTTCAAGGTAAACAACCGATTTGCCATATCTGCGAATCAGAAGTACGGCATTTCTCAAATCGGTTCACGTTTAGCCTGTCATTTCAATCCAAATCAGAACGTGTTGTTTCCCGAAACCTGGTTTCGGGCCTGGGTGAGGTGTCGAATCAATATGAAATTTATGAATTTTCAATGGGCCAGACACAAAGCCTGCCAGGGATGGTTGAGCCTGATCTGTGTGGGGGTATGTGTTCCAGGTTGGATCTATCCGGTACAGGGTAACCAGGATCAGGTACTGGTTACCCGCAAACGAATCATTGGTGATGCGCCACAATCTGCACCCACTCAAAATCAGGATCCGCAGGGGGTTGAAACCACAGCCGGGGGCATCATTACGGTTGAAGCTGAGTCCCGTCAGGTTACTTTTTCAGTACTGGACCGCGATAATCGGCTGGTGAAAGACATTTCAGCCTCGGATTTTGAACTCTATGACGGCGGCGAGCGCCAGGAAGTAGACGTGTTTACCACTGGCAAAGGACTGCCGGTGATGCTGGCAGTGGTGGTGGATATGAGTGCCAGTCAGGAGTCTTTATTGCCAGTTGAAAAACGAGCCGTAGATGTCTTTTTCGACTCATTTTTTCGCGAAGGCCAGGATTACGGCGCCTTATTGACTTTTCAAGGGACGACCACGCTGGTAACGGGTTTGACCAGTAACCTCAAGCATCTGAAGTCAGCATTGGGCCGCATCGAACGTGAGCAACAGTTTCGGGACGATGAAGCTGGTGGAATGCCAGAACTTGGTTCCAGCCTCTTTGATGCGATTGAGATAACTTCGGTGGAAATCCTGAACGGTTCAGCGGCCCAATCCATTCTGTCTCAAACTGGAACAACCGCAACCAACCAGCAAACTCAGCGGGCCATTCGCAAAGCCATCTGTGTTTTGACTGATGGCCAGGACACATCAAGTCTGACCAAACTCAAAGATGTTATTGAACTGGCACAAGATAGCGGCATTGCTGTTTTTGCCCTGGGGATGGGCGACCGGTTCCGGTTTGGCGATGTTGATCAGCGGATGTTATCCCGGCTTTGTGATCGCACGGGTGGGCTGGCTTTTTTTCCAATGAGTGAGCCGGAACTCAAAACTGCATTTTCCAAGATCGTTGATGAACTCAGTAGCCAGTATGTTGCGGTCTATCGCCCGGCAGGTGGCAGTCCTGATGATACGGGCTTCCGAAATTTAAAAGTTGTATTTCCACGCCGACCTGAATTAAAGGCAATTCATAGCGAAGGGTATGCCCCTGGGCAATGAAACACCTGGGGTTGAAGAAGGCAGGCTGAAGACAGTGGACTGAAAACAGTGGGCTGAGGGCTAAGGGCTGAAGATATCGGGTTAAAAACCTGGTTTTTTTCATCCCTTATCCCTCATCCCTTAGTTTTATCCCTCAGCCCAAGGATACAAATGAGGATAAATCAATGAACCAGTTGACACGATTGATCTTAGCCGTTGTGATGGTGGCCAGTGGGGCGCTCTTTACTGTTTCCAAAGGGCAGGTTGTGCCTGGCGGGGGTGGCCTGCCACAAAGCGATATTACTTTTCAAACAACCGCGATTGACTATCCTGGTGATACCGAGGTTGAAGTGCCAATGCTTGGAACGGTGAAATTTGCCACCGGTGTCAAAGGCAAAGCACTGGTCAAACGCAAGGATGGGTTTACGCAAATCACGGTTGATATTGGTCGGTTACCTCGACCTTCACAGGTTGGCCCCCTGGCTGCAACTTATGTGATTTGGGCAATTACACCTGAAGGGTTCACCGATAATTTGGGCGAATTCCGAAAACGCTCAAGTGACACGCTGGATGGATGGCTTGGGTCAAAGGCTACGGTTTCAACCCGCCATCGGACATTTGCCCTGATATTGACTGCTGAACCACATTATCTGGTGAATGCCCCGTCACGGCTGGTCGCCGTTGCCAACCAGTCGCCTGTTACCCTGGGGGTGAATTCGATGGATGCGACCATCAGTTTTTCCGGAGATGCTGATCTGGAAAACAAAATTGTGCTGCCGTCGCCAACCGCTCTGCGCAAGGATCCAAAATATCCAATTGAACTGGTCCAGGCCGCGCAAGCCGTTGAAATTGCTCGTTATTACGAAGCCGAAGCCTATGCCCGGCGGTTGTTTTCAGAGGCTGAAACCCTGTTTAGCAAAGCTGAAGCCGAGTATCAGGCTGGAGGTGTTGCAGAAGCCATCGATCTGGCGGATCAATCTATTCGACTGGCGGAACGGACTCGCAAAATTGCCATCAGCAAGAAGAAGGCCGCATTGCTCCGACAACAGTTAAATGAGCGTGATAGCGTGATTGTCCAGCAGGAAGAACAACTCAAAGATATTGCTTTGCTCAAAGCCGAACTGGAAAAAGAACGAAAGCTGCGTACTGAAGCCCTCGCTCAGGCCAACGACTTTCAGGAAAAATACAATGCCGAACTGGCCAACCATAACCAGACAAAGTCGAATCTGGAAACGGCAACGGCCAATAACCGCCTGATGCAGCAACAGATTGAAGCCGCTCAAATCAAACAGCGCGAGCAGGAATTTGATTTACTCAGAGAACGTGTATCGCGTGAATTTGAAACACGGGTGGAGAGCCGTGGAACGGTGGTGGTGCTGCCCGCTACCTTTTTTGTGTCAACTCCAGCCTTGTCACTGAGCGGAGAGGCCGGACGCAAACTCGATGTGTTGATTGACTATCTCAGTCGAAGTAAACAGTTTGTAAGCATTGAATCACTGTGTGTGAGCAGCCGTCAGGATGATCCTCAGTTTGCAACCGCCACCGAGCGGGCACGCATTCTGGTAACGTATTTGACTTCGCGTGGGGTATCGACTGACCGGATGCAGGCGTTTGCCCGTGGAACACTCACCGCCCCACCGCCGCCCAAAAAAGGTCAGAAAAAACCGGAACTCCCGTTTCGGGTTGAACTGGTGTTTTCCAGCGAGTTGCCGGCGCAATCTTCTGGCAACTAGAGTTTGGTGCTTCGAAAATATTCAGAAACAGTCAAGTCATTCAACCAGATGAGTTGAGCGAGCGACTGACTACTGGCTACCAACTGGCATCAGCACTCGTTCAAGGAAATCAGCAAACCAGGATTCGATCATTGGTAAGGCACTCATCAACCGATGATCGCTCTCGACCAGATGCAGCGTCGCCTGGAACTTCCGGGCATAGTCAATCGCGAAATTGACTGGGATGATCTCATCCTGCCAGCCATGAATAATTTCGACCTGACGGGCATGAGGCGGCGGTTCAAATTCTGGATAGAAGGGAATGTGGACCGCCGGCGCGAGCAAAAAGAGGCCGTCTGGGCGAATGGTTCTTGAAGCAACCAGCGAAACATAGGCCCCCATGCTTGAACCGACCAAAACCAGCCGATGATCGGCTTTTGGGTTGAGGGCAAGCAATCGTCTGACCCGTTCATCAGGGTCATCAACCCCGGCATAATCGGGGCTTTCTATGGCAAATCCTTTGGTTCTGCCAACCTCAGCCAGCCGTTGGATTTTGCTTCCCCAGGGGCCGCTTTCCTTCCCATGAGCAAAAAAAATGACGTTATGGTGCATAATTTGGTAATCTCCCACGGAGTTGACTTCTTTCTACTCGAAATTCCTGTTAAAAAATCGGTCCAAGCTTTTTCCATTCCCCAGTACCAACCAGCAACATCGAGAATTTTTACCCAGACTCCAGGAAAGGGAAGCCGTGACGACTCTTGCCATCATTGGAACCGGGATTGCCGGCCTTGGGTGCGCTCATTTTTTGCACCAGCGATTTGATTTGACGCTTTTTGAACAAAACGACTATGTCGGTGGCCACACAAATACAGTTGAAGCTGACGAAGATGGGAAAACTGTTCCCATTGACACCGGGTTTATGGTGTACAACGAAGTCACCTATCCGAATTTGACTCGACTTTTCCGCGAACTGCAAGTCAGAGTCAAGCCAACCACCATGTCGTTTAGTGTCCAGCACATCCCAACGGGTCTGGAGTTTTGTGGCTCCAGTATCAATCATTTATTTGCACAGCGACGAAATTTGTTACGACCCCGCTTTCTGATCATGCTCGCCAAGATTGACCGCTTTAACAAAGAGGCGGTTGATGCCCTGAACGAGCACCGGTTTCAAAACTATACCGTTCAACAATATATCCAGGAGCGCCAGTATGGCGATGATTTGCTCAACCTCTATTTGATTCCGATGAGTTCGGCGGTCTGGTCAACACCACCGGATAAAATGCTGGAATTCCCGGCGGTGACCTTGCTGCGGTTTTTCTACAATCACGGTTTTTTGGGGCTCTATACCCAGCATCCCTGGTTAACGGTTGATCAGGGGGCAAAATCGTATGTTGCCAAAATCACAGCACCCTTTCACCAGAAAATTAGAGTCAATCAGCCTGTGGTTCGGGTGACTCGTACGTCGAATCAGGTTGCCATCCAGACGCGGGACGGAGCGACTCAGACCTTTGATAAGGTGATTTTTGCCTGTCACGGCGATCAGGCCCTCCGGTTATTGGGCGACCCGACACCGGATGAACACCGCTTGCTCAGTGCGTTTTCCTATCAGCCAAACCTGGCCCTCCTCCACACGGATGCCAGCTTAATGCCCCAGAGAAAACTGG
>CAZXCE010000212.1:0-12641 GCA_964639175.1 uncultured Clostridia bacterium
GGTTCCGGGTTCCGGGTTCCGGGTTCCGGGTTCCGGGTTCCGGGTTTTCGAATTGCTGTTCTTTTTGTCCTTTTCCCACCCCCAACCCCGATCACCGAATTTTACTCGGCGCCCGGAACTGCCCGGGACCACTGCCGTTGGGTGACCCAACTGGCGACCAGGGGCCGCCGGCAATGAGTCGGCTTTCAAGGCGGTGATTGCCAGTATCTGCAATCACCAGAACTGATTGGCCGGCAAATGGACCACTGGCAAAGCGGCTGACGGTGACCCCTTCAGGGGCATTGACCTGTCCGAGCTGGGGGCCGACCAGCGCCAGTGCTGTCGCCTGATTTGGGTTGGCATTGGCCCAGCGAAGAATCCGCGAATTGCCGGTATCGGCCAGGTAGAGGTTCCCCTCGTCATCCAGAGCAATCCCCTGTGGTTTCTGAACCCGATTCAGGGCCAGTCCCGCCAGAGCAATAACTGCACCCGATGTCGCCGTGGTCACCGTGTGGGCATTGGCAATTTTGAGGATTCGACTATTACTTTCGTCTGTTACATACAAATTGAAGTGTTGATCTATGACCAGACCGCGTGGGCTGCCAACCTGCCCACTCGCGGCACCATTGGTCGCAATTACGACACCACTCCCTGGCTCTGCCTGGGTAAATCGAAGGACTCGTCCATTGCCAGTGTCGGCAACATAGAGGTTACCGACTGAATCGAGCGCCAGGCCCTGTGGTGCCCGAACCTGGTTGGGGGCTGAGCCGAGCGATGCGAAAAGCTGCCAGCTTGCGCCTCCATCCGTTGACCATTGGATCCGGTTGTTTCCAGTATCGGCAACATAAAGACGTTGCCCAATCGGGTCACTGGTAACCGCTTCGGGTAGACGAAATTGCCCAGGTGCCGTGCCCAAAGTTCCAATCGCAACCCACGTCTGACCATCAAATCGTTGAATGCGATGGTTTAAGGTATCAGCAACCAGGAGCAGTGCCAGGTGGACCGTTTCTTCGACGGTCAGGGTATCGGTGGCGGTGCTTCCCGTGCCACTTTCGGTGGTACTGACCGGCTCCGCGATGTTGGTTTTGGTGCCGCTGGTCAGCGCCTGGACCCTCACGCTGAAACTGCAACTTGCTCCGGGTGCGAGTGAGCCTCTGGCGTAGGAAATCATTGTCTCAAACGGGTTTGCCGTGATCGTCCCACTACAGGTCCCAGTCACGGTTGGTGACCCAGCCACCACCAATCCTGCCGGAAGTAAATCGGTGAAGTGAATGTTTGAGAGTCCGGTGACACTGTTTGGATTTGAAAGGGTAAGGGTCAACACCGAGGTGCCGCCAAGGAAAATCTGATCGGGTCCAAACGTTTTGGTAAAGGTTGGCGGGCGGGCTGTAATCGTTTGGCAGGCTGAAAACTCCGATGTATCGCCGGTGGTCTGGTCAGTGGCGGTCGCCGTGACAACTTCGCCGCGTGTTGTGCTTACCGGCAGGGAAGCACTGAAACTGACATCCCCACTTCCATTTGTCGTGACCGTGGTTGTGCCAATCAGCGTCTGGCCTTCGCCGTGGCCTGAGGCGTCACAGTCTGGATTGGTGAAAAACTCGATTAGAAACGACCGCCCCGGTGTGCTGTTGAGATCCCCAGAAATGTAGGTTGTTCCACCGTCGGCAAAAGCTGTGGTCAATACCGGGAAGTTCTGCAACCGGTTGGCTCCGGTATCGGTGTCGCCAGGGTCGTTGGCATTGACCAGAACCGTCCCGCTGTGACTGATTCCCAGGTTCCGATTGGCAAAGATTGAGTTTTCAGTTATTCGATTGTTGGTGCTTCCGAGCACCGTCACACCAGAAGTACCATTGCCGGTAATCAGGTTGTTGCGAATCGTGGCACCGGTGCGGGTTCCACTTATCGCTCTGACCACCACTCCGCCCTGATTGTTGCCCGAAATCACATTTCCGGCACCGGTACCCGGCTGGACCGCATTGCCACCGATGAGGGCATCAGGGCATCCGTTGAGGTCAATTCCGTGGATCAGATTCCCACGGTCAAGTGCTCCGGTGATGTCGGTTCCGATCAAATTTCCCTGGATTGAAATCCCGGTGGTGGTTGTGTTGCTGGGAGAAATTCCATCTGCGCCGTTGCCTGAAATCAGGTTGCCGTCATTCGCACCACTTCCACCGATGGTGGTGGCGTCGGCCCCACCCTGAACGGAAATCCCCGACGCTGCGTTTCGAAGCACATTGTTCCCACTGGCATCGAGTCCAATGATATTGCCGTTGATGATGGTCCCCTCGGTGGTTTCGCCGGTGACAAAAATGCCGCTTGCGCCATTGCCGGAAATCAGGTTGCCGGTGGTGCTCCCAGGGTTGTGGTTGCCCCCCCAATCCGGGTATTGGAAGCCGATCCGATCCCGATTCCCTCTGAGGTATTCCCACAATCTATGGTTCCGGTGAGATCAGTCCCGATGTAGTTTCCCAGGATCTCTGTTTCAGTGACAATGGCCCCGGAAAGTGGCTGAACTCGAATCCCGAAGGTGTTGCCGGAAATGATGTTTCGTGCCTGAGCCGAGCTTCCACCGATGGTATTGTTTTGGGTGGTTTGACCAGCAACGGTGCTCGATACATAGACGCTGGCTCCGGTGTTTCCAAAGCCCGTGGCCATTGTGCCTGCCGGGGTGAGCCCAACAATATTTCCCAGAACCTGATTGTTTGAACAATTGCTGAGGATGAGAATTCCACCATTGCTGATGTTCCCATTGCCTGAGATCACATTTCCGGGCGGGGTGCCGGGTGTCAGTGTCAATCCTCCGATCATATTGCCGGTTGATCCGTTTTGCAGATTGATTCCAAACACTGCATTCCCAATGGCGGCGGTTCCGGCAGCATTTAACCCAACCCAGTTGCCCTGAATGAGCACGTTGGTTCCCCCGTCAGACACCCTGATGCCTGCAACATTGTTTCCGGAAACGATGTTCCGGTGGGCTGAGGTGGTTCCCCCAATCGTGGTCAAGGTTGAATTGACGGTGGTGATTCCAATCGAGTCATTTCCCAGGTCGGCAGTGCCGCTGAGGGAAATACCGATCAAATTTCCTTCAACCCGGTCACTTATGCCACGTTCGATGTGCAGGCCATGGGTATTATTTCCAGAAATAACATTGCGTTTGACAGGGGTGGTGCCGCCGATTTCGGTGGAGGTCGAATCGTACAGGGCAATTCCCTGAAACCCATTTCCAAGATCCGCCGTGCCGGTGACATCGGTGCCGATCAGATTGCCCGCAATGGTTATGTTGGTGGCGTTATAGGTGCGAATACCGTCAACGCCATTGGCCGAGATCAGATTTCCTTCCGAGGTATCGCCAAGTCCATCGCCATCGGTGCCGATGATATGGTCGGAGGTAGGGCCTTCGATCCAGACGCCAAGTTGCTCGTTGCCGGCACCGGTCACTCCATCAGGGACCGTTCCAATCCGACAGCCTTGAACCCGGACATTTTGGGTTGAGGGCCCAATGTAAATGCCAATCCCGTTTCCACCATCTGAGCCGGATGGAAACCGGTTGATGGTCAGACCATGCACGACACTATTTGACGCCAGCATCAGCAACCCAATTTCTCTGATTGTGGCGCTTCCGTCAATTTCGATGAGCGGGGCGCCGCTGTAGCCCGGCGTGCCGTCAGCGACTCCCTGACTCCAGCCGTCAATGGTCACTGGTTGCGTGATACTGGGAAGCTGGCGGCTGACGGTAATGGTGCGGACTGAAAAAGGTGTTCCTGGAAGATTAAAAATGATGGTGTCGGCAGCCGGTGTGGCATTGGCGTCCACAATTGCCTGGCGGAGCGTCCCCGTCCCCGCACCGACTGCCGGATTGACACCGCCGTTGTCTCCGGTATTGGTCACAACCAGTGTCGCTGCCGGCAGGGTCACCAGTTTGGAAATCCGGCCAGCCGCATCCAGGATCACCCAATCGGCCAGCCCATCTGCATTGAGTCGCATCGGCAGGATATCAACCACGGGCATCGTCAGATCAAAAACAGCAACCTGTACTGAATCTTCATTCGATTGTGGCGGCATTGGATATATGAGTGATAGTCGGTGGTGAGCATCCAAAATGAGCAGTTCATCCCCAGATAGGCCCGACGTGTGTGTTACCAGCAGTCGGGTGGCGGGCGAGGTGACCGAAACTGGTGAAGTTGACCATGGCCTGATGGTTGGTGATTTCAAGCTTCTATCGCCAGGTCGTGGTTGGAGTTTGAGAACTTTGCCGGATTGTGTCAGCACCATGAGGGTTTCGGGCGCGGTGGGTATAAATTTCCCAGCAACCACACTCGACAATGGTTCACCCAGATCTAAAACAGTTGACCGGGCGGCCTTGACCGTTGACCGTTGCTGTTCGTCAAGCGAAAGCTTGCGGTCACGACCTTCAATCAGGATCACCTGTGTGCCCGCAGCAATGGCCAGATCGGCAAAGCCATCCTGATTGAGCTGGCCAATGGCGGTACTGGTTGCGCGTGATGGCAAGGCAAATCGTTCCGGTTCAGTTGAAAATGCGCCGTAAGAGCTTTCAAAGACGAGTGCCACCGGTCCGGTTTCGGTTTCAACCGTGGCCACAACATCGGTCAGACCATCACGCCGGTTGAGGTCTCCGAACGTGAGACTGGTCACTGACCCGCCAGGCTCAACCGTGGTGAGTTTCGGCATCGTGTGAGGCCCGGTTCCGGCAAGCACATAGATCGTCTGGCCATCTTGAGCGGCGGCGGCAATATCGGTGAGGCCGTCGCCGTTGAAATCTCCGGTTCCAATCAACGGAGTTGGTTCAGGCAGTTGAGCCAGGAGTTCACTGGTTGCGAAAAATGGTTCTTCGGCGATGGTTTGTGATTGAGTGGCTGGTGGGCTCAACAGGTGAAAAGCCGGGTTCCCCCGGTGAATCTGGAGCTGTCCTTGATGTCCCTGACCGTTTGCCACGATCAAATCCGCCAGTCCGTCCCCATCCACTTCGGCGATAGTCAGAGCCAGCGGTGTGACCTCTTCTGCTGTCAGCGACAAGTGTGTCTCAACCATGACCCGACTCTGGTCAAACGCGACAAGTGAGGGCGCCGGGCTGGGAACCTGAATGAGTACCAGCGGTGGTACCTGTACCACTTGCCTGTGTGCCCTGGCGGATGGCATTCCAAAGAGGACCAAACTTCCAATTGTCATCAAAAGGATAAATTCCAATCTGAAAAAAACCGATCCTGGCTGCTTTTTCTGGTGGTGGATATAAGGTTTCATACACGGCTCCGTTGAAAAAACGATCAAAAGGATGAACTGGGGACGCTGTCAGAAATTGCAGTCCCCAAAGCTTCAACCTGGGTTGGTTCCCCATCGCCGTGCCGAATCGAGACACACCAGAGTGTGCCCGCCAGCAGTTTCAATACTATGCACCGTGCCAGACTCGACCCACTGATAGACCGTTCGGACTGAAACCTGAAACGCGGCGGCGATTGTGTCGGCTGACACCAGTGGGGATTGAGATGTGCAGTGAGGGCACCATGTGGCTGACAGCGTTCCAGCCGGGTGTACCTTTAGAATTTCAATCGTTCGGACGACAGTCCGTTTGACTTTTTTGGTCATGCTCCACCTTGGGTGATCCCGTTTTTCCAACCGCAGGAACTGCACAAAAATGACTGGCTCAGGCATTGTTTGGTGACGGCGAAAGAACCAGCTCAGCGTGGCTGAAATCGGCTGAAGGTGTACCCTGTCAGGTGGCTCACTGTCCCCAGAGAACCCAAATTTTTCTCAAATTTTTCTCAAAGAGTGTGTGAAGTCATTGAAAAACAAAGAGATGTAGAGGAAGCTCAAAAAACGTCTCTGCCCGGCATAAGCACCAGGATAAAGAAAGTTGAGCGCTGTTGAGACAAGGAGAGAAGGGGGGACAGGGCATACGCGCCAGGAAGCGAGATAAACCCGATCTGGTGCTCGGGTCTCTTCCCGGTCTGGCTCAAGTCATCGAGCTTTGGGTAGAATAAAAATCTTCAAACCCTTGAATTCACCGTCACGTCATTCCAATTCAGTTCACATGTTTTCTCAGGACCAGGCTGTCTATCTTTTTGGGGAATTTCGCCTTGAGCCGGCTGAACACCGCCTGTGGCAAAACGGGCAGGTGGTTGCCCTGACTCCGAAAGCATTTGAGATTCTGGTGGTTCTGGTGCGGGCCAATGGGCGGCTCTTGTTGAAAGACGAACTGTTTCAACAGGTCTGGCCTGATACCACAGTCGAAGAAGCCAACCTGACCAACAATATTGTCTTGCTACGCAAAGTGCTGGGTACGGATGAAACCGGCAAGTCCTACATTGAAACCATCCCACGCAAAGGCTACCGGTTTGTCGGACGCATCGAGAGCGTTTCCCCGACACCGCAACCGGAGGTCACGATTGAACGCATTACGGTTCAGCACATTGTGACCGAAGAGTTTGAATTGCCTGACACCGTGACCGCTCTGACTCAAGGCCAACCTGACGTGGTGGCAGACTATCGGGTGAGACCAGATCCGAGCGCGATTCCACCTGGGAACGAAGGACTGGACCGTTCGACGATCCTCCCGCTGCTTCCGCCAGTTGTGTCACCGATGGTTGATCAGCGGAGACTGGCGGGCAATGTGGCTCTCCGGCGGATATCACCCTGGTGGTGGATTGGGCTGGTTGTCGGGATACTTGGGGTGGGATGGGGTATCTGGGGACGGAAATCTGAATCCATTGCTGCGCTTCCGATCAAACTGGTGAGCCGTACTCTTCCCTTAACCACCTTAAACGGTCAGGAGAGCGAGCCTGCTTTTTCACCTGACGGTCAGCAGATTGCCTTTGTCTGGACCGGACCAACCCAGGGAAACCGCGATATTTACATCATCCCGGCCACGGGTGGTGAACCGCGTCAATTCACTGACCATTCAGAAGATGATTGCGCTCCGGTGTGGTCGCCTGATGGGAAGTTCATTGCGTTTGTCCGCGGACCGGGTTTTGAAACGGAACTGATTGTACGGTCAGTGGAAACCGGCGAAGAACGCAAATACGGGTCGGCGTTGCATGGGTTGGACTGGTCACCAGATGGAACACACCTGGCAATTGTTACCTCTGGCGGTCCACACGACATGTTTCGGGTCTATCTGATCAATGTCGAAACCCACGAAAAGCGGTTGCTCAATGGTGATGTGCAAAGCAGTTTTCAGGAACGCTTTCCCAAATTCTCGCCTGATGGGAAAACGATTGCCTTCATCCGGCGGCCAAACCGGGTTGCCCAACGCGGCAGTCTGTTCCTGACGTCGCTTGAAACCGGCACGGTGCGACAGATTACCCGTGAAACTGATGTGATTGACAGCCTGGCGTGGGTACCCAATGGCCGGGAGTTGGTGTGCTCAATGAACCGCGGCGGCTTTTTCGGTTTGTGGAGTATTGCCGTTGACACTGGCGCCGCTGCCCCCGTTTCACCACTGGCAGGTCAGTGCTATGACGTCGCGGTTGATCCAAAGCACGGGAAACTGGCCTATCAACTCAAATATACCGATTCAAATATCTGGCGCCTGACGCTGGTGGATGCCACCCGCAACCAGTGGAGTCAACCCACATCGTTCCTCAGTTCAACCTATCTCGAAGACAGCCCTGTGTTTTCACCTGATGGTCAGAACGTTGCCTTCACCTCAAACCGAACCGGGTATCAGGAACTCTGGATGTGTAACACAGAGGGTTCAAACGTTGTACAACTGACCAGTTTGCAAGCCGATATGGTTGGAAGCCCGTGCTGGTCGCCAGATAGTCGAATGCTGGCGTTTGACGTCGCCAAAGACCGCCAGGTAGATGTGTATGTCCTGGAGCTGCCTGAAAAACGGCTGCGTCAGGTCACTGAAGGTCAGTTTGTCAACGTTATGCCCGCCTGGTCACGTGATGGTCGGTGGTTGTATTTCAAATCAAATCGGAATGGAAAATCGCAGTTATGGAAAATACCCGTTACTGGCGGAGACCCGGTTCAATTGACCCAGGTCAATGTTGGGCAAAGCTGGGAAGCTCCTGACGGAAAATCGGTGCTGTTTACGACCTATCCGAATGGAACCGGCATCTGGCAGGTCGCAGTAACCGGTGGTCAGGAAACACCAGTGCCGAAACTGTCCCAGCTTAAACTCAATCGGTATTGGACCGTCACAGAAAAAGGGATCTGGCTGGCAACCAGTGAATCGGAGTCAGACTGGACGATTCGGTTTTACGACTTTGCGACTCAGCAACTGACCGATATTGCCGCCTTTCGGCAACCGATGGTCAATGGCCCGCCTGGGCTCGACATCAGCCCTGATGGAAAAACCCTGTTGCTGGCTAAAGTGGATCGCCGTCAGAGTGACCTGGTTGTGGTTGAGGTGCGGTAGCGGGTTCCGGGTTTTCGGAAGGGATGAGGGATGAAAGAAATCACCTTGTCACCTTGTCATCTTGTCAGGATTTGGGGTTCCGGGTTCCGGGCTCTGGGTTATTAGATTTGTGTTCTTTTGATCGAGGGTGTTTTTTGTTCAGAAAGGGACACAAAGGACATAACTTCAAAAACCCCGAACCCGGAACCCGGAACCCGGAACCCGAATTTGCCCTATTTGACGCCGAGCGGTCCGGCCTGAGCCTGTCCGATATTGCCTGCGGCGTCTTTGGCCGTGACTCGAACCGCTCCGGTTTTGGTCTTTGGAATCGTGGATGGAATTGTCCAGGTAAATGACTGGGCTGAACCTGGCAGCCCTGAGACAATCGGGGTGGCAAACGTCGCCCCGTCAGCGGCAAACACCAGATCCTGTTCGCGGATACCGACATTATCCGTGGATTGCCACGAAATAATGACCGTCGCATCTTTTTTGCGTTTTACCGTCCGTTTTGAAAGCGAAACATTGGAAACCGTCGGATTGATGGTGTCTGGCGGTGGCGGTGCCGTAACCGTGAAGACACCCGAGCGTCCAACTCCAAGATTGCCTTTCGGGTCGCTGGCTTCAATCACGACCTGTCCTTCTGAAAAAGCATCATTGGTTCGCACTACAACGGAGAAACTGGTGGCTGAACCAGATAGCCCGGAAACAACTGTTTCGGTAAAGTCCGCCCCGTTGCGTTTTCCAGTCAGTTTGACGGTCTGACTGGTCACCGCAATGTTGTCGCTTGAACGCCAGGCGGCGCTGATCCGGGCGCCTTCGTTCGAGACCACTGTCAAGCCAGCGGCTGGTTCAGAAACCGTCACCGTCGGCGGCAGAGTATCTGGCGCGAGCCTGATTTGAAAATCAGACGGGGTGGTGTCCTGGGTCACCCGACCACTTGTGTTGGCAACCGTCAGGCGGAGCCGTCCACGCCCGGTGTCAAGCGTGGCTGGAATTCGGAATTCAAAACTTTGGGTATTGCCCGAGAGTCCATTGGCCAGATTGATCGGAAAACTCGTGCCGCTGTCGGTGGACAGCGCCAGATCTTGAGACGCGATACCGATGCGGTCCGATGCGGTCCACCGAATGGTCACTGAGTCTCCGGCGGTGAATGATTCGCCGCCTTTCGGGAAATTCAGGGCTGCGGTTGGTGGCTCAACCGGGGTGGCTGCGGTTTGGATGGTTGCAATAAAGCCAGAGCGGTTGGCGCTGGTTTGTTTACCGGCTCGCCCACCATCACCATCACCATCACCATCACCATCACCATCACCGTCGCCATCGTCGTCATCGTCGTCGTCATCGTCGTCATCATCGCCATCGTCGTCATCATCGTCGTCATCATCGTCATCATCGTCATCATCGTCATCTTCAGGGTCATCCATATCGCCATCACCGTCAAAATCGAAATCTTCACTGTCAAAACCAAAGCGGTCCAGTTGCAGTTTCCCGGTAAAATCACCTGAAATCTTGAGTTCACCCGAGGTCTGGTTATAGGTCAGTTGCACCGGATTGGCATAAACTGGAACTTTCTCTGAGGAAAACAGATTGGTTGAAAGTTCACCGGAGCAGGGAAATGCCCTGGCTGATTGAAATGTTCCGGCTGTGTCATAACTGGCCAGAAACATTCCCAGGAGCGGTGAAACCAGGCGCTGCGAATTTGAAGTCTCACGCCCAAAGATGTTTTCGCCCAGGAAAATACCGGCGACATACGCGTTTCCAGCCGCATCCGTCACCACCCGGCTGCCAAGGGCATAGGTGTCACCAAACTCTCGGGCCCACTCGCATTTCCCGGTCCGATCAAATTTGGCGACAAACCCGCCAAAATACAGTGCTGAATTTTGCAACGTGACGGCTCCAAAATTGATACTCGTGTCAAAACCGCCGCAGACATACACTTCTCCGGCATCGGTTGCCGTCAGGCCCATTCCAAATTGTTGGTTCGGTCCGGTGATCGCCTGAACTGACTGACATTGACCGTTCGGGGCATATTTGGCCAGAAACACCGAAAACAACCCACCGGCGGTTTCATCCACCAGCGTGGTTGGGGTGGTGGTCGGAAATGTCGCCGACCCATCAAACGTGCCCAAAACATAGGTATTGGCCGCCGCGTCAATCGCAATGGCCGTCGTTGAAATCGTGCCGGTTTCCCCGCCCGAAACGGAAATCCATACCGGTTCACCGGTTGCCGGATTCAATCTGGAGACAAACGTATCAGACTCCTGGGCTTGTGCGACCGATGTTCCTAGAAACGACTGGCCTGAAATTTGCCCGCAGACATAGGGGGTTCCGGCCCGGTCAAGGACAACCCCAGTCACGCTATTGATTCCCACCGTCAGCGAGTCTGAGGATTGCCGGCTACCGCTCATGCCGCCTTTGGCCCACACCAGGTTCCCATCCCGGTCATATTTGACCACAAAGGCTTCAAAATTTATTCCGGTGGTCGAACCGGCGGTCAACGTGGCCACAGGTTGGTTCTGTCTATTTTTGAAGACCAGTTGTGACACAAAGCTGCCGCCGACATAGGTGTTTCCCTGTCCATCAACCGCAACGGCCAACCCGCCATCGAGCGAGAATCCACCTGGGAGCCCTTCGCGGCCAGTTGCTTCGCGTGCCCACAGACATTTCCGGGTTGGGCTGTATTTGGCAATGAAGAAATCAAAATCGTTGCGGGCGGTCAAAACCGTTTTTTCCACCGTATCAAAGACCAGACTGCCGGTAAACCCGCCGGTTACATAGAGATTGCCTGCTGCATCGGTGGTCGTTCCGCCGATTTGGGCTTGTCCCAATCCACCGATTTCCAGCCCCGACGTCACCTCGTTCCCTGAATTTTGCAAGGGTGAAAAACCGCTTTCGTCCAGTGCTGGTGCTCCAGCCGCCAGCGGCATTCCCGTCACAAACGGAACCGGAGTCGAAACACACATCACCAGCGCGAGCAAAAGAAACGCCCGCTTTTTCCAGGCCCGGCGTTTGGACGATGGCCGCACACTCAACAGCAGAAAGCTGAATCCAGCGGTCAGCACCATCCAGGAAAACCCACGCGAACCATCCCGACGCAAGGCTGATTCAGATTCCGCCAAACTGGAACCAGCCAGGGAACGACCTGCCTGGCGATGACCAGTCGTCGCCAGATGCGACCGGCTGTGGCCGGTCCGGGGTGTTTTCGTTGACAGGCGGACCAGTGCCAGTCTGGAGGCGGCCCCACGGCCACCACCACCTGGAACGCAATTCAGGCCGCTCGGAGGAATACAGGTACCGACAGTGGCAGCCAGGATCAGTTGGGATGAAAAAGCCAGGGTCAGGCTTAGTCCCAGCACAATCCGGCTGAGGGTTTTTGGACAGGTAGGGGTCATAACAATTTCTCCTTGCAGGATCTGGAAAATAGGTTTCTTCCACCCAGAGCAACCAGGAGCAGGGCGGAACTCCACAGACAGGTCAATGGGAAAACATCGCCATATTGGATATAGAGGGTCAGGTCATGTGAAAGCGAAATGTCAGCGGTTGTGGTGCGTTCCTGCCACCAGGGAATCTCGCCGTAGCTTCTTCCAAGCGGATCAAAAAACAGTGTTTTTCCGGTGTTGGCGCAACGTGCCACCGAGCGGCGGGTTTCAATCGCCCGCATCCATGAAGCTGCCGCTGTGATCTCAGCGCCCTGGGTTTGCGAAAACCAGCCATCGTTGGTCACAAAAACCAGAAACTGTGCGCCTTCGCGGACGAGCCGGGCCGAACTTTCGGGGTAGAGGGATTCATAACAAATCTGGGTTCCAACCTTGACCAACCTCTGATTTTTGGTCTGAACTGTCAGCGTGGTGGTCGCTCCCTGATCCAGGGTCGGATTACTTCCGAGCTTGACCACCAGCTTGCGGAGCCAGGGAACCTGCTCGACATAGGGAATGTGTTCGATAAACGGCACCAGACGGTTTTTGGCTGAGATGCCTGACACCACAGCCGCTCGTGACGCCTGAGGATCGTTCCAATTTGGGGTCAATGCCAGCACGGCGTTGAAGACTTCAAAATCACGTCCTTCGATGTCCAGCCGTTTCGGTCGCGGCATTCCGGCGGCATAGGATTTGAGGTCAAGTGTTCCGGTGAGTAGCGGGGCATTCCAATCCGTGATGGCCTGACCAAGAAATGTCTGGACTTCAGGTGATTGGCGATATGGAAGCGGGATGGCTGCTTCCGGCCAGACAATGAGGTCCGGAGACGTTTGTTCCACCGCCAGGTCGGTCAACAAGACGGTTTTTTCGACAATCGCCGCTTTTCGCCCCAG
>CAZXCE010000213.1:0-12630 GCA_964639175.1 uncultured Clostridia bacterium
AGTCATTAGTCTTTAGTCAGTAGTCATGAGTCAAGTTTTATAATTTTGTATTACCTGTAAAGTGGATTTAATTCTATTTGAACCATTTAGGAATAATTCTTTTCAAGAATCCTACGAATTTAACTATCCAGATTTTATCTACTGACTACTGACTACTGACCCATCAACTACTCACTACTGACTACTGATTCACTTTATCGCTTCACCGCCAGTGTTAAACCATCTGCAATCGGAAGCATACTCAAACTGATGCGCTCATCATGATGGAGTTTTTGATTCAGTTCCTTGAGCGCTACCGTGTCGGCATCATTGACCTCAGAATCAATCACCCGCCCTGACCACAACACATTATCAATCGCAATCGTGCCGCCGGGCCGAAGTAAGGGCAGGAGAAGCTCATAGTAGGTGTCATAGTTGTCTTTGTCGGCATCCAGAAACGCAAAATCAAAGGTTCCAGCTTCTCCGTCGGCCAGTAATTGACTCAAGGTCTCAACGGCTGGGGCCAGATGCAAATCAATTTTGTGTTCGACACCCGCTTCCTTCCAGTATCGCCGGGCCACATTGGTCCAATCTTCACTCACATCACAAGCCACAATTTTTCCATCTGGCGGCAGGGCCAGGGCAACACTGAGCGAGCTGTAGCCAGTAAAAACACCGATTTCGAGTGTTTTTTTGGCGCCAAGCATTTGAACCAGCAAAGCCATAAACTGTCCTTGCTCCGGCGCAATTTGCATTCGCGACAACGGATGGCTGGCCGTCTCTTCCCGTAACCGTTGTAACAGCTCAGGTTCTCGCAGGGTAACCGACAAAATGTAATTGTGAATATCTTCTTGAACAAAGGCGCTGGTGTTTGACATAAGAATGAAGAATGTGCCTGGTGACTGGTGACTGGTGACTGGTGACTGGTGCTTGGTTTCGAAAACCCGGAACCCGGAACCCGGAACCCGGAACCCGGAACCCGGAACCCTTTTTAGTATCCGCCGCCTGAAGCTGCCGCCTGGGTCGGATTTCCCAACCCTTGCACGATCTTGACGCCAACGCTGGCGCCAATTCGAGATGCCCCGGCTTTGATCATTTCCTGGGCGCCGGCAAAATCCCGAACGCCGCCTGAAGCTTTCACGCCCATCTCGGCACCGACCACCCGCCGCATTAATTCGACATCGTGAACCGTAGCGCCGCCTTTACTGAACCCGGTCGAGGTTTTCACAAAATCAGCTCCGGCCACTTTTGAAAGCAAGCAGGCGGTAACTTTTTCTTCATCCGTCAGAAGTGCGGTTTCAATAATGACTTTACAGATGGCACCGGCTTCGTGGGCCACGTCAACCACGGCCCGGATGTCACGTTCGACCAGTTCATGATTGACTGATTTGAGAGCACCGACATTGATCACCATGTCAACTTCACGCGCCCCATCAAAAATCGCGCGTCGGGCTTCATAGGCTTTAACGTCTGGTGTATTGGCACCAAGTGGAAACCCAATCACGGTACATACCAGCACATCGGTGCAGCGCAGAATCTGGTAAGCCTTACGAACCCAACCTGGATTGACACACACTGACGCAAAGCCATATTCAGCCGCTTCCCGGCACAACTGTTCAATTTCAGCTTCGGTGGCTTCAGGTTTTAATAAGGTGTGGTCAATAGACGACGCAATGTCACGGGCGGCAGGTGAAAGTTCGGCTCGCACACCAAGTCGCTCGGCTCCGCAATGCAGTGCATATTGCATATCGGTACTGCAACAATGGAGTGCCGCTTCCTGGGTTAACCGGGCATAAATTTCGTCAGTAATCTGGGCAATCAGGGCTTCAACGCTCAATTCTGAATGTGACATGGAGTTGTGTGTCCTTGTGTGGAGTCTTCAGGGTTCCGGGTTCCGGGTTTTCAAAGTGGGTGCGGTTCAAAGCAACAGCACCCTTACATTTATGTCCTTTGTGTCCTTTTGGTCTTTTTGGTCCTTTTATTATCCGCAACCCTACCTCAAATACCGTGCTTCAACCTGCTTGATCTTATTGACCCGCTGAATGTGGCGATCTTCCCGAATCACACTGTTCAACCAGGCTTCGACCACCTCTAGAATTTTCTCTTCTGAAAGCATTTTGGCCCCAAGGGTGAGCACGTTGGCGTCATTGTGTTCGCGGCTGTTGCGAGCCGAAGCGACGTCATAACACATTGCCGCCCGAACACCTGGAACTTTGTTTGCCACCATACACGAGCCGATTCCAGCCCCATCAAGCAGGATTCCAAGGGGGAATGTTCCGTTTCCAACCACTGACGCAACGGCGTGAGCATAATCAGGATAATCCACTGCCCGCTCATCGTGGGTGCCAAAATCCTGAACTTCAATTCCCTTGCCTGCCAGCCAAACTTTTAGCTTTTCTTTCACCTGAAACCCACCGTGATCGGCGCCAATGGCGAGCTTGCGGACCCGAGTATCACCCCGGCGCTTGCGCAAAATCGTCAGCGAATGAGCCGCTACATAGTCGTGTGCCAGTGGTGTCAGGCGAGCATCAGCGCTGATCATCAACTGAGCGCCAGCCGGAATTTTTTGCAGGTCGCTTTCGGTAATAATGCTTTTTTCGGTCAGATTAAATTCAGCCATAAGCCTCAGTGAAAAGAAGAATGAAGCATCATAGTGGTTAGTGGCTAGTGATTAGTAGTTAGAAATCAATACTTTTCAAGAATCGAGAACTAACAACTAGCCACTAGCCACTAATCACTAACCACATTCTTCATTCGGTTTTCCGTTCCAGGCAGCCAGTTTCCGATCACGGAAATAGAAATCAACGCGTCCCAGTCGAACGCCTGCATACCCGGCCTGGAACAACAGGGTTCGTCCGCCACCTGGACGAGTAATCACATCTGGTTCGTCCATCCACATATGAGTGTGGCCGCCGACAATAAAATCAATTCCGTCAACCTGTTCAGCCACCATAATGTCGTGCATGAGCAGATTGGTTCCAATATTGTCTTTGGGATAGCCTAAATGAGAGAGTGCCAGGACAAAGTCACATCCTTCACCTTCACGTAACTGCTTGACAACCCGTCGCGAGACGTCAATCGGATCACGATACTTTATCCCTTTATGGTTATCAGGCAAGACCAGATTTTTGAAATTGACCCCAAGCCCAAAAATCCCGACCCGGATGCCCCCAAAGGTCCGCACAATAAACGGTTTGACCCGTGCTCGTAATTTTGGGGTTCCCGAAAAATCATAATTGGCATTCACAATTGGAAAATTGGCAAAGGATAGGGCTTTGGTCAGCGGGCCCACGCCATTGTCAAACTCATGGTTTCCCAGTGTGCCTGCCGTGTACCCCATCATCGACATGGCTTTGTACTCGACTTCACCCCGATAGAAATTGAAATAGGGTGTTCCCTGGCAAACATCGCCGCCATCAACCAGGATGGTATTGGGAGATTCCTGTCGGACTTGTTTGATGAGCGTCATCCGACGGGAAATGCCACCTTTTCCGACGTTTACCCCGGCCACCATCGGCTCAATTTGGGAATGAGTATCGTTGGTGTGTAAAACTGTGATCCGTGTTTCGGCTGACTGAGCTTTGAGAATAGCTGGAAAACCGCCCAGCGCAACGCCAGTTGTGGCCGCCAGACTTGTCGTCAGGAAAGTTCGTCGCTTCATCGCTGGCCTCCTGCTGGTGTTTCCTGATGAGGGTCAGTTGGCGCCGATTCATTGATAAACCGGGCCTGCGTTGGAATCTCGACGTTCTTTTGCTGGCGCATATAGATAATGATCGCATCTCGGAGCGAAATCCCGACGTGTCGGAAATTTTTCCCCTGGCTAAAGTGATAGCCGTCGCCGCCGTAGTACAAATAGTCACTGGTGGCCAGGGTGTAGGTTTTCTTTGGATCAAGTGGCACGCCACCAATTTCAACGCTCACCAGTTTTTCGTCTTTGACTCGCACGATGCAGTTCGCCAGCGGAAAGCCGGCTGATTCGTCATAGTGAGTCGCCACATATTCAAAGCCTTCCAGCAACTGCTGCCCGGTCAATTCGAGTAACACAAGCTGGTTTTCAAACGGCATAATCGTAAAGACATTGGCAATGGTGATGTCGCCAGCCGGTAAATCGCCCCGCATGCCATAGGTGTTTGAGATCGCCAAATCAACTTTTCGTTTGGTTTTCTGATGGGCAACCAGCAACATTGCGTCGGCCACAATCCGCCCCAAATCAGAACCAGCCCCACGGCGAATCTCACGCGGGGTATGGGCAATTACTTCTGAAAGCTTTGCGTTGATTGAAGCCCCATATTTCTCAACAAATTTCTTAAATTCCGGGTCTTCAGCCACGGTTTCATCAGCCGTGAGAATCGTGGATCTGGTTTTTTCTGGCTCAAGTTCGACGCGGCGAACTGGCTGCTGGACAGCCTTTTGGCCGGCGGCCAGGACCGAAATGCCTGCCACTGGTGCGGTGACCAGTGAAATGAACAACAACAAGGAAAGCAAACGCGACCGAAAATTCATCATGCTTGTTTAAGGTTTGGGAGGCGTCGCCGGTGCTGGTGGCGGGATTAAACGCTGCAGACTCTGACGAGCACTGGTGTTGTTGGGATTGAACTGCAGGGCGGTCTGATAGGCATCCTGGGCGGCTCCAAGTAGACCTTGCGAACTATAGATATCGCCCATAAATTCGTAGGCTCGATCATTGTCCGAATCGAGTTGAAGTGCAAGTCGAAGCTGCTCAAATGCAGCGTCTGGTTGGCCAATTAAAGTCAAATATTTTCCACGATTGGCAATCATCATCGAGTAGGTCTCAGCGACTTTTCCTTTGGCAACTTCGTCTAAAAACACGGATTGATCGAGCAACCCACGTAATTCCAGAGCTGGTGCCGTTGTATATTTGCGCTGGGCTTCGGCCTGTGACTCAGCAACCACGTGCATGGTCAGGCCTTCAGGCACCCAGGTATATCCCTGACCGACACCTGGTTCCATTGGCAACATCAACCACACCCCTTGCCGCGAGAGGTGATATTTCACCATGGCTTCGATCAGGGCCAGAAAGTGTTTCTGAATCTGGTCGGCGTTATAGGGCTGATCGTGTTCAAAGAGCGATAAATCTTGCAGAAACGCCTGTTTTTCAGCCGCACAGGCCTGCATCATCTCGGGATATTGTCGCGGTAAATACCGATCAACATACCAGGAGCGTCGCATCAGATTGACATCCACCACAGTTGCATCAGTGCGAAAGCCTTCCAGATGACGCAGATACAGATAGGGTGAATATACCTGCCAGTCAAGCGTCAGCAACAACCCTCCGGGTGCCACGCTACGCAGGGTGTTTTCGACATAATCACGCGCAATCAGATAGTTGCGTTTGTTGTTTTCCTGAAAGTGAAGTCCAAAACAGACGGCTGGCAAAGCCACAATCGCCACACCAGCGACAGCAACGGCAGCTTTCCCAAAAAGCCGTGCCTGTTCCACCAGGAATTGAAGCCCAATCCCAAGCATCAGGGCACAGGCAAGATGAGTTGGCAGGTAGTAAGCGTCTTTATCCTCGGCAATTTCATAATTGATTGAATACACGACGTTCAGAACCACCACCAGCAAGAGACACATAAGCCAGGCGCGGTTTTTGTGCCAGAGCGCCCACACTCCGGCCAGCATTCCCACCACGGCCGCCGGGGTCAGTTGTTCAACCAGAAGCGCCAGAAACGTGCGGAATTCAGCCGCTACCTTTTCACCATCCGCTGAAAACAGGTTGACCTGATACTGTTTACCGGAAATGTGCCAGAGAAACCGTTCAACCGTCGCCGGATGGCCCCAACTCAACACCGGTTCACGCAGGGCAGCCAGTGGCAGATAGGCATAGACCAGAACCAATCCAGCCACAACGGTCCCAATGGACCAGGCAAATTCACGACTGCGAAAAAATGCCGTTCCCTCTGACATCCAGATCAGAACTACAAAGGCTGGAAATGTCAGTACAATCGTCACATGGTGGACGCCCAGAGCCAGACCATAAACCAGCGTGGCGCCAGCAATCAGCCACCACGTTTGGCGGGGTTCGGCCTGGGGCACCAGATTGTGAGTTTTGATCCGCAGCCAGCGCGTCACCAGGAAAATCACCAGGCTCAACAATGCCAGGTTCAGGGAATAAACCTCGGCCACCGAGGCGTAGTACCAGAGCGTTTTGGAGAAAGCAAAGGCAAGCCCGGTACCAAGTGGAATCAAAACCTCGGCACACACCACCAGCCACGGCGTTCGCAAAGTGAAGGCGCCAGCCGGTTCGGTTTTTTTGTTGCTCGGGCGACGTCTGGCCAGTTCTTCTTTTTCACGCACCAGCCACCAGATTTCTCGGGTCAGGAGTGTCACCATTGCCGCCGTCAGCGCCGCAAACACACCTGACATCACAGTGACGCGAAAGGCCATGCTGCCAAGGGGAAGCTTGCTAAAGAAAAATCCCAGAAAGGTATAGAGCGGAACCCCTGGCGGGTGCGCAACGCCCAGCGTGGCCGCCGTCAAGATAAGTTCGCCGCTGTCAACCAGCGTGACGGTTCGAGCCATTGTGAACCAGTACCCGGTCAATGCCATTACAAAAGTCAGCAACGGCACGATCACATTGGTTGAGGGTGGGAGCGTAAATTGTGGGTCTGAAGGAGATGTACCAGCGGGTAACTCGATGCTCGGCTCAGGTTGGGTTGGTGATGGAGTTCGTTTTTTACCTTGTTTCATCGTGAACGACGTTCGAAGTATGAATTATGCAATTGCTTCAGAGTTTGCGTCCGACAACTGACAGAAGCCGCCCAACCTGACCAGTTTCTTTTTCGCACCGATAGGAAAAAAACCAGTCATTGCGCTGCATGGTGCAGTATTCGGAGATATAGATTTGATCACGAGGAATTCCTGCCGTCGCCAGTTGATGAAGGTTGGCGGCCTGCACGTCCAGATGAGCCTTGCGGCTGCCTGCCGGTCGCTGAAAAAAAGTGTCAGCCGCCTGGTGAAAGACCTCCCGAAACTGATCAACCAGTTCATCACCAACTTCATACTGGGTGACCGTTGCACAGGGCCCAAGCGCCACATGACAGTCGGCAGGCACAGTGCCAAAGGTTTCAGAAAGTGTCTGGATTGCCTGCTCAGTAATGCGTTGGAGCGTGCCTCGCCACCCGGCATGGATGGCGGTATAGGCCTGGGTTGTTGGATCCACAATCAGTACCGGCAGACAATCGGCAGTCAAAACACCAACCAGCTTTCCGGCTTCCTGCCCAACCAGCGCATCGCCTTCCCGTTTTGGTCCGGTGACATCCTGGGGATGAGCCTGATGGACCAGCGCAGAATGAACCTGTTTTAAGGTATGAAGCGGATACTCGCCGGCGTTCAAAACCGTCAAAAATCGTCGCCGGTTTTCATCCACATTTTCGTGGGTATCGCCGCCAAAATGCCCCAAATTCAGTGCTGATTCAGGCAACGGACTCACGCCACCCAAACGGGTGCTGAATCCGTTGATAAACCCCAGGCTTTCCAATTTGGAACACACAATGACGGCAGTGTTACCGTGATGTCGAAGCTCAAACATAAGAGAGAACCAGGGCTGAAGACTTCGGGCTGAAAACATCGGGCTAAAGAACTGGTTTTATTTAATCCCTCATCCTTCATCCCCCATCCCTTCGATTGCCCTGAGCCCAAAGTCTTCAGCCCAGGGATTACTTGCGGATGGATTCGGTCAAATAGCGGATGATGTCTTCGGAAAGAGCGCCAGGGGTGAAAATTTCACCAACCCCGAGCCCTTTTAATTTTGGAATATCTTCATCTGGAATGATTCCGCCGCCAAAAAGCAGCACATCGTCCAGCTCTTTATCCTTCATCAGTTCCAAAATGCGGGGGAACAGGGTCATATGCGCCCCTGATAAAATTGAAACGCCAATCGCATCAACGTCTTCCTGCAAGGCAGCCGTGACAATTTGTTCGGGCGTCTGCCGCAGTCCAGTGTAAATCACTTCCATGCCCGCGTCCCGCAATACACGGGCAATATATTTTGCCCCCCGGTCGTGACCATCCAGGCCAGGTTTGGCAATAAGGATTCGGATTTTCTTTTCAGGTGCTTCACTCATGGTCGGTTGCATAATTCTTTCAACAAAATTTGAATTTTTCTGCCTGGACGGCAGTTTTTGAAGCGGTGGGGCAACACACTTTAGGGTTCAGGGTTCAGGGTTCAGGGAAATACAAGCTGCTCAATCATTGAACCTTTGGAAACCGGGAAAGAGTGAGTTCAACATACTATCAGGATTTGGAATGACACAAGGCGTGGAGCCTGGGTTCGAAAACCCGGAACCCGGAACCCGGAACCCGGAACCCGGAACCCGGAACCCGGAACCCGGAACCCTTTAATTCGGTCGTTTGATTGCCCGCGAAATATCCATGGCCATCGTCATCTGATCGGTCACTTCATAGGCTTCAAAGGAATACATCAGAAGCTGCGATGCCAGAATTTCACGCACCGCCGCCTCTCCGATTTTGTCTTCCAGCTTGGCGTGGACCGCATGCCCGCCTTCAAAAAAGATCGTGCCATGGACTGTTCCCTTGAGGAGCACCGACAACTTGCCGCTCAAGTTATGCCGGACAATCAGGTCAATACACTGGGCCAGCGACAGTTGAACCAGCGGGTCGGCTGAAATGCGCTGTCCGGTGGCAACCAGTTGTTTGTGCTTGGCCAGAGCCGCATTCACACGCAAATGGAGTTCCTGCAACGAAAACGGCTTGCCGACATAGTCATCGGCACCAGCTTCGATACCTTCCAGACGTTCATCTGCATCGCGCTTGGCACTCAAAAAAATAAATGGAATTTCACTGAGCGCCGGATCGAGTCTCACCAACTGGCAAACGTCGTGCCCGGTCATCCCTGGCATCATGACATCACAGACAATCAGATCAACCACCGTGTTTGATCGCAGTTGATCTTTGAGCAACTTCATCGCGGCAATTCCACTATCGGCTTCAACGATGGTATGGCCTCCGGTCTGAAGGGCCATAATCGTTGCCATGCGGATGTCGCTTTCATCGTCTATCACCAAGATTCGTGCCATAAATGTCCTTTATTTTTAAAGGCTTATCCGAATGAAGAATGAAGAATGAAGAATTGAGAACTGAGAATGAAGAATTGAGAATGAAGAAGTTATTCGGATTTTTTCTTCATTCTCAATTCTTCATTCAAAAGATGCTTCATTCCTAAAAGGCTGGTTCTTTGTATTCGCCAAACACTGGCCGCAAACAATCGCAAATTTCACCCAGTGTGGCATAGGCGCGAACACAATCCAGAATCAGGGGCATGGTGTTGGCAGCGCCGTGGGCTCCTTCAGCCAGCGCTTTGAGAGTTTGTTCAACCCGGGCATTATCACGACGGGCACGGAGCGCCGTCAGACGCTGGCGCTGGTCGAGTTCAACGGCTTCATCAATGACCAGTGTCGAAAGCGGTTGGGACTCAACCTGGGTAAAGTCATTGACGCCAACGACAATCTTCTCTTTGCGCTCAAAGGCCTTTTGATAGAGGTAGGAAGATTCCTGAATTTCTTTCTGTGGGAAGCCGTGCTCAATCGAAGCGACCATCCCACCCATGGCATCAATCCGGTTGATGTATTCCATGGCTTCGGCTTCGAGTTCGTTGGTCAATTTTTCCACAAAGTAGCTGCCGCCGAGCGGATCCACCGTGTTGACGACCCCGGTTTCGTGAGCAATGATTTGCTGTGTCCGGAGGGCAATGGTGACGGATTCTTCAGTTGGGAGTGCCAGGGTTTCGTCAAGCGAATTGGTATGCAGCGATTGTGCCCCACCTAACACCGCCGCCAGCGCCTGAATCGCCACTCGAACCACATTATTATATGGTTGCTGGGCGGTAAGCGTGCAGCCAGCGGTCTGAGCATGGAAACGCAACATCCAGGAGCGTTCGTTTTTGGCCTTGAAACGATCACGCATCACCCGGCCCCAAATCCGACGGGCAGCGCGATATTTGGCGATTTCTTCGAAGAAATCATTGTGTGAGTTAAAGAAAAAGGACAGGCGCGGGGCAAATTCATCGACATCCAGACCGGCGTCAATCCCAAACTGGACATATTCGATGCCATCACGGAGCGTAAACGCCAGTTCCTGGGCAGCGGTGGCACCGGCTTCGCGAATGTGATAGCCGGAAATCGAAATTGAGTTCCATTTGGGGACCTCTTTGGCGCAAAACTCAAAAATATCGGTAATCAACCGCATGGCTGGACGCGGCGGGTAAATCCATTCTTTCTGGGCAATGTATTCCTTCAGAATGTCATTTTGCAGCGTTCCGGAAATTTTCTTCAGGTCAGCGCCTTGTTTTTCCGCTACCGCCAGGTACATCGCAAAGATGACAGAAGCTGGGGCGTTGATGGTCATTGAAGTCGTGACCTGCTCCAGCGGAATGCCGTCAAAGAGGCGTTCCATATCTTCCAGGCTGGAAATGGCCACCCCGCACTTCCCGACTTCGCCATTCGAGAGTGGACTGTCTGAGTCATACCCCATCAGGGTCGGCAGGTCAAAGGCGACTGAAAGCCCCATTTGGCCCTGTGCCAGCAGGTATTTAAATCGCTGGTTGGTATCGTCCGCTGAACCGAACCCGGCAAACTGACGCATGGTCCAGGGTTTGCCCCGATACCCGGTGGCGTGGACACCCCGAGTGTAAGGAAACTGGCCTGGAAACCCAAGGTCCCGTTCATACTCAAAATCTGGGAGATCGGTTGGCGTGTACAAACGCTGGATCGGTTTGAGAGAAACAGTGGTGAAGGCGTCCTGCGACTCTGGCATTTTGGCCAGCGTGCGCTTGAGTGTCCCCTCTTCCCACTCGCGCTGTGCTTCGTCAAGCGGATGCGTAATGTGGTGCGTCGTCATGAAAACTTCCTCTGGATGACAGATAAACTGGCATGAAGACTGAAACCCCTGAAGGTTCGGTAACTGATTTGTCTATGAAGAGATATATAATGATGAAAGATAGGTTTGGAAACCAGGGGCGATAATAGTTGACGGGTTCCGCCAGTGTCAACGTTTGCCGGTTTATCGAAGATTTTGAAAAATCCAGTGGCAATCCTGTCTGTAACGGGAGCTGGTCAGTCTTGATTTTTTGGTCGCCTGACCTCCAGCCCACCATATGCCGCCTGATGGTTCAGGATAGCGAATTAGATCTGGTGGTTGTGGCTATGGTTGAAACCAGATTCGGCCCCTGCCAACACCTGAAAAGAATTAACCAAAGCGTTCTTGACTCTTTTCACTAACTGAATAGACTCAGCCCTTCCATGATTTTCATTACAGAATCCTGTAGTGTCCTCACGTCATTATTCCTTTGAAACGTAAAAATTTAGGAGGCGTCAAATGGCTTCATTTAACGGGGTCGAAGTCCCGACGGACGGCCAGAAAATTACAATTGAAAATGGGAAACTCAATGTTCCCAACCATCCGATTATTCCTTTTATCGAAGGCGACGGCACGGGTCGCGACATCTGGAAAGCATCCCAACTGGTGTTTGACGGCGCGGTTGAAAAAGCCTACGGCGGTCAGCGGTCAGTCAAATGGTATGAAATCTTTGCTGGCGAAAAAGCTTATGAGAAGTTTGGCAACTGGTTTCCTGAAGATAGCCTCAATGCCATTCGCGAGTTTGTTGTGGCGATCAAAGGACCGTTGACCACACCGGTCGGTGGAGGATTTCGCTCGCTCAACGTGGCACTGCGCAAGGACCTGGATCTCTATGCCTGTGTGCGTCCGGTTCGTTACTTCAGCGGCGTGCCGTCGCCAGTCAAAAACCCGGACAAACTCGATATTGTCCTCTTTCGTGAAAACACCGAAGACGTCTATGCCGGGATTGAGTTTAAATCCGGCACCGATGAAGCCAATCAATTGATTGAATTTTTGGGCGAAAAACTTGGCAAAAAAGTCCGACCAGAAAGCGGACTCGGGATCAAGCCGATGTCAGCCTTTGGCAGCAAACGGTTGATTCGCCGGGCGATTCAGTATGCCATTGATCATAATCGCCCCAGTGTGACCCTGGTCCACAAAGGCAACATCATGAAGTTTACGGAAGGTGCCTTCCGTGACTGGGGCTATGAACTGGCTCGCGAAGAGTTTGCTGACGTCACTGTGAGCGAACAGGAACTCTGGGACAAATATGATGGCGAGATGCCCGAAGGGAAAATCTTGATCAAAGATCGGATTGCCGATTCAATGTTCCAGCAAATCTTGATTCGTCCTGATGAATATGACGTGCTGGCAACGCCAAATCTCAATGGCGACTACCTGTCAGACGCTGCGGCGGCCCAGGTTGGCGGACTCGGCATTGCCCCTGGCGGCAACATTGGTGATTTTGGGGCTGTGTTTGAAGCCACCCACGGAACCGCCCCAAAATATGCCGACAAAGACGTCATCAACCCCGGATCAGTAATTCTCTCAGGTGTAATGATGTTTGAGCATATGGGCTGGAACGAAGCCGCCAACCTCATCATCAGTGGCTTTGAAAAAACGATTGCTCAAAAACGTGTGACTTATGACTTTGAACGCCAGATGGAAGGCGCCACCAAGGTCAAAACCAGCGAGTTTGCCGCCGCCATTGTGGAAAACATGTAATTTTTCGGAGTGCTGCCGCTTGACGCAGCTTTTAAACCTTTGGAGTGCTGC
>CAZXCE010000214.1:0-12605 GCA_964639175.1 uncultured Clostridia bacterium
ACCCTGAACCCTGAACCCTGAACCCTAAACCCTGAACCCTGAACCCTGAACCCTGAACCCTGAACCCTGAACCCTGAATCCTGAATCCCAACCACATCAATGGCTAATCCCTGGATACCTGACGAAGACAAATCAGAACACCTGACCATGGAGCGGATTACCCTGTCCAGCCTCCGGCAGGCCGCCAATGATCCCGCCAACCAGTTGGATCAATTCAGCGATTTGCTCCAAAACAATTCGCTTTCGGCGGAGGAAGCACTTGAAAAAGCCGCTGAGCGGCTCGAACTCGCCGGGCAATATGATGAAGCCATGGCGATTTTGCCCCATGACCTGATCCGGCGACAGGATTCGATTGCCCCGCCAGTTCTGGCCAGATTGTGGTACCGCTATGCCAGCCTGAACCGGTGGACCGGCAATATTCCCCGTGCCATCTGGTGTGCCACCAATGGATTGCAACTGTATGCAGAGCTGAAGGATACGGCTGGCGTCGGAACAACCCATGCCTTGCTCGGATACTGCTACTGGATGATTGATGAATATGCGATTGCCTATGATCACCTGGTTGCCGCCTGGAAGTGCCAGGAGACACTTCATGATGGGCGGGCACTGGCCCAAACCGCCTGGAATTTATCAGTCGTCAATCACCTCGAAGGCCGCCTCGACGAAGCGCGGGACAACTGCCGCAAAGGACTCGAATTGCTGGAAAAGCTCCAGCCGCTGACCCTCAATGACCATCTGGTGCTCGGGAAACTGCGCAATACCCTGGCGCTGGTTGATGCCGAGGAAGGCCATAACCAGCAGGCAGTTCAGAACTGCAAGCAGGCCCTCGAACACTGGTCACAATCCAAAGATAGTGGGTTGATGGCCATGGGGTATGCCAACCTGGCTGGCGCCCAGCTCGCCATTGGCACCTGGCGGCAGGCGGAAGAGTCGCTTCGGCTGGCACAAACGCTGATTCAGGACCAAAACCGACATACCGAATGCATGGTGCTCACCATTTTGAGCGCCCTGCATTTGCGTCAGGGGAAATTTGTCGAAGCCGAACGCAGTGCCCGCCGGGCCGTCGAACTGGCAATGGAATCAGGATTGAAAGCTGCCGAAGGCTCTGGATGGGAATCACTTGGGGAAATTCTGCTTGCTCAGGGACGGGCCGAAGAAGCCATTACCCAGTTTCGTCACAGTCTCCGGATTTTTACCAAACTTGGACGCCGGGTTGACCTTCCGGGCCTCTATCTGCGGCTAAGCGAAGCCCATCTGGAACGTGCCCAGAGTGATACTGCCTTTGATTGTCTGCTCAAAGCCCAGGAATTACTGAAAGATCAGCCCAAGCTCCACCTCAATGCCCTGACCGCACGGCTCAAAGGACGGCTGCATATTGCCCGGAATGAGCTTTCTGAAGGGATTACCAGCCTTGCCCAAAGTATTTCCCTGTTTGAATCCATCAGCCACCCCTATGAAGCGGCCTGTGGTCACCTTGAAATCGGACTGGCGCTGGCCGGCACCGACCCTGGACGCGCCGTCTCACACCTTGAAACCGCCACCAGGGTTTTTACAGAACTCAAAGCCGAGCCAAAACTCAATAAAGCCAGGGAATTACTGGCCTCTCTACGGGAAACACTCGCACCCAGCCGCCGGTCAGCCAGTGCCTTGACGATTGATGACGTGGTGGTGATCGAACGACTCAATGCCGCCTCTGGCTCACACGAACTGTTATTGCGTGAACTGGCGGCGATTCTCCATAACCAGTTACAGCAAGATGTCGTCATTTTTGAGCACATCCAGGCCGATCATTCTTTTAAGCCGATTGTCATCCATGGATTTTCTGACCGCGAAGTCGAAAAAGCCGCCCGCACCTTGCGCACCTGCCTCGAAACCGGCAAAAAAATGCCGGATGGAATTCTCTTCAAAGCATTGACGGATACTTCACACACGGTCGGAGCTGATTTACAGCGCAATTTCTGGGTGTTTCTCCAGGGCGATGATTCCGGACTGCCACCCCAGTTTGGCGCCCTCGACGCCTTGATGCGTATCTCCAACATGAGCCTGGAACTCTGCCGGCTCCGGTCATTGACCCAGTCCATGCGCAAAACGGTCAGCCAGTTTGTGACGGGAAGTTATGTCACGATTGCCGGAATGTTTTGTGAATCCCCCTCGATGCAACAGGTCCTGACCCAAATCCAGAAAATTCGCTCCTCTGATGCCACCGTACTCATCACCGGCGAGTCCGGAGTCGGCAAAGAACTGGTCGCCCGGGCCATCCACCAGACCAGCACTCGCCACAGTCGGCTCTTTCTGCCGTTTAACTGTGCTTCGATTCCGGCTGAACTGGTTGAAAGCCGGTTATTTGGCCACACCAAAGGCGCCTTTACGGGGGCGGATAAAGACACAATTGGGGTCATCCGCGCCGCGAGCGGAGGAACGCTGTTTTTAGATGAAATTGGGGAGTTGACACTTTCGGTGCAACCCAAACTCCTCAGATTTCTCCAGGAACGCGAAATCCATGCGCTGGGCGATAACCAGCCGATTCGGGTTGACGTCCGGGTCCTGGCGGCCACCAATCGCAGCCTGGCCGAAGAAGCCGAACGGGGACACTTTCGGGAAGACCTCTATCACCGCCTCAACGTGATCCGCATTCACGTTCCGCCGTTGCGCGAACGCCCGGAAGATATCCCCCTGCTGGCCCGGTACCTGCTCACCGAAGCCGCCAAAAAAGAAAATAAATCCGTGGTCTTTTCCGAAGCCGCGCTGGATGTCCTGCGCAGTTATAGCTGGCCGGGCAACGTGCGACAGCTCAAAAATGAACTTGAACGAGCTGTGGTGATGGCCGACCAGGAAACCGTCCTCATGCCTGAAGACCTGTCATCTGAAATCTGGCAAACCAAACCCGGAACGCCTGGCACCTTGCGCCGCTCAGAAACACATTCGGCCCAGTCTCCACCACGAACTCTGGCCCAGGCGATTGAAGAAGTCGAGCGCCGGGTTATTTCCGAGACCCTCAAGCGCCACAGCGGTAACATTTCCCGCGTCGCCCGCGAACTCGATATTTCACGCAATGGCCTGATGCTCAAATGCAAACGCCTGGGCCTGGAGTGGCATGATTAGTGAGGTAGCAAAATATCAAACTGTTGATCCTCAAAGTGGCCTGGAAACTTTCAACCCTGTATTTCCAGAGATTTCACCATTTTGCTCCCTCGCAACATCACGACCTGGCTTGCCCTTAAAACCGGGCATGCCAGCCAAGCTCCCAGTAGGCGCGGATATCCAGCGCCCAGTTGATCAAAATTCCCTTTTGATCCAGGATGGCCTGCACCATTCCAACCACTTTCCCATCTGACCGTCGAAAAACCGGGCCTCCGGAAGAGCCATGGGTGGCGCCAGCATCAATTTGCAGAACCGGGATGCTATTTCGGGTTCGCAGACTGTTGACGATACCCTGCGTGTAATTGACATTGATGCCAAGTTCGAAGCCAAGCGGGAACCCCAACAGCCCGATATTTTCGCCAAGCGGAATATCATCGTTGGGTGTAATGAGCGGCATCCAGTTGAGCGCACCATTGCAGTCGGAAATCCACAGCAAGGCCAGATCGTGCTGGGCACTTCCGGCGACATAGAGCAATGGTCGCAGATAGTTGGTGCCGCTCAGGCAAATATCCATGCGTTTGGCATCAGATACCACGTGATAACAGGTCAGGATAAACCCACCTGGGTTGATCACAAACCCCGTTCCTGACGCATGCTGGCCGTCCTGGCATTCAACCAGAATGAACCCAACCGCGCCGGTCAGTCCACCGGGCACGGCGGGTGCCTGATTTCCAGGAAAGCTGGCTGGCATATAGACCGGTTTGGGAGGCGGGAGTTTCCCAGGAAGCAAAATTGGCTGGTCTTCGAGTGGTGGTTGGGGTGCCGGTGCCGGCTGTGCCGCCCCGACGGGTTGACCATAGGCTTGAGGCGGTGGTGGCGGCGGAACAGCCGGAGCGACCAGACCCGCCGGTACACCGAAGTGGTCAAATAAGGCCGATTGCCCGGCTCGAAATCCACTGCTCACCAGACCCAGTCGCCAGCCATCTTTCTGATACAGCCGACCTAACACCAGCGCCTTTTCGCCATCAAAGTCCTGGGCTGAAAACTGATAGCGGGCAACTTCTTGCGATCCGGCTGATACCACCAGGCTTCCGCTCTGAATGTCGCTGGCATTTTCCAGCAGGCAGCCTGTCCGTTCGCCTAACGACAGCGCCAGCACAACCTCTTTCGCCTCGCCTGGAAGCGAACCGAGATTGACGTTGATTGACGTCTGGGTGGGCGTGGCCGAAGCAATTTGAATTGACTGGCACGGACTTTTGGGTTGATTGGAAAACACTAAATATTCGGACTTGAGCAACTTTTGCTGCTCATTGAGGGCAAGGCAATAAAACTGGGCATGGTCTTTTAAACCAGATAAGGCAATATCAAGGCGGATTTGTGATTGTGGAGTTAAATCAGAGAGCTTAATGCGCTGGCCTTTCACAAGTTGCTTGCTCATAGCGGTTTCCTGTTCTGAATGAAGAATTGAGAATTGAGAATTGAGAATTGAGAATTGAGAATTGAGAATGAAGAAATTATAGATTTTCAGATAAAGAAACCACGGAATACACGGAATACACGGAATACAAATCCAAATTTTTCAATGATTTCTGAGATTCCATCGAATACCAGCCAGGGAAATATTTATCTGAAAGACTATAGCTGCCTCTACCGGATTTTGTGTTGGAGGTGAATCAGAAGACCCGATATGTCAGTACCACCTGCATGAGCGGGTGGGGTTGGAAGCCAGCCAGGTACTGACAAGTCCTTTCTTTCCAACGCTGACCTGGCTCAACACAAAATCTGGTAGAAGCAGGAAATTAGAAATTACTATTTTTGAGGAAACCCCAGATCCTAAAAATCAAAAGGTTTCTTCATTCTTCATTCTCAATTCTCAATTCTTCCTTCAACAGTCATTTTGACCGTGGCACCACAGGCACGAACCGGCCACCAAATTCCAGGCGATACCGTTCCTGTCGCCACACGATTTCGCGTCCGAAAAAAGCGCCAAGCCACGTGGCCCAGCTAATGACATCCTGGAGCGGGATCATCCAGAGACGCCCCAGAACAGATCGGTCCTGTAATAAAAATGTGCCAAGCTCAATCGCCAGCCAGAACCGAATCAGCAGGATACTTCCCAAAACCATCAGATTCCAGGGAAAAGGTGCGATCACAGCTAGCCCAATCGCCCACACCAATCCATAGGTAAACCCCTGCCCGACATATCCATCCGGGCGCGAGAACCGCGAACTTCGGTTCCAGCGCAGCCGATGGACAAAAGTCCTGGTAAATCCCATGGTTGAGGCGTGATGGTTGATCACGTGGGTGGAGAGAGCCACGGTGTAGCCCGCCCCATCTGCCCAGTTTCCCAATACAAAATCATCAGCCAGATACTCGGCCATGCGGGCAAAGCCACCGATTTTTTCCAGGCACTCGCGCCGGATGGCCATAGACGGACCCAGGGCAAATTTCATGCCTTCCAGGCGCTCAGCCACCACTACACCCGCCATAAACTCGGTACTCATGCCCAGGGCTTCGAGTTTTGACCAGAAATCAAGCTCACCAACCCCACGATACAGGTTTGTCATAGCGCCAACTTCAGCCGGATAAAAGGTTTTCGCCATCTGCCGCAAATAATCTTTCCGAACCGAAGCATCGCTATCAGTAATCACCAGAATATCAAACCGTGCCGCCTGAGCCATCAATTCCATGCTATAGACCTTGGCGTTGGCAAAGGGCGGCTCACCCGTCAAAATCAACCGGGCTGGAATCTGGGAAAATTCGGCCATCAGGTTGCGGACAATCGGTACTGCCGGGTCAGATTCGTGCCGAACCGCCAACAGAATTTCAAATTGAGGATAGTCTTGCGCAAAAAACGTCCGCAAATAGAGTTCCAACCCCGGATCGGCCCCGTTCAAGGGCTTGAGCAGGGAAATTGGCGGCAGGGGAATGGTCACTTCAACAGCGGTATCAGGCTGCAGTCGCCGCAGACGACGAATCGAAAAAATTGCCAGCAGGTAATACACCAGCCCTCCAAGGCTGGTCACTCCCAAAAACAACAACAGAAGGTAATAAAGAACAGACGTCATAGAAAGAATGAAGAATGAAGAATTGAGAATGAAGAATTGAGAATAGAATGCATTCTTTTTCAATCGTTTCCTGTATCAGAGTCCACGACCTTCATTCCAACCCGGCTTCACTGATTTGAGATTGAGTTTTGTAGTGAAGAGCGATCTGCCAGATGATCGGCATGATAATAATCGGTGATCAACCGCACGACCAGATTATAGCTGCCAACCCCGGCAGTCACGTTGTTGGCACGCAGGTAGGTATGATTGACACGCTGGCTGAGATCCTGCCAGATACCACGATAGCGAGCCCAAAACACACTCACCGCTTTTAAATCAGCTTGTGGTCCGGCGGCAAACTGCGCCAGCAACTCTTTGGTGCACTCACGGGTCTCGCAGGCATCGCCCATCAAATACCGCGCGCCAAGCAAATACCCCGAATACTGGCAATAGGGTTGTTCGGCAGTGATACAGATCAGAAAAGCCACAAAGTTGGCTTCATCTTCGGGTGCAAATCCACGCTGATGGGCCATTTCATGGGCCAGAGTGAAGGGTAAATCACACCCTGGCATATCCGCATTGAAGTTTGGTTCACTGGTAAAAGGAAAGTACACGCCTGAAATACCGGCATATGAAAGCACTGGAGAGAAAAAAACGGGCTTGGCCGGGCTGTATGATCCTTGAGAAGTCGGACCAATCCAGGTTGCGCGCCGAAAGGATGCCTCCAGGTCAACTCGTACTTCATCCAGAGAAAGAGCCAGGGTGCCGGGTAATGGTGAACCTGTCTGAGTGTGGGCCTGGGCATATGCCCGATTGGCTTCAGCAATCAAAAACTGGCAGAGATTTTTCACTTCGGCCGGCGTCGCCTGATGCGAAGGAAGCGCCAGCCGCTGACTCACCGGAAGCCGTGAATAATTCAACCCCCAGCACAGTTGAAACCCAAGGAGCAGCATTCCACCGGCAACCAGCACATTGACCACACCGGTTTTGACCAGTGCTTTCCAATCTGCCCGCTGTCTCCACATGGTTCGCAGCAACCACCCGGTGCCAACCAGAGCCAGGATGATCACCAGTCCGACAATCAGTTCAGCCAGTGAAAAGGGCAACCAGGTACTGGTAAACCGAAGCCCACGCGCCAAAACCGGATATACCATCTGGCCATAGAGGGTTTCGACCAGTTGCGGACGGCGCGGCGCACCAATCTGGAGCACAACTCCAGCCACGGCCAGTCCCACTGCCAGCCAGCGAAGACGTTGCACATTGCGACTTTGCGAAAAAACCGACATAGAAAAATGCCTCAAAGTAGGGCTGAACAATCTTCGGGCTGAGGGTTTTGAAGAAGAATTGCAGGCTGAAAGAAATTACTAATCTGGGTTAAATGATTTATTTTTAACAAATTGCACAAAATGTTCGCGCGCGAACATTTTGATCTTTTTCAGCCCTGAACTTGCGAGTCTTCGGCCCAATTTCTTCAGCCCTGGTTTTCTCACCCGCCCAAAGGCAAATGGCCTTCCCAGCTCACCACGGCGCCGTTTTCAAAATTCACTGTAAATTTAATCTGAGTGGGCTTACTTCCGACATATTTCCAGGTCACGTGGTTTTTGCCTTGCAGGAATTTGGCTTCAGTGGTGGCGGGTGAGCCAATAATGGCTTTGACGATTTCCTCGCTATCGCCTTTTTCAATCCGGCTGATGTTGATGCGTTCGGCAACAAACCGGCCAAACAGTTTTTCAGCAGTTACCTGACGGATTTCAAGTTCTTCAGGCGTGAGGCTTGAAAGTTGACGTCGGTCAAGCCAGCCCATTGATTCTTTTTCTTCACGGGTCAGGGCAGCCAGTTCGAGCTTGCGCGACAGCATGCAATCGGTCGGCATCCAGTCATTTAAATCGGCAATGGTTCGAAAGGGTGTGATTGGGGCCGCAATTGCCGTTCGCGAACACTTGCGCCGTAACTTAAACTGTTCAAAGAAGCTAAAGACATCCACACCTTTCAAGTTCAAAAAATCAACCTTGATCCATTCCACACGCGGCACCTGAACACTGAGCAGGTACTGATCTTCCATGACTCCGGTTTGGGCATTTGGGCGTTGCGAGTACCCAGACAAAATCACCGATGTCACCTTCGGTAGCGCCCAGAAGATTTCACCCAGCACACGAAACGCAACGGAATGAATATGGTGAATGTATTCTTTCTGGCGGCGATAGGTTGAGCGCGGCTGCACCTGAAGCCGAAACCCAGGGAAATCAACCGTGGCGGTATAGGCTGGCATGTCTTCAATTTCCGGGAAATCAACATCCACCCAGACGGTTTGGGCGTCGGATGTGACTTCAAAACTGGCGGTTGTTTCACGAAACCAGTCAATTTCTTTAAATACTTCGGCCAGCAAATCTTCCATGGCTTCAGGGTTGCCTTCACGCCCATTGGTCAAGGCTGACTGACGGACCCGATTGCGCTCGGTGATATCGGCTTTGAGTCGTTTGTAGCTGGCCAGTTGCTCCTGGTAATCAGCCATCACTTCGGTTTTGTAGGTCGTGTGGGCAGTGCGGCGGCGTTCCCATTCGCGCTGGGCCTGGACATAGGCTTCACGCAGCCGATTGTTTTCGGCTTCGATCTGGTCGCGTTTGGATTTCATCAGTCCGCCCAGAAACCCCGGAGTTTTCAATTCCGGAGGCAGTGGTATCGGCTCTGAAAAATCGAAAATCTCAGGTGGCGCGGGCACAGTGCCGGCCAGGATCAGTTCAGGTAAGTCAAAAGATTTGCGGGGCGAAGGCGTTTCCAGATGCAGGTCCAATCCGGAATCATCATTATAGGCAGCGGCCTCGCGCTCTAACACTTCGGTCACAGCTTTCCAGTTTTGCGATACCAGTTGATCCAGCCAGGTATCCGGAACAACCTGTCCATATTGATTATAAAAACAGATGCGCGAGTCAGCATTGAGCCCAATTGAGGCAGGAACCAGTGTTGGCTGGACACCTGGTGGTGAAGGCTGCTGGGTCCATCCTGGTTGGGTGCCAGGGGGCGGTGGCAATGGGGTGGGCGGAGGTGGCGTCGCCGGGTGCTTGCGTCGGGTGCTCGAAACCTTTGTCCGGTATGACAAACCGGTTCCAGGCACGCCCAAATTCAAAGATGTCCCGGTTGAGCCGACATTGACCGAGGCGCCCTGCCCACCAACAGTCACACTCATACCTTTGGTGCTGAGATTCACCTTGAGACCGGGAGCAATTTTGATGGATTTGCGAAACCGAAAGCCCATGGCAGTTCCAAATGACGAAGTGGTTTTTTGGTTTTTGGTTTTTGGTTCTTGGTTCTTGGTTTTTGGAAGGCAATAGAATCTTCAGCCCGCTTTCTTCAGCCCCCAGCCCAATGTCTTCAGCGCCAATTCCCAGCATAGCCTAATTCGACAGACTGATTCCACCTGCCGGATACTGGGAGCAGTGTTGATTCTGCCTCAACCTTGGCTATAATCGCGCCGCTTTCTTACCTTCCAGGCAGACTTTCCAATCGTGTTTCTGCCCCTTTCAAGTTGTGAATACAAATCTGCTTTTAAACACAAGGAGAACTTTCAATGGTCAAAGAATATGATCTGGTCGTGCTGGGTGCCGGTCCCGGCGGATATGTGGCGGCCATTCGCGCCAGTCAACTCGGTCTCAAAACCGCCGTCGTTGAAAAGAAATATTGGGGCGGTGTGTGTTTGAACGTCGGCTGCATTCCGTCGAAAGCATTGCTCAGAAATGCTGAACTCGTACACATCCTCAAGCACAAAGCCAACCAGTTTGGAATCAAAGTGGATGGGACGCTCAGCTTTGACTATGGTGAAGCCTACCGCCGTAGCCGCAAAGTCGCTGATGGACGCGTCAAAGGTGTCCACTTTCTGATGCGCAAAAACAAAATTGACGAGTACGACGGCTGGGCCAGTTTTCAGGATGCCAACACGCTGGAAGTTGCTCTAAATAAAGGCGAAACCGAAACCCTCAAATTCAAAAACTGTATTATTGCCACGGGCGCAACCACTCGTTTGATTCCAGGTTCGAAGTTGAGCGAACGCGTGGTGACCTATGAAGAGCAAATCCTTGAAGATAAGGTTCCAGGCAGCATCATCATTGCCGGTGCAGGCGCCATCGGAGTCGAATTTGCCTATGTTTTGAGCAATTATGGCTGTCAGGTGACGATTGTTGAATTTTTGGATCGAATTGTGCCGCTTGAAGACGAAGAAATCTCGGCTGAATTGAAAAAACACTATGAACGTGCCGGCATCAAAATCATGACCAGCACCCGCGTTGATCTGATTGAAGATACCGGCTCAAACGTCCGGGTCACGGTCACTGACGGCACAGGGCAGCAAAAAGTGCTCGAAGCCGACAAAGTCATGCAGGCGATTGGATTCAAGCCACGCGTTGAAGGCTATGGCCTGGAAAACACGGGTGTGAAACTGACCGACCGTGGTGCTATTGAAATCAGCGACTATATGCAAACCAATGTGCCGCATATTTACGCCATTGGTGATGTGACGGCCAAATTGATGCTCGCCCACGTGGCCGAAGCGATGGGGGTGATTGCCGCCGAACACATGACCGGAACGGAAACCATGGGGCTCAACTTTGTCATGATGCCTCGGGCAACCTACTGCCAGCCGCAAGTTGCCAGCTTTGGCTACACGGAAAAACAGGCAATTGAACAGGGCTATGATGTCAAGGTTGCCAAATTCCCATTCACTGCCAATGCCAAAGCCCACGGCTTAAACGACGCCATCGGTTTTGTAAAACTCATCAGCGACAAAACCCACGGCGAGTTGCTGGGCGGTCACTTAATTGGCCCTGAAGTCACCGAATTGCTCCCTGAACTCACGCTGGCTCAACAATGGGAACTGACGGTTGAAGAAATGTCGCGCAACGTTCATGCCCATCCAACTCTGTGCGAGGCGGTCAAAGAAGCCATCCACGGTCTGGCTGGCCACATGATCAATATGTAAGGAATTGAGAATGAAGAATGAAGAATGAAGAATGAAGAATGACTGGTTCTTGGTTCTTGGTTCTTGGAAGATATTAATGCGAATGAAGGGTTGAAATTGAGACTTCAAGATCAACAACTTACAGGCAGGAAATTGAACGTCTGAAATTTGAGATTTTGATAAACCCTTTATTTTCAACAAACAATTTTTTAACCCTTAACTGGCATTATTGGTTCCAAAGTACGAAGCACCAAGAACTACGTACCAGGCACATTCTTCATTCTCAATTCTTCATTCTCAATTCTTCATTCTGTTTTTCCCCGTTCAGTCAGCAAAATCTACCGTCCAGAAATCGTCGCTTGGCCCTGTGAGCCACTCCTTTTACTGTGACTGAAATGTACACATTCACAGTTTGAAGGAGACTCACGATGGTTCAGCGACTTTTTCTTTTTTTAGGATGCTTCGGTTTGATCTTGATTGGTGGAACCCATTGCTCGATTCTGGGGCAAGCGCCTGCCACTAAACAGGCTGCCCAACTGGCAGCTATGAAAAAGCTGGAAGGTATGGTCGGAGACTGGGCTGGAAGCGGATGGATTGAAATGGGCCCCCAACGCCAAACCTTTACCAGCCTCGAAACAGTTCAATCACGACTAAACGGCATGGTCTTGATTATCGAGGGGTTGCACAAATCCAAAGCTGAAGCTGGCGGGCCTGAGAAAGTCACTCATCATGCTCTGGCCTGGCTTTCGTTTGATGACCAGACCAATCAGTACCGTATGCGCCCGCACAAAGCCGATGGCGCTTCGTTAGACACGTTTTTAGTTCCCACCGAAAATGGAAGCTGGCAATGGGGAATGCCAACCCCCAATGGCGGGAGCGTTCGCTATACCATTACTTTTAAAGAGAAGAAGTGGCTTGAAATCGGCGAGTTTTCAATGGATGGGAAACAATGGCGCAAGTTCTTTGAAATGAATTTAGAGAAGAAATAGCTATCAGGCTATCAAGAGTGAAGAGCGACGTAGTCACCGACCATTCAGGTAATAAAAGTCCAGGTTCTGTTGACAGGTTGGGTGGTGGATTGAGCGCCGCAGCAAAAGGGTGAGGTGAGACCAGTCTTTCAAGGTCGGAGAACTGGGCCAATCATGGTTTGCCCTCCCCCTTGATCCCGGATTTTGGTCATTCTCAGTGTTTCCAGCACCATCTCAATTTAACCACCATGACGTGGGGAAGAAATATCAACAGAACCTGTAGTTTTTCAGAAAAAGATTCCCTCCTGAGCGCCGGCAAGATGCCGGTGCGCCCAGGAAATATTTCTCTCATTGCTGTTTGTGGCTTTCCTGTCATTTTGTCAGCCGGGTGTCAGGAAAATTTCTGACGGGTTGATTGAGATTCTGTTCAACCCCAGAGTCAACATCAATCAAAGCAACCTGTTGATTCTATTGAATAAAACCGCCTGCCCTCCACCCTCCACCATCTCCCCCCGCCCCCACAATTAGCCATTCCTGTTTTCCAAGTCTTCAATTTGGGCT
>CAZXCE010000215.1:0-12598 GCA_964639175.1 uncultured Clostridia bacterium
CTTCATTCTCAATTCTTCATTCTTCATTCTCAATTCTTCATTCTTCATTCTTCTTTACTTCTGGCTCGGTTGGCCACGGAGCACGTTCTCGTCATAGTCGCAAATCAACCGTTCTGGGTCACGAGCAAGCCGGGCTTCTTCATTGAGCCAGATTTTCAGGCGGCCATTTTCAGAAAGGCACACAATCTGGTCAGCATATACATAGTTGCCAGTCAGTTGGCCATATTCCTGAAAAATAAACCAGGGAATCAGGTGGCGAATGTCTTTGAATTCATAAAAGACCACTCCGTTTTCTGATGGGCGGGGTGGTTTGGCTGGGATTTCTTTTTTCTCGAAGGTCAATGCCACCGAGTTAATGCAGTATCGCAGATTCGTCGGTGCCGGGCCATCAGGGAAGACATGGCCCAGGTGCGCATCACATTGACTGCACAGAACTTCAGTGCGAGGCATCAGCCAGCTTTCATCTGTTTCATTTTGGACATTGTCTGGTGAAACCGGCGACCAGAAACTGGGCCACCCGGTACCGGAATCAAACTTGGTTTCAGAGCTAAACAGTTCCTGACCGCAACAGGCACACCGATAAATTCCAGCTTCTTTGGTGTCATAATATTTGCCAGTGAACGGACGCTCGGTTCCTTTCTGACGACAAACCGCAAACTGTTCTGGTGTCAGGGTTTGTTTCCACTCAGTGTCACTTTTGACAACTTTTTCTTTCATGATTTGTCTTTCAATCAATTGGAAGAATGTGAAATGTTGGGGGCAGGGGCTTATCCCATTTTGCAATGAAACCGTCGGGTTGCTGAAAAGTCTAAATTATTGAGAAAGCTGTATTTCCCTGAACCCTGAACCCGATACCCTGAACCCTAAGCAGTATTATTTGGCAATCAATCCACCATCAACCACGAGTGTGGCACCTGTAATCCAACTGGCTTCGGATGAGGCCAGAAAGAGCGCGGCATAGGCCACATCATGCGGCGTTCCAAGCCGGCGCAGTGGGTACCCAGCCTCGTACTCACGACGCCGTTCCGCCGGGTCTGGTGCATCCTCAATCAGATGGCGATTCATATCAGTTGGGACAAATCCAGGGCAAATGCAATTGACCCGTACTCCCTGCGGACCATAGCGAACCGCCATTGATTTGCTCAGGCTTACCAGGCCACCTTTGGCTGCTGTGTAGGCAGCGGTTGTTCCGGCGCCACCTTTCAACCCGTGGATGGCCGCAATGTTGACGATGGCGCCATATTGGCGGTCAAGCATTGGCGGCAGAACGTGTTTGGCGCACAAAAACACACCTTTGAGATCGGTTTCAAGTACTTCATCCCAATCTTCTTCGGTGAGTTCAGTCACCGCGCCGCGCCGCATAATTCCTGCATTATTAACGAGCACATCAATTTGATTGTAGTGAGCCAGTGTTGCCTGAACTACTCGTTTGACGTCTGATTCAAGGGTGATGTCTGCGCCAATATGAATGGCTTCGCCACCAATTTGCTGGATGAGACGAACGATTTCTTCGCCTTCTGCCATTCGCCGTGAAGCAATCGCCAGTTTGGCACCGGCTTCACAAAATACCTCGGCCATGGCGCGTCCGATTCCAGTTGCCCCACCTGTGATGAGTACTACCTGTCCATCGAGTCGAAACATAAGAAGAATGGAGAATGAAGAATATGGTTAGTGGTTGGCGGTTAGTGGTTAGTGGTTAGAAATCAATAGCTTCCAAGAACCAAGAACTAAAAACCAAGAGCCGGGAACGAATCACTAACCACTAACCACCAGGTTTCTTCATTCTCTATTCTTCACGTTATTTCAGTCGCCCATTGCTGGTGCCAGTGCGGTCAATGCTGAAATGCCTTTGAGTAATGTCTCCATTCCGGCACGGATTTTTTCTGGAGATTCTTTGGAAAAGGCCAGTCGGAGCGTGTTTTTTCCTGAGCCGTCAATACAGAACGGACGACCCGGAACATAGGCGACACCCCGCTCAACCATATGTGGGAGAAGGGCTTCGGCATCAACGTGGAGCGCGGCTTCAACCCACACAAAGAGGCCACCGGTGGGCCGTGTCCACTGCATATCCGGAGTTGCAAAGGCCTCAAGAGATTCAAGCATGGCCCGACAACGGGTTCCATAAAACTCGCGCAACTGAGGCAGGCGTGATTCGACCAGCCCGCGCTGACAAACTTCGGCCACAATTGATTGGTCGAGGACGCCGCCACACAGGGCCGCTGTTTCCAGACACAATTCGAATTTGGCCGTCAAGGCAGCCGGAGCAACCATCCAGGCGACCCGCAGACCAGGGGTCAGAACCTTGGAAAAGCTGCCGAGATAGATCACGCGGCCTTCGCGGTCCCGGCTCTTGAGCGACGCTGGTGGTGGGGCTGTGGCATCAAAATACAGCTCGCCGTACGGGTCATCTTCCACGATCAGAAAATTGTATTTCGACGCCAGCTCAATCAGTCCATCCCGTTTGGCATCAGACATCGTCACGCCCGAAGGATTCTGGAAATTAGGAATCGAATAGACCAGTTTCACCGGTGTTCCAGCCGTCTTGAGCCGGGTGAGTTCGGCTTCGAAGGCCGCCAGGTTGAGGCCGTCGGCTTCTTCGCGCGAGCCAAAAATCTGTGCCTGGGCGTTATTGAGTGCCGCCAGTCCGCCGATGTAGCTTGGAATCACCACCAGGGCCACATCACCTGGATTGAGCAGGATACGGGCGACGAGGTCCAGTCCTTGCTGGGCACCAGCGGTGATGAGCACCTGTTCTGGCACCACATCAGAGACACCTTTGCGGCGCAGGTACTCAACCAGATAGTTGATCAGGTCCCGATTGCCACGAGTTGGTTGATACTGAAGGCTGGTTGTGCCGCGGTCGCGGATCAGGTGGGCCGTAATGTCGCCGAGTTCTTCAAATGGAAATGTTTCGGGGCTTGGGACGCCCCCGGCGAAACTGGTGATTCCCGGACGGTTGACAAGGTGAGCCAGTGCCCGGATGGCATTGGGTTTCATGCTGAGGGCTTCAGCCGACAAGAAAGATTGGTAATCCAGAGTCATTGTTAATTCGGTTGGTTGGGTTTCAGTTTTAAAAGTGGATCTTCGGCCACGGTTGCGCCGGATTTACGACGAAATAGACTCAAAACTTTTCCAAGCGGACCCTGCACGGCATACAGCGTTGCAATGATCAGGAGTGTCCATTCGGAATAGGAAGAAATTAAGAAGATGAGCATGGCAATGCCGACAATTGTGAAGATTGGGCTTCGGCCAGGGTTCGGATTGTTGCTCTTCAGGCTTTGGAACTTAAAGGTGCTGACCATCAGCAGGGAGAGGGTTGCAACCAGGGTTAGCAGGAAGACTGCATAAATGTCACCTGAGAGGGACAGGTTGACGTTCATAACCGAAGTGTTGGTCAGCTTGTACGGAATCGGCCAGGGGGCAAAGTGAATAATGGCGGCAATCAGGCCCGCAGCGGCTGGAATCGGAAGCCCTACGAAGTACTTTTTCGAGGGCGCACCGGTTGGATCAGGCGGTGGCGCCGGTTTGTGGGCCTGGACATTAAACCGGGCTAAGCGGAGCGCTCCACAAATCAAATACATAAATGAGACGCCCCAGGCCAGTTTTTCAAAACCGGGAAGGGCACCACCAAATCCCCAGGTATAGGCCAGCACTGCTGGGGCAATCCCAAAGCTCAGGACGTCGGCCAGGCTATCGAGTTCAACTCCAAAGTCGCTGGTGGCGTTCATCATGCGGGCGACACGTCCGTCCAGAAAATCACACAGCACCGCCCAGCCAATGCACATGGCCGCAATATTAAAGTGATGGGCCGCCATATCAATATTATGCAGGCCCATGTATTTGTAGCCTTTTAAGGCTTCAACCACCGAATAGAACCCGGCATAAATGTTGGTGATCGTAATCAGGCTCGGCAGGATATAGACGCCTTTGCGCATCTGCTGACGTGCCCGAATCACACGTTCATTGCGGTCTTCGTCATTGCTCATTTTTGCTCAATCCTTCCAATGATGGTTGTGCCGCCATAGACACGCTCGCCAGGGTGGACGATGACCTGGACTTCAGCCGGGAGGATTAGGTCAGTTCGTGAACTGAACTTGATGAGACCTACGCGCTCACCCAGGCCAACCCGGTCGCCAGGTTGTTTGAAAAACACGCATCGCCGGGCAATAAACCCTGCAATTTGTTTCATGACCACCGTCATTCGGTCATTTTCGAGCGTGATGGTGTTTTGCTCGTTGACCAGGGAGGCTTCGTCGCTCATCGCGTTCACAAAGCGCCCTTTGGTATGTTTGACCTCACGAATCACCCCCGGAATTGGTGCCCGGTTGACGTGGACATTGAGCGGTGACATGAAAATGCTGATCAGGGTGGGTGAATTGGGATTGTCTGGCTCGACCTTGATGACTCGCGTGATTTTTCCATCCGCCGGTGCCACTACGGTATTTGGGTCAGTTGGAATGGTGCGTTCCGGATCACGAAAAAAGTGCATCATGAACAGCGTCAAAACCAGACATACCACTGCCGGAATCCACCACTGCAGAACTGCGAGCACAATGGTGGGGATCAAAAAAAACAAAATAAATGGGTAGCCTTCCTTAGCCATCATTTCTTATTCGGCACGGGTACTCCAACCAGAACGGTCGCCGAATTCGCGGTTCGAGTTTGGTTGGATGGGGAAGTGCCGTCCTTGACAGTGAAAAATGTATAGTCATACCCGTCTGCGGCCTGCAGGCGGGTTAAAAATTTGGGGTGGACATCAAAACCGTGAAGTCGGAACGATGGCCGAAAGCGAATGGCGACGCGTCCGGTATAAATTCCGGCATACTTCCCCTTTGAAATCACGGCCCGCACCAGGTCGCCGGTTTGGTAGCCGGCAAAAAATTTGGCTCTGGGCGCGTGGCCAAGGGGGAATCCACATGAATTGGGGCGACAGCGTTGCCGTGTTCCATGACCCTTGGCGGTGATCATCAAGACATAGATCCCTTTGGTTTTGAGTGTTGGCGGCGTACTGGTTCCGACGCAAGCCGCATCCGTCCAATGGAACTTGGGCAACCCCAACCTGGTGCGGTTGTATTTGGTCAGTCCACCGCTGCCGGTTTCAAGTGGTAAGCCCATGGATTGCAGGCGTCGGAAGAGTTCCCAGCGAGTGGCATTGACGGCGGCGGCGTCCGTGAGCGGTTGTTTGGCTTGCATTTGCACTTTGGGAAAGCCAAATTCTTCCGCCGTGCGATTCGACTTGAGTAAATTGCACGGCTCACAGGCCAGGGTCAGGTTGGAAACTCGATTCGATCCACCCCGACTTTTGGGCACAATATGTTCCACCTGCAAGGCCACATCCCGCTTTCCACAATAGACGCAGTGGCGACCAAACTTCTCCAAAACATACTGGCGCACTTCGTACCCGGCCAGTTCCCCTTGTTGATACTCCATGCCAGAGATTTCCGGTTGCTGAAGTAACCGCGTATCAAACTTGACCAGTTCCTGACTGATGGCTGAAATGGGACACCACCGGCGGATGCGCTCAACCCAGGTCACGATATTGTGTACGCGGCTGTCCAAAGATGGCGGCAGCCATCCAGCTTTCCGAGTGCGATTGGCAAACCGCGCCTGGCGGTATCTTGTCTTGCGCTGTCTTCGGTTGCGCCGTACCGCTCGCCGCGCTTCCAACTTGCCTTTGATCTGTTGACCCCGATGCTGAAGCTCGGCGGCAAACACAACGTCGCCTGTCTCATCGTTGACCACGGCCAGCCCTGTCGTCTGACTGCCAGGATCAATTTTCAGCCGCACGGGTTGCGGTTCAATGTTTTCAACGGTTCGGTTGAGAATGATGGTAAAGGGAAACCGCCTCAGTACGGCGGCTTTCCCCGAAATTAAGAGTTTGCGTGCCACGGCGGGATGACACGCCATGAGCGGTTGACGATTGGCGTCGATAACAAAAACTTTCGACATTGTTTTTTCCTTTCGGACTCGGCTTGCGCCGGTAAAGTTTGCCTCGTCGATGATGGTTGGCAGCTTATCCCGCGAGCACTGGCTATGACTCCGTTCGCCTGTTTAACTTACGGGTTCAAGCGCCTGGAGCTGGCACGCACCCCAGGGTTGGTTCTTTAACTTTCCAAACATCGGAGCCCGATGACCTTTCGGTCCTGGCTGGAACTGCTCAACCTCGGAGCTTGCTTTCACAAGCTCCAGCTATACGGTCTTACCTGTTAGCTGGAGTGGTTGACAAATACATATGGCCCCTACCTTGCCAGTTGTCCCAGCCCAGAGGCTGAACCGATCTGACAATGTGTGCCGGAATAAATCGAACTTCCTTGATTTGGTTGAAGATAGGATGGGGAGAATGTCGCTGACTGGGCGACTTTCAGGCCGACACTATATCAGGGAACCGCCCATAGAAAAAGAGAGCGCCGGATAGAGACGCTCTCCTTTACAACAATCGAGAACTGAAACCAGTCAGATTTGGTGAAAAGACTCCACACTTATTTCTGAAATGGCGTTGAAAACCAATTGAATATATAACTTGCAAGAGGAGGTTTAGTGATTTGTGCGGGACTTACTATAGGTTTGCACAATCTCTTCCATGCGGTCTTTCAATCCAAGCTTTTTTTTCTTGAGAAAAGCGGCTTCGGTTTGTTCATCCTGGCTGGGGAAGGGGAGGGCGAGGAGTTCACTGATGCGGGTTTCACAACGTTTGTGTTCACGTGCCAGTTCGCGGTATTCCGAGTGGCTTGAGAGTAATTCAGCCTTGAGCGCTTCGACAGTTTCGGTGCTCATAAAGGTTTTTCCTCCTTGCATTTAGAAAGATTTGGTGAGTTCCAACAGAAGAGGAACTGTTATCCCGTTGGAGTGTTTCCACTGTATTACACAAATGTTAAGAAAGCAACTGTCGCGAATCTGGAGCGAGGCCACGAGTCGTCAAGACTCCATCAACGAAACTTACAGTTTAAGACGCAAGACAGAATATTTTTTCTGACGACTCGCTGCTCGCTCCCTCGCTCCTCGCTATGGTTTGCTGCTTTACTCTCTTCTCAATTTAACCCATAGCCATAACTCATCACGGTTGAATGCGCGTTATGGAGCTGATCGGCATACTTTCCGAACTCACGACTTTGGGTAAAGCCAGTCGGAAGCACCGTGCGCAGGTAATTCAAATAGGCATGTGTGTCCAGTGGTTTTCCATCCTGGGTAATGGTTGTGCCTTGCAGGTCAACTGGCTTGAAAACGACTTCTTCCGGGCCACGTTTGCGGAAGAAATTCCGGGCTGGCAAAAACACCAGTTGTTCCGGCTTAATCCCTCGAACGGTTGATCCGGTGGAGGTGGCTTCATCCGCCAATTTGATGGCTTCGTCAGCCGCAATGCCGGGTGAGAGCACCTGCAGAATCGCCACGTTGGTATTGTCAATGATTCCTTTGACTTCGCGGATGTATTCACTCTGGGCCTGACCGTTGGTGCGATCTTTGAACCCAAAGGTGACTGAGGTTTCGCCGCCGTGTTCGTTGCCAAACATTTCAAGGCCGCGCGGATACCACTGATTGATGGCTTGCTGGATGTCGTTGATGCTGTATTCGCCTTCGCCTCGGGTGGCATTGACGGCGATTTCTTTCAGGAATTTGCGACCAGTACCCAGATGGAATCCTTCCTCGCTAAACATCGGTCCCATTGATCGGGCAACCGGGCCATAGCTAAAGACTTTCTGCATATCAAGCTGATACTTGCCAACCAGGTCAATCACGGCGGTAAACATCACGTTGTCGAGAAACCGGTTGAATTCAATATTGAAGGCATCCAGGACGTGTGAGCCAAGTTCCATTGAAAGCAATTGCTCGATGGTTTCTTCGGCCACGTCGCCATGGCCCGGTTTTTTCCAGCTCTGGTCGTGTTCGAGCACCCAAAACATCTGATAGGCGTGACGCAGTTCTTCGGCCTGAACGCGCAGCATGGCGAATTTGGCTTCATCGGAAATGGCGCTTTCCAGTGTCATCCGATGTTGCTGGATTGAGCCCAACTCGGTGCTGCACTGGGCTTTGATAATATCGCGGGCGCTATAAAACATATTGCCAACCATATCGCCTGCCTGCTCAAAGCGCTTCTGGCCAGCAAACTTTCCAAATTCAATCGTGTCTGATTTGAGGTTGCCGACCTTGGCGACCAGTTGAAATGGCGTTTGTCCAGGGAAGTATTTGTCCCAATACTTCATCAGGATTTCCATTTCGGGAAAATTCTTCTTTTGCCAGTCAACCAGGGCATCGTGGTAGCGTGTGCGCAGCGTGGTGGTGCTATAAGCGGCCATGAACGTGAACTCCTCTGAAACAATGTGAAACAAAATAAATGGTTAAAATTTTGTGAGCATCTGACATTGGTGTGAATGTGATAATTTTATCGAACGCTTGTTCGAAAAAGCAAGCCATATCAGAGTGATTATACCAGTCAGTAGTCAGTAGTCAGTGGTCAGTAGTTCGCTAAGTTTATTTAGTTGAATGACTTGACTGGTTGCTCATACAAAGATTTCATTGCAACCTGGTATGAAGTTGAGCCTGTCCAGCAAAAAAATGGCCTCCAGTTGCGCTGGAGGCCAGGGGAAAGCGTTTGAAAAGACTGAGTTGCAGAAAACATTCGTACTCAACTCAATCGGTGACGCGATAGATTTTTCCTTCGAAAAAGACCGTGACACGGGTTCCAAGGGCAAAGTAGTCAGCCAGTTCCGGTTTTTGCTTGAGTAAGGCAAAGTACTCGTCGCTGCCAAACTTCAAATCAACGGTTGGGATCTTGTCATCGGCTGTAACATCAGCGTCAATCCAAACTGCATCAACCAGATAGAACCGTTTATTTTTAATCGTTCGCACCGTGGCCGACTGAATATTCTCAGCCTTGTCAGCATCGCGCAGTTTGGCCGTATCTTTGCTTTCACGAACAGCTTCAGCACCGGAGACTGCCTGGGATTTTGGTGCGCTGGCAAATGGATCCCGTGGTTCCTGGGCTGCTTTTTTCTTTCCGGCACCCGATTCACCGGACGTTTGTCGGTTTGTTTTCGCATCCTCAAAAGGATCATATCGTGGGGCTTGAGAGCCAGGTTTGGTGGCTGCATTTTGGCGTCCACCGCCGATCATCGGGGCTGGCGGTGGTGGTTGATTGGTTTCAGTGGCGAGGTATGACGTGTAGGGTGTCACAATTCCATGCCGGGTGCCGAGTGCCACAATTTCATCAACCAGCTCCTTGTTTTGACCATTGAGCCGAATTTGATCCATCAGCACGCCAACCCGGCGAGTTGCCCAGAGCTTGGGCAGAAAATCATTTTCTGGAACTGTTCGCCCAAAGAGGTTGCCTTCATAGGCAAAGCTTTGCTCCTTGTTTTGAACCATCCCTGAGAGCCGAATTGTGGCTCGTTGATCATCGTTGTTTCGGTAGCGCCCAACCAGCGTAAATTGCCCGCCTCGGAAAAGATCCGTCAGTGCTTTGGGATACACATAGTCAACCTGCACACCGCCAAAATCGAGTTTCACATCCGACAAGACCGGGTAGTTGATGCGGCCAAAAAAATTGGACACTTTGACTTCGAGGTCTTCATTGGGTTCGATGTAGTCACTCACTGCCCGATTTTGCTCAGCGATTTTGTCAAGCAATTGAGTATTGACGTCATAGCCAACGCCAAAGGTAAAAATTCGAGCCTGGGTTTGGTTCGCGGCGGTGACATTTTTGATGATGGTTGCCGCGTCGGTCGTTCCGACCGTTGGAAGACCGTCAGTCACAAACACCACCATCCGTGGACGGGCGGCACTTTCGGAAAACAATTTCAACCCAGCCAGCAGAGAATCGTTGATGTTGGTGCCACCTTCAGCCCGGAAATCATCCACATACTGAACGGCGCGTTTGATTGTGTCGGGCGATGCTTCAACCAGGCCATTTTCAAAGAGGTGTTCTTCGCCTGAAAAGCGGATCACATTGAACCGATCCACTGGTGAAAGTGACTGTAAGCCAAACTTGAGGGCGTTTTTGGCCTTTTCGATTTTTTCACCACTCATCGAGCCTGACGTGTCAAAGATAAACACGATGTCTTTTGCCAGCCGGTCACGTTCGGAAATGGCCACTTTTGGAGCGATGAGGAGCAGGAAGTACCCATCTTTGCCCGGTTCGCGATGGGTGACGAGGCTCACGCCAAAGTCTTTTTCACTCAGGCCATAATAAAGCTGGAAATCATCAAGTCCTTTTTGCCCGGAGACTTCAAAGCTCAGGCGGGCTTTCTTTTCGCCGTCGCGTTTGGTGTCAATCGAATGACTCGGGGAGTAAATCGTCTTGATGGCAGTCGGGGAATCAATTTCGACCTGACCCACGACGCTTTGGGGTGGTTCGCCCTGGGCGCGCTGGCCGCTGCCGAGCGGGTAGCGATAGCGGACAATCCCGTTTTCGCCCGTCAGCACCTGGGAATAGGCCAGTTCAATTTTCTTCTCACTATTTCCCGGAATCGGAAACACGCTCGCTTGAAAGAGGTCTTTTCCTGAGTATTCAAGCAACCCAGGATCCCGCATGGTGCGCACAATACTATCGTAAATCTGGCGAGCTTTGGCGCGTTCTACGACTTCACCGACCAGTCGCCGATTGCCTTCCCAGATGGCAAATTCAGACAGGGCGGCGCTTTCCGGGATCGGGAAGCAATAGGTGCCTTCCAGCGTGTATGGCGTTTCATTGAGAAAGATTTGTTCGATGTGTGTCCGGGCGACCTGGTTTTTGATAGTGGTCGTGATGCGGATGCTCTTGATTTTTAAGGTTCGTGGAATTGGAACCGGGCGCGGGACAGGTGGGCGTGGGCGGTTCGGTTCTTGAGGAATCAAAATTCCCTGGGCCTGAGCGGTGAGGGACGTGAGTCCACCCACAACCAGAAGCAAAAACACCTGGAAGAAAATTCCTCCAGGTTGCCAGCAGCGACGAAACCCCTGAGTCATCATAAAAATCGGTCTCCGGTACGAAAAAATGGAATTCTGTTTGATTGAGAATTGTTGAATCTGTGGTCGCTTGAACCCGCCTCAAGGTTCCGGTCAAAGTTCTGAAAAACCCTCGATTCCAGAATACTTTTTCCGTTACGGCGACTGAACCCTGAACCCTGAACCCTGAGGTGACTGGCTTGTAACTTTCCTAGTCTGAACTGTATAAACTCTTTGGCATAAACTAAAATATGAACTCTTTTTCATTGACCTGAAGAATTGCTCTCTGCTAGCATTGCGCATCATCATCAACGGTTTGATTCACAAGCCGTCACGCTTTCCAGACCAGAATTCACATCGTGTTCAGCCATTTTGACCAGGGGGGATCACTTTTTGTTACTCGCGTAAACGGAGCAAAAGTTTATCTATGATTTGCCCTCAGTGCGGATACCTGCAATCAGACGACCGGATTCCCTGCCGTCGGTGCGGACAAGCAGTCCATTCTACGTCACAGCGTTCATCAGTTGGAAGTGTTTTAGATTTTCCCGGCAATACTCGGGGAGGAGTATCCAAAATGTCATCCCAGCGCCCTCCGATGGAGGTTCACAGTGCTCCCAATGTCCCGGCGTGGCGAGCCGAGTTAAGCGCCCGTGTGCGACAGATCAAGGCCCGGCGCTCGATGGAAGCCGAGCTTGAAGCCGCGATTCAGGAACAACAAAAACTGGCCGCTCTGGTCGCTCAGCCCAATGTGATTACGGTTACGGCGGAACCGATTGTCGTTGCACCGGTACCAGAGCCTCCCCCGCCTGCTGTCGAAGCGCTGAGATTTGAAGAAATCCACACGGATGAAAAGTCTGAAAACCCAATTGTGAAGGCGATGCTGGATCGGGTGCGGCGCGCGTCTGAACACAGTCGTTCAGTTGAGGCGACAGTCTCCCAAAAGCCGCGCTCAGCCGGAATTCATCGGATGGCAGCGACCACCCAGCCGATTTTGACCACGGCCACGGCACCAGCAACCTTGCTCTCGCCTGTTTCTGAACCCGCGATGCCCGATGTTTCTTTGCACGCGGTGCCCTCGCCATCAGTTGTGGCTGAACCTGTTCAGTCTCCGGTCAGCCAGTTGAGCGAAGGACAATCCCTCTCGGCCTTTGTCGGCTCAGAATCCTTTCTGGGTGTGCCGGAAACAGATGAATTTGCCTTTTCAGAACTGGATGCGGAGCTGGATGCTGTCTTTACTGCTTCTGGCGAGGTTGTTCGCCCTGAAATTGTGGAACGTCTGCGTGCCGGAGCGATTGATGTGGCCACAATCCTGGTTTCGAATGTGCCGCTATGGATTGCGGTTCAGGCAGTTGGTGCTGAATTTAGTGATGCCCGCGTTGCAGTGCTCTTAACTGTGGCCGGTATTTTGATTGCTGGCGTGTATCTGTTTGGAACAATGGCAGTTGCTGGTCAAACCTTTGGCATGCAATTTGGCGGATTATGCGTGGTTTGCACCCAAACCCGGCAGATTCCAACCTTAAAACAGGCATTTTTACGGGCAATTGGCTATGTTGCCTCCTTTTTTACATTGATGATTGGATTTGTTTGGGCTATTTTTGACCCCAATCAACGCGGGCTTCACGAGCACCTTTCTGGAACACAGCTCATCCGCGTTGGAAAATGAGAAATGAAGAATGAAGAA
>CAZXCE010000216.1:0-12491 GCA_964639175.1 uncultured Clostridia bacterium
GGCTGAGGGCTGAGGGCTGAGGGGGAATTTTCCTGGGAGCGCCAGCAGGGTGCCGGCGCTCCTGGCCAGGTTTCTTTTTCTGAAAAGTTCCTGGGCTGAAAATCAGAAACTGCTTCAACTTTTGACTGGCATTACTGACGTTAGAGCTTAAATCGGAACGTCAACTGACCCATGACTTTCACTGGTTTGTCTTCAATCACAGTTGGGTTGAATTTCCACTGGCTGGCGGCTTTGAGGCAGGCATCCCAGAAGACTTTCGGACCTGAAAGTACTTCCACTGAGTACACCTGACCGTCTTCGTTGATTTTAATGCTCAGCGTGACATCGCCTTCAATTCCATCAATTTTGGCTTGTTCTGGGAATTCCGGCACTGCACGGTGAATGGCGTTGCCACGGATTGCCCCTTCCGAGCGGCTGACAACATCTTGATCATCTTCTTTTGCCGGCAAAGTGAATCGAAAGGTGTGTAAATTGACGGTTTTGACGGGGTTGCCATTATAAACCGCTGGTTCAAATTTCCATTGACGAGCGGCAGTAATTGCTGCCTCTTGCAGAAGTGCATGACCACTGATCACTCTGGCCTTTATAACATCACCAGTTTCTGAAACAGTGGTTTCGACCGTGACATCACCCTGTACCCGGGCAGATCTGGCCAGTGGCGGATACACTGGCTGAACTTTTTTGATTACCTGGGGTGTTGGTGCCGCCGGAGCCGGTGGTGGCGTTGGTGCCTGGGCTGATGGTGGAGTCGCCGGGCGTGGTGCGGTTGCCGGAGCCGGGGTCATGGTTGGTGGAGCTTCTGGAGTTGGCGCCAGGGCTGGCAGCGTTTCATCATCCGGCATCGGCGGTGGTTCTGGGGCTTCTGGAGCTTCCGGGGTGTCAGGTGGTGCGGGCGGTCCATCAGTTGGGACTGGTGGTGCCGGTGGTGCCGGTGGTGCTGGTGGTACCGGTGGTGCCGGTGGAGGGGTCATTCGCACGCCAGTTTTGGGTGCTTTTTGAGTTTGAATGACAAGTGAGTTGCCCCAGGTTTCAGTCCCAACCAGGATCAACCCAAAACCAGCGACCAGCGTGCCCAGCGCGACACGTGACCAGAATGAACTCAACGGACGGATCGGATTTTCCATAATATTTTCGATTCTCCTGTGCAGGTCAGAGCCGGTGGCATATGACACCCCAGCCAGTTCACGCCATTGAAGGCCAAATTGAAAAACTTTCAGAATGCCAGCCGCATACGAATTGGTGCTGGTACTGACTTCGAGGACACGTTCGTCGCACGCCTGTTCGCGTTCGTGGAGCATGGCTTTTGAAATCCACCAGCCCACAGGGAAGAACCAGAACACACAGCACAGCACCATGTTCAGGTTCGCAATCAGGTTGTCATACCGGGTGATATGGGTTAGTTCGTGCATCAGCACGTGTTCAAGTTCTTGATCGGAAAGATGTTGCGCGAGGGTATCCGGCAAAATTACGACCGGATTTATCACGCCCCAGACGCCGGGTTCGGGAATATGGCGCGAGAGCACCAGTCGCACGTCCTTTTCAAAATCAAGACGGACTTTGGCGGCTTCGAGGGCTTTGAGTTCCCGTTCGCCAGTGCAGACAACCGCCTGATGTAACACTCGCAGGAAGGAAGCGCGCTTCATCAACCACCGACTGAGCAGAAAGACCATGCCGCCAAACCAGACACAGGTGCACACAAGCGGGAGATTTAGCCATTGAAAGGCCGGGCGATGTCCTTGAATGACAATCAGTTCGTCAATGATGACTTCAGGAGTTGAACTCACCGTAACCGTTGAGGTTTTGACGATTTGGGCCACCGGAGTGAGCAGTTCTGGTGCCTGAACCCCAACCTGTTGCAGCAGCAGGGCCCCCAAAATTGCCGGTACTGCCAGTTTGACGGCTGCCAGCGACCAGACAAAAAATCGCAGCCGGGCTGGGCCATGTTTCAATACTTTCACCACGCCCCAGGCCAGCCCAACAAAAAGAAGCGTTTGCCAGAGGTGATTGACGACTGCCGGCCAGGCAGTTTGCGAAACGGTATTCAGCCACTCCAGAAAGGTCATATCTGGTTACTCCTTTGGGGTGTGTGAGGATTCTGAACTGGGATTGGATTCAAGTTTGGTCAGGGTTGATTCAAGTTTGCGGACGTCTTCGAGCGTGAGCTTGCCGGTTTCGACCAGATGCGCCATCAGTGGTTGGACCGAGCCGCCCAGCATTTCCAAAACATCATCAAACAATCGTCGGTGCGCCGCTTTACGTGAAATTGCCGGTTCAAAGATGAAGGCATTTCCAATTTTCTTGGTGCGCGTCACGGCGCCTTTTTCTTCCAGTCGGTTGACGATGGTTTGGACCGTGGTGTAGGCCGGGCGTTTGTGTTCCGGCAGGGCTTCCTGGAGTTCACGCACCGAAGCACGCTCCAGATCCCACATGACATCCATAATTTCGAGTTCAAGCTTTGAGAGCTTGACGTGTTTTTGAGCTTTCACGGGCGAACCTCCGAATTCAGGGCTGAAGAAATTGGGCTGAGGGGAGACACATCTTTTGCCCACAAAGCCTTTTTCCGGTCCCATGCGATGATACCAATTTGCAATGAAATTTTCGTATGAGCAGACAGTCAACTCATTCTATCAAATAAACTTAGCGAACTACTGACTACTGACCACTGACTACAAACTGGTATGATTTGAAAATGATCTTACTACGAACACCGGAGAATCTACGACAAGTGTAGTAAATGGTCAAGCAGTTTTTTCAAAAAGGATTCTGGCTCAGAATCTGAAATTTCAGCCGGAGAGTTAAGTTGTTGGATTTTTTTCAGCCGGAGATTTTTGCTACAGTTGAGAGATTCATCAAACCAGCTTCATCACGGACATTTATTTAAGTCAGGGAGATTTTTCATGATCCGCTTCACCTCAAACCACAGTGATCTTTCGAACAGCAATGGGTTTCAGTTCAAATTTTATTGTGACAAGTGCCACAACGGGCACCTCACCCGGTTTCAAAATTCGATGGGCGGCACGGCAGAAGGGCTGTTGCGGGCGGCGGGGAGTTTATTTGGAGGAATTTTCCATCAGGCCGCAAACAGTGTGGATCATTTACAAAATACCTTCCGTGGTTCTGAGCGGGATCGAGCCTTTGAAATTGCGGTTCAGGAAGCCCAGCAGTATTTCCATCAATGTCAGCGGTGCGGAAAATGGGTCTGTCCGGAAGTGTGCTGGAATGCGCAATATGGCATCTGTAAAGATTGTGCTCCGGCCTTTGAAGAAGAACGCGCCGCCGCTCGCGCCCAGGGCGCACAACATCAGTTATTTCGCGAAGGCCGCTGGGGAACCGTGCTGGCTACGCCAAATGATCTCCAGAATCCCATTCCGGCAACCTGTTCGCATTGCAACGCACCGACGACCGGCACCCGGTTTTGCTCAGAGTGTGGGCAACCGTTACAACAACGCCGAACCTGTCCCGGCTGCAATCATCAACTGGAACGAGCTTCGAAATACTGCCCCGAATGCGGCACGCGGATTCCAGGGTGGAATGCCTGATTGTGACCGAAATGATGAAGACCAGAATCAAATTCTACTCGAAGTGCCTGCAGCCGGATTTGATCAACTTGAGAAAGTTTTGCGCGAATCTGGCCAGGTTATCATTCCTGAAGAATCGGAAACGATTGACCCACCTTGTGACTCTCCAACCTCTCAAGAAGCTCCTCTGGCGTCCAAACCTGTTTGGGATGGCAGGCTTGAAATGAAATGGATTCAGGAAAACCGTGATCAGTATGTTGGTCAATAGGTTGCACTGGATGGAGATCCCTTGATTGCCCACGGAATAAAGGCACGGGATGTCCTGGCCGAAGCCCGAAGGAAAGGTGTGGCCAACCCTTGTTTGACACACCTCGAACCTCGTGGTGATAAATCTGGAGGCTGGGTTTAATACCATTTGGGAATGGAATCCTCATATTATGTGAAAGCTAAATCATTGAAAGAATTGTATTTTTCTCAGCCCTGAGCCCGATACCCTCAGCCTCACATGGTTTGATCTATCGTTTTCCATCCAGATTGGCCCATTCGCCCGATTGAATAAAGCTCGCCCAGTAAAACGGATGCTGTCGTCTCGGGTCTTTGAGCAGTTTGAGTTGGGTGTTGCGCAGGGCTGTGGAACGGCCTTCGCCGTTTTTGAGCCGGGTGTAGTATTCGACCATCAATTCCCGCGTTCCCTGGTCCGACACCGACCACAGGCTCATCATTTGGGCTTCGCTTCCGGCCAGGACGAGTGCACGGCGCAATCCATACACCCCATCACCGTTTTTGGTTTCCCCGACCCCGGTTTCACAGGCTGAGAGCGTCACCAGTTTGGTGCCCCACAAATTCAATTGAGCCGCTTCCAATGCCGTCATGGTTCCATCGTTGCCCTCAGTCCCACCCCGATTCGCTCCCGCAAAAAAGAGCCACGAGCGCAATAAGGGGTTATTCGCCTTTAGTTTTTCAGGATTGATTGGGGGCTCCTCAGATCTGGTCAACATTCGGGTTCCCTGTTTGTCGGGAGACTCTTCGGTAACGTCTTTCAGAAAATATCCATGGGTTGCAATGTGGACCAGTTCGGGTCGGTTCACCTGTTTCAAGACGGTTTCGCTGGCTTCACCTTTCAACTTCAATTGCGCATTGGGAAAGATTTCTTTCAACTTTTCCCCTTCCGTTTGTGTCCCGATCAACCGCTGCAAGGGGAGCAGGGTTCGTCCCAACAGGTGTGGTCCCTCGCCAGTGGCATAATCTGGGTCGGCAATCACGAGCGGTGGGTCCTGACTGCTGAGCTTCACTCCCAGCCGGAGTAAATCCCGTCCACTCGTCAGATAAGTCAGGGTGTATTTTTCAACCAGGAACTGGCCTTGCTCGTCGGCCAGGGCGGCAAACGGCAGTAGATTTAATGCTCCATCCGGCGAAATCAGCAGGTGTTGGGTGTTTCCAATCAGGACGCGCACCGGCTTCATCACCAACTGATCCAGTGCCTGGGCCGCTGGCTTGACGTGGAGGCCCACCGATTTGGATCTGTTACTTAACGCCTTGCGCAACAGGGCAACAGCCTGATCAATCGGTTCGGCCTCTCCCAAATCCACATAAGACAGGGTTCCGAGTTCCGGGTTCCGGGTTCCGGGTGGTGAGACTTGATTTTGGATCGAACTCTCTGACTCCTGACCCTTGACCCCTGACCCCTGACCAGCCCCGGAACCCGATTTGACCACATACGCCACATACCGCGGCTTGCCGTACGTTCGGGTTTTCATGTCAACGGGACGGTACACGGCATATTCCACCAGCGCCGCGTCGGATGGGATCAGTTGTTGCACCCCTGCGAGCGTGATTGGCGTGGCTTGCACTTTAAATTCCCCACTCCGGCGGCTGATGTCGTTTTCCAGTTTGTTTTTCTCGGCTTCGAGTGATTGGAGAGATGCCAGATGCTCTTCCAGCTTTTTCCTTCCAGGGCCTCTCAGCGTTTGAGCTGAAATTTGACCCACGATGCTGGTGTACTCATCGAGCAGTTTTTGCGTCTCGGGGTCACTTTGATTCCGCAAAATCGCCAGGGCATTGGTCATCGCATCCAGCGTTCGCCCTTTGCGGCGCAGAATCACCGTCAGCGCCGTCTGGAGTGCGGTCTGGTCCTGGGGTGCGGCCTGGACATGCAATGAAATGGATTGATCCGTCTGATTGGTCGTGGTTTTTAAATACAGCGCTTTCTGTTGTTCGGAACCGGAGGCCAGGTTGCGCAATAAATCGCGTTCGGTGACGTCGTTGCTCCGTGTTCGATAGGCAATCGCCTGGGCCAGGTCACCCCTGGCTTGAAAGAATCCAGCCAGATTGCTGAGGCTGTAGGCGACATTCGGGTGCTCAGAACCGAGTGTGCGCTCCCAAATGGCCAGGGAACGCAGATAGAGCGGTTCGGCCTGTGTGTAGTCACCCTGGCCGTGATAGAGAAAGGCCAGGTTGTTGAGGCTGGCGGCGACAAACGGGTGGTCAGGACCAAGTGCTTTCTCACGAATGGCCAGGGCACGCTGAAAGAGCAGTTCAGCCTGCTTGTAGTCGCCTTTGGCCTGGTAGGTCTGAGCCAGGTTGTTGAGACTGATGGCGACAAATGGGTGGTCGGGACCCAGTGCTTTCTCACGGATGGCCAGGGAGCGCAGATACAGCGGTTCGGCCTGGTTGTAGTCACCTGTATCCTGGTGAAGTAATGCCAGATTGCTGAGGGTGTTGGCAACTTCCGGGTGTTCGGGACCGAGCACTTTTTCCCGGATGGCCAGGGCACGCCGATAGAGTGGCTCCGCCTGCCCAAAATCACCTTTGTTGTGGTAGAGCGAAGCCAGGTTGTTGAAGCTCGTAGCGACAGATGGGTGGTCAGGGCCAAGCGATTTTTCCCGAATGGCCAGGGAACGTTTAAACATCAGTTCCGCCTGCGTATAGTCGCCTTTGGCCTGATAGAGCCAGGCCAGGTTGTTGAGGCTCGTGCCGATAGATGGGTGGTCAGAACCCCGCGATTTTTCCCAAATGGCCAGGGAACGCTTAAACATCAGTTCCGCCTGCTGGTAGTCGCCCTTTTCTCCATAGAGCAACGCCAGGTCGTTGAGGCTCGAAGCGACAGACGAGTGATCGGGACCCAACAATTTCTCTCGAATGGCCAGGGCACGCAGGTAAAGCGGCTCAGCCTGGGCGGTTTTGCCCCTGTTGTTGTAAATCACAGCCAGGTTGTTGAGGCTGGTGGCGACATCCCGATGGTCAGGACCCAGTGCCTTCTCACGGATAGCCAATGAACGTTGGGAAAACAGCTCAGCCCTGGGGTAATCACCTTTTTCCTGGTAGAGAGTCGCCAGGGAGTTGAGGCAGGTGGCAACGAGTAGGTGTTCTTGACCAAAGACCTGTTCGCTCTTTTCAAGCGCCTGGGTTGCCAGCGGCAAGGCCTCATCGTATTTACCTGCCCCGTCAAGGTCTTCAACTTTTGCCACAAGTGCCTCGATTTCAAACCTGGCTCGATCCTGCCCGGTGGCCGGTTTCACCGCTTCGAGGTTCAGTTCATACTTTCCTGCCCTGGCTGTTTTTTCAAATGCGGCGACTTCGAGGGTGTAGCTACCTGCCTGCTCCACAATCAGGGACAACGGCTCTGGGCCTTGTGCGCCGTTGGGACCATCCACGCTGGCCAATTTCTGCCCATCTGGCCCAAGCAAGCGTACCACCACATCAATTCCGCGTTGTTCCACCACCAGTTTCAGGTAATCACCGGCCTTGAGCGTGAGCGGGTAGGTGTGGTGTTCACCGCCTGATAAGTCACGTTCGGCTTTGAACCCCGCTTGGATTTCCATTGGAGTTGATTTTGAGCTTGGTGACGTTGGCCGAACCTGTCGAGCGCCCCTGGTAGATGCGTCGGAAAGTTGGGACAGGATGAAGCCACCAGCTATACACGCTGCAATAAAGCGTTGTAACCGTAGGGGCATAGAGCGTTTTCTCCTTAGTTTGAGTGCATTGAGGCAAAATCTTTCGACGCTACCGGGCGTAAACCAGCTACCGCACTCCCTCCAGATTAGCCCATTCCCCAGATTGAATAAAGCTCGCCCAATAAAACGGATGCTGCCGCCGGGGATCTTTGAGCATTTCCAACTGCACGTTGCGCAGCGCCGCTGAGCGACCTTCACCCGCTTTGAGTTTTGTGTAGTATTTCACCATCAATTCCCGGGTTGCCTGATCCGACACCGACCAGAGGCTCATCAGTTGGGCTTCGCTTCCGGCCAGGACGAGTGCGCGGCGTAGTCCATACACCCCATCGCCGGTTTTGGCTTCCCCGACCCCGGTTTCACAGGCTGAGAGCGTCACCAGTTTGGTCCCCCACAGGTTGAGCTGTGAGGCTTCCAGTGCGGTCATAATCCCGTCATTGTCATCGTTGCCGCCTCGATTGGCACCGGCAAAAAACAGCCACGACCGCAACAGCGGATTCTCAATCCGGAGTTGGTCAGTGTTAATGGCCGGCGTATCCGGCAAATTTCGGGTTGGATCAAGCGGCGTCTCAGGTGGGGTATCGGTCAGAAAGTAACCGTGCGTCGCCACGTGCAACAGCGAGGGGCGGCGGACCGCTTTGATTGCCTTTTCGGTGGCTTCGGTTTTGACGACGAGCCGGGCATCTCCCACCAGTTTCTGAATGGTTTGGCCTTCTTTGGCCGTCGCCGGGAGTGAAACGAGCGGTTTCAGGGCGTGACCAGCCACGATTGGTCCGGTGCCGAACGCATACTCTGGATCGGCCAGCACCAGGGGTGGTTCCTCAGACGCAAGCTTGACATTTAACCGCAGCAAGTCCCGCCCGCTCGTCAGATAGGTCAGGGTGTATTTTTCAACCAGGTACTGGCCTTGCTCATCCACCAGCACTGAAAATGGTATCAGATTCAAGTCTCCATCCGGCGAAATCAACAGGTGAGAGGTCTTTCCAACCAGCGCTTCAATGGGTTTCACCACCAGTTTGTACAGCACCTGTGAGCGCGGCTGCACCTCTGTTGTGATCTTTTTGGATGGGTCTTTCAACACTTGCCGGAGTGCCATCACCACCTGGTCTATGGCTTCAGCTTCCCCTAAATCCGCAAAAGCGAGGGTTCCGGGTTCCGGGTTCCGGGATTGAACTGCAGGGCTCAGGGCTTGGGGCTCAGGGTTTTGGAGTGAAGGTGATTTGATACCCTGAACCCTGAACCCTGAACCCTGTGCTTCAGGCTTTGGGTTTTTCAGAACATACGCCACATAGTGTGGATTTCCAAACTTGCGGGTTTTGGCGTCAAATGGACGGTACACGGCATATTCCACCAGGCTGGCCTGCACTGGAATTTGGTTTTGTACATTTTCCAGCGTAATCGGGGTGACCTGGGCTTTGAATTCGGCACTTTTGGCGCTGATTTCAACTTCCAGTTGTTCTTTCCGTTGCTCCAACTCTTTCAAATCCACCAGATGATCTTCCGGTTTCTTGGCGCCTGGTCCGCGCAGGGTCAACACTGAGAGTTGCCCGACCAGGGTAGCATAATCATCCAGTAACTTTTGGGTTTCCGGTGTTTGCTGTCGCCGCAGGGTTTCAATGGCGCCGGTCATGGCATCGAGGGCACGCCCTTTGCGGCGCAGAATGACGGTTAGTGCCGCCCGAAGCGCGGCCTGGTCCTGGGGGGCATCCTTGACGTTGAACGAAATAGATTGATCCGTCAGCCTGGCTGTCTTTCTCAGGTACAGCGCTTTCTGGTGTTCGGAACCGGCAACCAGATTGCGCATCAGATCGCGTTCGGCGGTGTCATTCCCCCGTGTCAGATACTGAGCGGCCTGAGTCGTTTCACCTCTGGCCTGGTAGAACCCAGCCAGGTTGTTGAGGCCGGAGGCGACATTTGGGTGGTCAGGACCCAGCGCTTTCTCTGTAATGGCCAGCGCACGCTTCAAAAGCGGCTCGACCTGGGCCGTTTCACCTCGGGCCTGGTAGAGCAAGGCCAGTTTGTTGAGGCTGGCGGCGACAAGTGGGTGATCGGGGCCGAGCGTTTTCTCCAAAATGACCAGCGCACGCTTCAAAAGCGGCTCGGCCTTCGCGGAGTCGCCCGTATTCCGGTAGAGATCCGCCAGATTGTCGAGGTTGAGACCGACATCCGGGTGGTTGGGACCGAGCGTTTTCTCAAAAATGGCCAGCGCACGCTGAAACAGAGGTTCAGCCTTTGCGAAGTCGCCTTTTTCCTGGTAGAGCACCGCCAGATTGTTGAGGCTGTTAGCGACAAGTGGGTGATCCGGGCCGAACGCTTTCTCACGGATGGCCCGTGAGCGCTCATAAAGCAGTTCAGCCTGCGCAAAGTCGCCTTTGTCATGGTAGAGCGCAGCCAGGTTGTTGAGGTTTTGGGCAAGATTCGGGTGGTCAGGACCGAGCGCTTTCTCAAAAATGGCCAGCGAACGCTGAAACAGTGGCTCAGTCTTCGCAAAGTCCCCTTTGTCCTGGTAGAGCATCGCCAGATTGTTGAGGCTGGTGGCGACATTTGGGTGGTCAGGACCCAGCGCGCGTTCCCAAATGGCCAGTGAACGCTTGAAAAGCGGCTCGGCCTTCGCGATTTCCCCTTTAAGAAAGTAGAGGGTAGCCAGGTTATTGAGGCTGGTGGCGACATCTGGGTGATCCGGACCAAATGTGCGCTCCCAAATGGCCAGTGAATGCTGGTAAAGTGGCTCAGCCCGCGCAAAGTCCCTTTTGTCCCGATAGAGCAGAGCCAGGTTGTTGAGGCTTTGGGCGACATCTGGGTGATCGGAACCGAGGGCTTTCTCACGGATGGCCAGTGCACTCTTGAAAAGCGGCTCGGCCTGCACCAGGTTGCCTTTGATTTGGTAGAGCACCGCCAGATTGTTGTGACAAATAGCGACGAGAAGATGTTCGGACCCGAATATTTTTTCACTCTTTTCCAGCGCCTGTTGCGCCACTGGCAAGGCTTGATTGTATTTTCCAGCTTGTCGGAGCTGTTCAGCTTCCGCAATGAGTTTTTCAATTTCAACTTCGGCGCGGTCTTGCTCGCTGGCTGGCCTTACGGCCTCTACCTTCAACTCGTATTTTCCTGCGTTCCCCGTCTTTTCCAACGCTTCCACTTCAAGTGTGTAGCTCCCACCTTGCTCCACAATCGAAGACATCGGCTCTGGACCTTGCGTGCCATTGGGACTGTCCACTTCGGCCAATTTTTTTCCATCGGGGCCGAGCAACCGCACCACCACATCAATTCCGCGTTGCTCCACCACCAGTTTCAAAAAGTCATTGGCATTCAGCGCCAGCGGGTAGGTGTGTTTTCCTCCAGGATGCAGGGTTTGGGGTTCGGTAGGAAGGCGATGGTCCTGGGCCGTGGAGGTTGGACTTTGGGTTGTGGAATGGCTTGACGTCCAACCGTTGACCAGTACACAGCCAGGCAACAATGAGGAAAGACAGAGCGAGAGAATAGATTGAGCCAGATGTAATGGCATGGGATTTCTCCTCTTTAAAATCAGGAGTTGTGATTTGGTGACGCGCGCGGTTTTTTGAAGAAAGTGCGATCCTACCAGGTCTGGCAGGATATGCCTGCAGAATGCACTGAAGCCCGAACATTGTAGAGGGATTGCCAAAAAAAGGGAAAAAACCTGATTGGCCTCAAGTGAAAAAATAACTCAAGGAGACAATTCATACCATTTTGGAATGAAACCATTGTATTACGGGAAGGCTAAACTATTGAAAAAATTGTATTTTCCCAGCCCTTAGCCCGATACCATCAGCCCAAATTGGGATCAGGTGGTTGAACTCAGACTCACACCAGGTTGTCGTCAGAAATGCGAATCGCGTTCCTGACGACTGACGATCTCCAGGAGTGAATTCCACAACGCCAGCCGGTTGATCTGGCTGGTTGTTCCGGCAAACTGAGCGTCGTTGACTTCGATCACAATCCATTCGTCATTGACCAGTTGACCGACATCAACCGCAACGAACGGGACCTTGAGCCGGGCGGCGGCTTCCAGCGCCAGAGTGGCGACCTGGGTGGCTTCGGCAGGAGACAGGTGCATCAACGGGTCGTGCCCATCCCAGTAATATCCGCAAGCCACAATTTCACCGTGACAGATGAAGGTTCGGAACTCCCGTCCAAACGGGAAGCCTTTGTCTGAACTCCGAACTGCTTTGAATTGAACCAGTTTACGGGCGATGACCCGTCCACGCGAACGATACTGGGACGCAAAATACCGCTCGACAATGTGATGAAATTCGTCAGGAGAGTTCGCCACACAGGCGCTCCAGCCATCGGATTTGCTTGACCGGGCGGAACCTCGGACAAAAAGCGGGAAACCGAGCGCCTCGCCAACCGGGGCGGTTTCTTCAAGGCTGGTCAGTGTCCGGCTTTCGGGTGTGAGTCCTGAGAGGAGCGGGTAAGCCCGGTCAAATTCCTGGGCGGTCAGGTGTTCGTCAATCGAATTGATCAGCCGGATGCCTTTTGTGAGCGCTGCGGTGTAAATCGCCGCGTAGCGTTCCGCCGATGGAATAAACCCAATCCACACGCCTGCCGTTTCGGCGGGTTGTTCCGGGATATGCCAGAGTGCATTTTCAGCCGTTTCACAGACTGAAAAATCATTTGGGATGAAATACACCTTGCACCCGGCCATCTGTGCGGCATCGGTTAAGTCGAGGTTATTTTGCTCACTCGGCGTGGTTGGGTTTTGGAGCGTGGCTTCACTGAGGATAATCATAGGGTTCAGGGTTTAGGGTTCCTTTCATATATAGGTTTTTGGTTCTCATCCTGAAAGGATGAGAGCCACGCCCACGCGGTAGGCATCGGTTCATGTCCATTTGTTTCGTTTTCTCCCCCCGCCTGACAGATTTATCCGCTTTGTGAACTTGAGAGCTTTTCATCCAGGCGATGATTGGCGTATTGTTGCTGCAACCTCAACTATATCTTTTATTTTTACTCCTGGATAATTTTCTATGCTTGCACCTGGAACAGTTTTACAGGACCGGTATCG
>CAZXCE010000217.1:0-3827 GCA_964639175.1 uncultured Clostridia bacterium
CCGGAACCCGGAACCCGGAACCCGGAACCCGGAACCCGGAACCCGGAACCCTAGTCCCTATGGCCAATACCTCTGACACGTTGTTCCTCGAACAGATGGAACACCTCCAGATTAGTCTGCGCAATACGGGGCGGTCGCATATCATTTTTATTGTTGCGAATTCGACAGTCCTGCAAAGTGAAGTGCTCAAACGACTTCGGGAGACGGTCACGGGGTATTCATTCGTTGAGTTTGACTTCGCCAATCAGCCGGATGACCAGTTGAGCCTGCCTCGGTTTTGTCGGACGCTCCGCCAGCCAGCCTGTGTGTTTGCGATTGGGCTCAACGATCTGTATTGGCAACCCGGTCAGCGATATGACACTGCCCTTTCATTACTCAACAGCCATCGTGAGGATATTCGAGATTCCAAAAATGCTATCATTTTATGGATGACACCCGAACGCGAAAAAGATTTGCAGGCACGGGCAGCGGATTTTTCCGACTGGGTGACCAGCCACGTGTCATTTGATATTTCTGAAAAAGTCACCCGCTTGCTCCAACAGGCGAAACGCTTTGAAGACATGCTCGCACGTCCCAACCTGTCCCCGGCTCTGGCTGAAAACTTCCAAACTCAATTGCAACTGGCGCAACAGCAAATCCAGGCGTTATGGGTGCCCCACGTAGACGTGTTTCTCAACTTTACTCGCGAAGATCACGAATGGGGCGAACGACTTGCCAAAAAGTTAAAGGACGCTGGGGTTTCTTTCCTCTCTGGATGGCAAACCGCCAATGTTGATGGAGCACTGAAAAATTCACACAAGTTGATCATCGGGCTTTCTCCAAATGCCATTCGTCACCAGAGTTTTCAAAAACCTCTGGCTTCATTTCTCAAATCACACCTGGATGTACCACACATCGAACGACCTGTGATTCCGCTTTTATTGAAGCACTGCCCAACGCCAGAAGCCTTACAACACCTTCCAGTGATTGACTTTCAACGGGCGGATGATTTTGACCTTCGCTTTCGGCAACTTCTGGAAGCACTTGATTTACCCTCACATCGGTTTCTTGGTGAAGCACCCGAACCGGAAGACGCCCCGCACCGGGATCGAAAATTTGACCGTGAAGACCGAAGACTGTTAGGTGCGGAAAGCTATCGCAAAGGAAAGCGGTTTGAAGATGAAGTCGCCGATATTTACCGGTTGCTGGGCTTTGAGGTGAAGCGGAATTTTGAGTTACACAGCATCCAGATTGATTTGCAGGTTCAGAAAAAAGAAGCCGGTTTTACCATCCAGGCAATTGTTGAATGCAAAGGCACCCAAATTACCCAAAATGATTGCAGAAAGATTTTGGCTCAAAAAAATTTGACCCAGCGCAAGCTCCCGATAATGCGGTGGATTGCAATTTCAGCTCAGGGTTTTGCCGCCGGCTCACGAACGTCGCTCGAAAAAGCCGGAATCATCTGCCTGACCTATGGCGAATTGCTCAGTGAACTGGCTCCGCTTGAACAATATGCCCAGAAACTCATTGCTGAATATGAAGACTGGCGGCAACGCCGCTGGCTGGGAAAGGACTGGTTTATCCGGCCTGACATTGTGGCTGACAAAGTGCTCCGGCAGTACGAAAACCCAAAACCAACTCCGGCACTGAAATACATCGCCGACTGGTTGGGTGACAGCCGTGAAAACCTGCTGGTGCTGTTGGGAGATTTAGGCACTGGCAAAACGACGATTTCCAGCTTTTTAGCCTATAACTGGGCACAGGCGTTTTTGGCGGACCCGGTGCGGCATCCGGCACCGGTTCTGATTTCTTTAAAGGATGTGCGGAAAGAGATTTCACTTCCGGGCATCATCGTCAGCCATTTTGATGAAAAAGGATTGCGCGACATTTTGTTTTCACGCTTTGAACACCTGGTGAAAACCGGCAAGATCATCGTGCTCTTTGACGCCTTTGATGAAATGGCGGACCGGATGCTCCCTGATGTAGTCCGCAAAAATTTCAACGAATTGAGCCGGGCGGCGGAACAGGATGGAAAAGTTCTCATTACTTGCCGAACCCACTATTTCAAGAACCGCGAGGAACAGGCCCGCGTGATTGGCCAGGGGCCGACACTTTCTGAAACTGAAACCCGGTTGATGCAGAACCTTCGGCGGCGTTCCAATGCCGAAGTGCTGTATCTGCAGGAATTTAATAAAAAGCAAATTCGCCAGTACATCCGGCAGGTGATCAGACCAGCAGACCAGGCCGAAACATTGCGAAAGATTCGCAAAATCTACAATCTGGCGGATTTAGCCCATCGTCCGTTGCTGTTGGACATGATCGTCAAATCACTGCCAGAACTGGATCAAACCGACCAGAAAGTGACCGCTGCCACGCTGTATCGGGCCTACACCAATTTGTGGATTGAACGCGAAGACACCGAAAAGAAAAACCGCACCCTGAGCGGTGAGACACGCTACCGGTTGATGCTCGAACTGGCGTGGCAAATGTGGGATACCGACCAGACGGCGATTCACTTTAGCGAACTTTTGACCTTTGTGAAAAAGCTGATGACCGACCGGGTGATTGCGGTTGGTGACGAAGAACCTGAACTGGTTGACCGTGAAATCCAGGCCGCCAGCTTCCTCAAGCGCGACCACAGCGGCAACTTTTCATTTATGCACCGTTCGTTTATGGAGTTCTTTCTCGCCTGCAAACTCCACGAATGCCTGATTGACTCAGAGGAAAGTTCCCGACTGGTGCTCAACACCAAACGATTTGAACAAAAAGTGGTCTTCTTTTTGGCCTTGCTGGATGAATCCGACCAGATTGCCGAAGTTTTGCACGGGATTCTGACGGCTCCCTACACAGCAAAAGTCTCGGAAAATGCGCTCCAGCTTTTGTACTGGAGCGTTCGGATTCGCTGTCGAATGGAAGAAAAAATTGGCGAACCAGCCAGACTGAGAGAGGCACTTTCAACCCGGATTCCAACCGGAGTTCAGATGTCAGAAGCCAACCTGGAGGGAATGGTGCTGGAGGCAGCCCATTTTTCCAAAGCAGACTTTCGTCAAGCGGAATTCACCAAAACCAATCTCAACCACGCACTGTTTGAGCAAACCAATTTTCAGGAAGCCAAATTTGAAGGCGTTTCTTTTACTTCAGCAAAGCTGAAGCATTGTGATTTTCGTCAGGCAGCTTATGACCCCTCAGCTTTGGTGACGACTGAAATTGAGGATTGTCCAGGGTTGTTATCAGTCAGGTTGGCTCGGTTGAACCTGATTCCAATGGTTCAGTTTGTTCCCTCAAATGATGTAAATGCAGTTGCTTATAGCCCTGACGGAAACCTGATTGCAGTTGGAAGTGGCAATCTGGCGTACCTCTACCAAAATCAGACTGGGATCCTGGTGCAGGTGTTGGAAGACCACCAAGGTTGGGTTTGGTCAGTGGCGTTTGGGGTGGATGGGAAGCAGGTGGCAAGCGGGAGTGAGGATCGGACGGTGCGGGTGTGGGATGTGGAAAGGGGCAAGGTAGTGCAGGTGTTGGAAGGTCACCACTCAGCGGTGAATTCGGTAGCCTTTGGGGTAGATGGAAAGCGGTTGGCAAGTGGGAGTGAGGATTGGACAGTGCGGGTGTGGGATGTGGAGCGGGGAGAGGTGGTGCAAGTGTTGGAAGGTCACCACTCAGGGGTGAGTTCGGTGGCGTTTGGGGTAGAAGGGAAGCGGTTGGCGAGTGGGAGTGATGATGGAGCAGTACGGGTGTGGGACGTGGAGCGAGGAAAGGAGACACAGGTGTTGAAAGACCACCAGGGTTGGACGAGTTCGGTGGCGTTTGGGGTGGATGGGAAGCAGGTGGTGAGTGGGAGTGCTGAT
>CAZXCE010000217.1:3927-12451 GCA_964639175.1 uncultured Clostridia bacterium
GTGGTGCAGGTGTTGAAAGGCCACCAGTCTGGGGTGAGTTCGGTGGCGTTTGGGGTGGATGGGAAGCAGGTGGTGAGTGGGAGTGCTGATGGGACAGTGCGGGTGTGGGATGCGGAGCGGGGCGAGGTGGTGCAGGTGTTGAAAGGCCACCAGTCTGGGGTGAGTTCGGTGGCGTTTGGGGCGGATGGAAAACGGTTGGTGAGTGGGAATAAGGACAAAACGGTACGGGTGTGGGATGTGGGGCGAGGCGAGGTGGTGCAGGTGTTGGAAGGCCACCAAAATCGGGTCAGTTCGGTGGCGTTTGGGGTGGATGGGAAGCGGTTGGCGAGTGGGAGTTATGACAATACGGTGCGGGTGTGGGATGTGGAGCGGGGAGAGGTGGTGCAGGTGCTGGAAGGTCACCAGGATAAGGTTTGGTCAGTCGCATTTGGAGCAGATGGGAAGTGGTTGGCAAGTGGAAGTGCTGACCGGACGGTGCGGGTGTGGGATGTGGGGCGAGGCGAGGTGGTGCAGGTGCTGGAAGGTCACCAGGATAAGGTTTGGTCAGTCGCGTTTGGGGCAAATGGGAAGTGGTTGGCAAGTGGAAGTGCTGACCGGACAGTACGAGTGTGGAATGTGGAACAGGGGGAGGTAATACAGATATTAGAAGATCGCCAGGATTGGGTAAGGTCAGTAGTGTTTGGGGTAGATGCAAAGTGGCTAGCAACTGGGAATGATGATTGGACGGTGCGGGTGTGGGATGTGGAGCAAGGTAAGGTGGTGAAGGTGTTGGAAGGTCACCGGGATACGGTGGGTTCGGTGGCGTTTGGGGTGGATGGGAAGCGGGTGGCGAGTGGGAGTACTGATGGGACAGTCCGAATATGGGAAGTAGAAACAGGTCAATGTCTCGCCATCTTGGGCAAAGCTCCTGGAAGCAAAAACAACTACGGACATTTAGGACCAGTTTACACCGTCGGTTTTGCACCCAATGGCAAATATCTGGTCGCGGCGGGAGCTGCCGGGCGGTTGCAGTTTTGGGATTTTGAACGTGAAGAGACGTTTTTGTATCGCTACGCGTTTGGGCCGGGGGCGTGGCTCGATTTGCTGCCGGATGGCCGGTTTGACGGCAGCCCCGAAGGCATGCGCTATTTGCGCTATACCGAACTCGGCACGCTGAAATCATACCCCGCTGAAGACCTCTGGAAAGAATTTTACCAACCCCAAGCCGTGAAGGAAGTGCTGGACAGGTATGTGAAGTGAGGAAAACCAGGGTTCAGGGTTCAGGGTTTTTGATTAAAGATGTAGCTCAAAAACAATCTCTTCATCACTTCATCATTTTGCATCCGAGTCTGATCGTTCGAGCAATTTTTTTAGATAGGCTTGAATGCCCTCAACAGTGAGTAATTTCGACAATTCTTCCGGTGGCAAATTTTTGAGCCGCTCTTTGGATAGCAACCAGTTGAGTATCTCTTCGGTTGTTAAGCTTTTGAGTATTTCTTCAGGGGGCAATCGCTTTACGATTTCTCGTGCGGGGACCTCATGTAAGTGATCTAAAATAAAGTCTCTGCGAAAATCTTCCATCGTGTATGGCATCGCCAATCCCTCCACTGAGTGAATCATGAAGCAGCTATCTAGTTGAAAATTAAGTAGTTCACTGACTCGTCATTTTGCATCTGAACCTGATTGTTCAAGCAATTTTTTCAGATAGACTTGAATATCCTCAACAGTGAGTGATTTCGATAATTCTTCCGGTGGCAAATTCTTGAGCCGCTCATCGAGGGCGAGATGTTTCAACAGCTCGTTTGAGGGCAAACCTTTGAGACGCTCTTCAGCCGGCAAGTCCTTGACCCGTTCTTCGGGTGCCAGGTGCTTCAAGAGTTCATCTGGCGGTAAGCCTTCAAGCCGTTCGTCTGGTGACAACCGTTTGGCGATTTCCTGTGGGGGAACCTCGCGTAAGTGATCTAAAATAAAGTCTCTGCGAAAATCTTCCATCGTGTATGGCATTTTCAATCCCTCCATCTGGTAGTGCTCCAACAACTGGTTCAGAATCGTGCTGGCTTGGCCGTGTTCCCAGTCGAAATCCTGAATAGCTGTCGCAATTCGATCTGGAATGCCTCCGAACAGTTCCCAGATTCGATTTTGCGCCGCATCCTCAATTTCACTCAATATAATCAGCCGAATTCGGTCTGACCCGCGATAAAGGTCATAGACTCCGCCGTGAATTCGAAACATCTGCATCTGATGGGTCAGCTTGTCAGGAAAACGGGTGCAGATTCCGTAGAGTTGAAATCTGTCTTCTGGTAACAGGTTGGTCAGCGATGGACTAACCTGTTTGCGGTAATTGACATAGTGTCCAGTCAATTCCTTGAGCGCCCAATCGTCGAGCGGTTCGTGTAACGATTTGTAGGTAATCAGGTTATGGTCGGCCAGATTGTCAAAACCATCCGGTAATGGGTGGTCCCACTGATCACCTGTTCGTCGAATAATGACAATATCAAGCAGTTGGCGTTTGACCGAAAGATCCTTTTCCAGTTCGACTTCATACGGCGAACCAGAAAAGAACTCTATCAAAGCGATTCCAAACAGCCGATGCCAATTGATCATTCCAGGTACGCTCCTGAGCTGCAAAGAATTGATTGTAATACAGTTAGGGTTTAGGGTTTAGGGTCTTCAAATCAATTCCTGGTTGTCCGGTTTAGTTTCCGCAAGTTGCACACCGCGTTTTCCAAACCCTGAACCCTGAACCCTGAACCCTGAACCCTGAATTTAGAACCGAATTGGACGGCTGTGGATGGTCAGCGCGGCTTCCCACAAAGATTCGGAGAGCGTCGGATGGGCGTGCAGCGTGCGAATCAATTCGTCAATCGTCATTTCTCCACGCAGGGCAATGCACGCTTCGGCAATGAGTTCGGTGGCTCGGGCTCCGACGATGTGGACGCCGAGGAGTTCGTCATATTGCGCATCACTCACCAGTTTGACCATGCCTTCGGTCTGGTTGAGCACCCGCGCCTGGGTGTTGGCGACAAACGGGAATGATCCAGTCCGGACTTTGTGTCCACGGGCTTTGGCGGCGGCTTCGGTCAGCCCGACGCTGGCCACTTCCGGGTCGCTGTAGGTACAACTCGGCACATGAGCATAATTGATCGGGTCAACTTCGTCGCGTTCGAGAATGTGCCCCACCGCCAGCAAGCCTTCCGAAGCCGCGACGTGAGGCAACCAGACGGTGTCGGCCACATCACCGATGGCATAAATCGTCGGTTCTGCCGTCTGCAGCATTTTGTTGACCTGAACGTAGCCCTTTTTGATAGCTGCCTGGGTCCACTCCAATCCCAGCCCAGCGCTCTGGGGAACTCGCCCGACGGTCACACATACTTTATCAACCGACAGCGAAAGCCGTTCTCCGGCCTGATTTCGGAGCGTCAGGTCAACGCCCGTGCCGGTCAAGTCGGCGTGTTCACAGTAGGTATGATTTTTGAGCTTGATGCCCAGGCCTCGAAGCGACCGTTCAAATTCCAGACTGATGGCTTCGTCTTCCTGTGGAAGCGCCCTTCCCTGTTGCTCAATTAAAGTCACGGCAACGCCAAATCTGGCCAGCGCTGATGCCAGTTCAACACCCGTTGATCCGGCACCGACAATTGCCAGCGATTTCGGAAGCGATTGGAGTTCAACCAGTTGTGCACTATTGAGAATAAACTGCCCATCAATCGGAAGCTCTGGCAGTGTTCGCGATGTGGAACCAGTCGCCACGATGATCTTGCCGGCGGTCACACGTTGCTCTCCGGTCGGAGCAGTCACAACAACCGTGGTTGGATTTTCAAGCTTTCCCTGCCCTTTTAAGACTTTGACTTTGTTCTTGTTCATCAAGTAGTCAAGAGCCTTGACCGATTTGAGCACCGTCTTGTTTTTGTAGCGCTGCACCGCTTCAAAATCGAGGGTCACCGCGCTGGTCATCACACCAAACTCACCTGCCGATTGGGTTTGTTCAAACACCGCAGCACTCTGTTGCCAGGCTCGACGTGGCACGAGTCCGTGCAAAATTGCATCGCCGCCAAGGTTCTCATTTTTTTCAATCAGGGCCGTTCGCAAACCGGCCTGGGCCGCGTGAATCGCGGCGACATATCCGCCAGTGCCGGCACCAATCACAATCAAATCGAAGTCAGTCATTGTTGAATACCATCTCAGGGTTCAGGGTTCAGGGTTCAGGGTTCAGGGTTCAGGGAAATACAAGAAAAACCGAAGAATTGAGAGTGTTAAAATGAAGTGGCTTTTTTCTTCATTCTTCATTCTTCATTCCGTTCAGGCTTTCGGATGGGCTTTGTCATACACTTCCATCAGCCGATCCTGTGAAATGTGGGTGTACTGCTGGGTGGTTGACAGCCGGGCGTGGCCAAGCAATTCCTGGATGGAACGCAGATCGGCGCCGGCATTGAGCAGGTGGGTTGCAAACGAGTGCCGCAAACTGTGTGGGCTGATGTGGTGCAGGTCGGCGCATTCTTTGATGTACTTGTCAATCATTCGCCCAACCGAGCGCGTTGTGATGCGCGTTCCCTGGTAATTGTAAAAGACCGCATTCGGTACGCGTTTGTCTTCCGGCGCATTCATCATCAGTTCGCCACGCACGCCAAGATAGAGTTCCACCGCTTTTTTGGCATATTCGCCAAAGGGAACAATGCGTTCTTTCCGGCCTTTGCCTCTCACGCGGACCGTCATCTGAGTGAAATCAATATCCTGCAAGTTCAAATTGACCAGTTCCGAGACACGAACGCCAGTCCCATACAGCATTTCCAAAATGGCACGATCTCGCTTGCCGAGCACGGTTTCCAAATCTGGAATTTCAATAAAGCGGATGACTTCCTCAACCGTGAGATAATTCGGAAGTTTTTTCTCAAGCCGTGGCGACGAAACCAGCCGGGCCGGGTTCATTTCCAGGATTCCTTCGCGACATAAGTATTTGAAAAATGTTCGGAGTGTGGCGAGTTTGCGGGCAATTGAGGTCTTCTTTTTGTTTTTGCTATACAGGGTCGCCATATACTCGCGAATCGTGATGTTATCAATATCGCGGATATTGACTTCGCGGCGAACGCCTTGTTTATCAAGCGGACACAGATAATCGTGAAACTGTTCCAAATCGCTCAGGTAGTTGCGCAAGGTATGTTCCGAAACGTTGCGCTCGTACATCAGATGTTTTTTGAAGTCCTCCAAATACTGCTCCATTGCAATCCTCCGGGAAGGCCGAATGTCGAATGTTTGATTTAGAATGTAGAATGGAAACCCCACCCGCTCACGCAGGTGGTACTGACACTGCATTCTTCATTCTTCATTCTTCATTTTCAACTCCTCATTCTTCTTTCTATGGCAAAACCTTGGGAAATCCCTGATTTACATCCAGGCATGCACCTTGATACGGCGGCACGGCACGTGATTCTGGCCCGCTTTGAACAGATGGCCTCGTATCGGGATGCGGTTCTGGAAGATACCGACATTGAAAACCTGCACGACATGCGGGTGTGTTCGCGCCGATTACGGGCGGCGTGGCGGAGTTTCGGCACGCTCTTTCCTGGAAAACGCATCGTCCGCTTTCAACGCGAAGCTCGTGACATTACCCGCACACTGGGCACGGTCCGTGACCTTGATGTGATGCTTGAAAGTTTGGAGAAAGCCGAACGTCGGGCACCAGGCGAATTGCTCGACGGGTTTGATTCATTTTATGGATACATTGGCTCAATTCGAGCTGGAGAATTTGAGTTACTGACCAGAGCCCTTCAGAAGTGGCATCCCAATCAGTTTATTGAATTTTTTGATCAGGCAGAATCTGACCCGTTTGCCCACGCGGTCCTCTTTGAAGAACAGGCCCACGTTGTCTTGTCGGCTCTGGCTCACGAATTCTTGAGCCATCAGCCGTGTCTGACAGATCCAACTGCCAGCGAAGAACAACACGTCATGCGCATCGCGGGCAAACGATTGCGGTATGCCATTGAAATCTTTGCCAGTTGCCTCTCCAATACCGGACAATTGCTCCACATCCTCAAGACGGTTCAGGAAGACCTGGGAACGCTCCACGATTGCGATGTGATGGTGGAATTTCTCAATTACCGCCAACGGGTCTGCCTTACACTGGAACGTCCGACCATCTTGTGGCTGATTGAGTACTATCGGAATCGCCGGGAAACGACCTACGGTAATTTGGTGACAAGCTGGCACAAAGCAGTGGATGAAGGATTTTCCAACCTGCTACTGGCGCTGTAACACGTGGCGCTGCGAAATTCTCGGGCTGTGGCTGTGGCTGAAGAATCCGGGCTACAGTGACTGTTTCCGGAGAACCACCACACGTGGAATTCCCTGCAAATCATCAATGATGCGCTGGTCATCCCAACCGGCGTGAAGCCCAAGTCCGGCCACGGCCTGCGCCTGGGTGTAGCCGACTTCACATGCAAAGAGCCCGTCGGGTTTGAGCACTCGATCCAGATCCGCCAAAATTTGAGCGTAGCCTTCCGTTCCCACGTCACCTCCGACAAGTGCCATCTTCGGTTCAAAATCACGGACTTCGCGCTGCAAGTCAGCAAATTCCGCCTGTGAAATGTACGGAGGGTTGGTGACGACCACATCAACCCGTTCAGAAAGTGGCAGATCCCGCACGGCGCTTAAATAATTACTTTCCAGAAATTGAACCCGGTCTGCCACACAATGAGTCACAGCATTTTGCCGGGCAACCTCAAGTGCATCCGGAGAAAGATCGAGTGCGATGACCTGAGCATCTGGCACTTTCACCGCCAGCGTCACTGCCAGACAACCGGAACCAGTCCCAATATCAATGATGCGTGAGCAGGTAAGGCTTTGTTGACGGCAAAACTCAAGGGCCACTTCAACCAGAAATTCAGTTTCCGGGCGTGGGATCAAAACGGCGGGCGATACCTTAAACTCCAGCCCATAAAACTCTTGTGAACCAATGAGATATTGCGCGGGTTCACCCTGGGCGCGGCGGGAAAAAGCATCCCGCAATCTGGCAGCATCCGCAACGGATACGGTGTATTCCGGATGGGCAATCAGTGTGGCGTGATCCAGTTTCAGAACGCCACATATCAGCAGTGAGGCAGTTTGGTGCGGCGCGGGGATTTTAGCGGCACGCAATAGCGCCGTGCCTTCACGAAGAAGTATTTTGAGTGTGGGAGATTCCGACATGGAAACAATCTCAAGTGAACAGATAAAAAAAGAACGAGGGGCTTTATACCGGTCTAAAGCCCCTCGTTGCAAACTGTTTAGGTTCAGAAATTTCCAAAGGACCAAAAGGACCAAAGTTCGAAAATCTTGAACCTTGAACCTTGAACCCTGATAACCTTACTTCACTGAATAGCCTTTCAGCACAGACACTTTCACGTTCGAAAAGTCGGTTTTGACCTCGACTTTATGGAATTTCTTGTCGAGGTGCGTGCTCTGGTAGGTAATCACATACTGATTATTGAGCGCATTGCTCAGATTTTTCAGTGGTGAATCAAACGTCACAAAACCGGTTCTGGTCCCGATGTAAGCCTGCCCACCGGTTTCTTCGGCAACGTAAGCCAGTGCACTCTGACCAGCTAACACTGCATTAAAGCGTCGAACATATGGCGCCGGGCTAAAAACCGTGTGAATCGTTATATTTGAACGCTGGGCATGCCTCACGGCTCGATCCAGGTACAGATTCGATGACGGTGAGGAAAATGAGCCATTAAATGGGTCAAACCCGTTGGAAATGAACAGAACCTCATTGCGTCCTTCGGGTAACCCGTTGAATTTCTTCAGGACATCCATCAACGGCAGGTATGGGCTCCAGACTCCGTTTTGCGTTGCCGGTACCACGTGCATGCTGGCGGCAACGGCGTCCAGGTCGGCTGAAAATGGTTGTTGCACCGTCAGGTAGTTGCCCCAGACATAGCCCACCATGACTCGGGAACCAGCCGGAAGTTCACGAACAAACGTCCGAAGTCGTTGCAGTTCAACATTGATTTGCGGCAAGGCGGTTTCCATCACAATCGCCAGATTGAGCGGCGCAGCTTCACTTGATGCTGGAATGGCCGAAACGACGGTTTGCTGGATGCGATCCTCAAAAACCATAAAGTCTTTCGGATCAATGGTTGCATTGCCTTCGGTATTTACGATGACAGTAACGGTTTTTAATCGGGTGCTGGTATTGGTTTGGGCCAGTGCCGCTGGGGTTACCAAATTGCCAACCACCAATCCGACCAGCACCGTGTAAAGAATTTTTTGAATAAGTGTTGATTTCATATGTTTGTCTCCTGTTGCTCATTCACTCCGCCGTCTCCAGACCATCGGATCCTTACAACGGCGGTTTGCTTTTTCATAGAATCAGAGTGCAATCTCTATGCCAAAGTAAGTGATTACTCACTTTTGCCCTACGACTCTCATAACCCTTTGGTTTCATTCACATTCCAAAGGTTTTCCAGGCATAAAAAAACCTTCCCGATCTGGGAAGGTTTTCAAAACTGTGCAATTTTGCCTCATTTGCTCAACGGCCACGGTGAAAATGACTCAAATGGTGACTGGTTCT
>CAZXCE010000218.1:0-12333 GCA_964639175.1 uncultured Clostridia bacterium
CAGAATAAGAAACCACGGAACACACGGAACACACAGAAAATAAATCCAGATTTTTCAATAGTTTATGAAACTTCAAGAAATAGAAACTCAGGAAATATTTATCTGAAAAGCTATAGTTCCCAAAAATAGAATCAAATCTGACAGACCTTCGTCCCAGGACCGGAAATTGGACCTGAAGTCTTTCTCCTCTCCAAAAGTCTCTCCAACTCCACCCAACGCCAAAAAATGAGTAGTACTACTCACAAAAAATGAGTAGTGCCCCGGATTCCGGATTCCCATCTCAGCTCCCACAATACTTTTCAATTGGTTCCAGGAAAGCACTGAGGGTCAGTGAACTTGTCACTGATTGTTTTCCTGGTTCAACAAATTGGTAAAGACTTCGAATTTCCCGGACCCGGATCCTGAAATGAAACGACTTACTTTGCTGCTGGTCTTGAGCACGATTCTGTTCATTGGTATCCCCATTCATCAACCCCAGGCTGGAACTGAATTTCCGCTTGCCTTTCAACTGCAGGTGGTCATTTTCCCGGACGGAGCCAGGCAATTCAGTCTCAACCCTGACCCATTAGATGGCGATATTCGGGGTAAAGGCGATTACTTACGCTGGGAAAATACCGCCTTCCAGGGGAAACAGGCGCTGGTCGTTACTTTTCATATTGTGTCCTGGAGAAAAGATCAGGTCATGGAATTGAAGGAACGAATGGGCATTGAACTCAATGCCTTTCCGTTGTTTGAAGGTGCCACCCAGAAAAGGGACCGGCAGAAAGAGTATCCGTCTGCTTACAAGATTCAAATCATAACTTTCAAGCAGAGAACTCCTCGGATCGTGATCAACCCTAACCCGATTGAAAGAGCAGATTTAAATGAGAGAGCACTGGTGAAGTGCGAAGAAAATCAAGTGAACTCTACAACTGGAGAAAGGTGTACGGTGTGGACCCTGTATTTCCTGGAAAGGGATCCAGGTACTGTACAGCAGGTTGCAAAACTGATGGGCCGGTAACCCCGTTACCTTCAAGTGCCGCAGGATGAAAAAAATCCCGGTGTCCCCCCTTATTCGCCTGCCCTGTCAACCGTTTTCGCCTCTTCCAATTCAACCTCCAACTCGCATTACAACAAACCGAAAGACAAGGAATGAATTATGGTTATTCGTCGATCTCTGTCGTCGATCCTGGTGATACTGGCTATGGTTAGTGTCAATATTTTTCATCAAACCCGGACCTTCACACTGCTGGGGACGAGAGTTGAGGCAAAAAGCACGCCTGGGAAGACGGCTGATTCGCACAGTGCTTTACCCTTCTCAACAGGAGAGAAAATGCCCTTGTTAAGTGGAGAGAAGGCCGTCAATTACCTGAAAGAAAATGGGACGTACGCATCGCTGGGAGAAGCGATGGTGGCGGTGCGGTATGGGGTGAATCAGGTCAAGTCGTTGCAGGTCGAAGGGAGCCACCGGCCAATGTACGAGGCCGACAACCCGGCCCAGGGGTTTACGACAACGTTCACGCCAGAAGGAATTGAGTTAGGTTCAGCCGGAAGCGGAAGAGCGAAGTGGGCACTGGAACTGAAGCTGAGTGGAATTGGATATGGTGACCAACTGGCTGAACTTTCATCAGGTGCGGTCACGGTTACGAAAAATCGGGTTGAACTGGCTCGAACTTCAGCCCTGGCTTTGACTTCAGCCCCCAGCCCTCAGCCCCCAGCCCTGGCCGAGTGGTATGTGAATCAAGCGGAAGGGCTGGAGCAGGGAATAACGATCCCCTCCGCACCAGGAGGTCATCGGGAAGGCGACTGGTTACGGGTGGCGTATGAAATGCAAACCACGCTCTTGCCGCGCCTGGATGCGCAAGGACAGGCAATAGATTTCCTTGATCGAAGCGGGAAGCCGGTATTGCGCTATGAAAAACTGGTGGTGACCGATGCGACAGAGCGACAACTCGTGGCTCAGATGAAACTGGAAGCCGGGCAGGTGGTGCTGGAAATAAATGATTCCACAGCGGTTTACCCGATCACCATTGATCCGACGTTCGGGCAGCCATCCCGGTTGACGGCTTCGGATGGGGCGGGGAATGATTTTTTTGGGAATGCCGTGGCGATCAGCGGCGAAACAGTGGTGGTTGGGGCAAGCGTCGACGACATCGGTGCCAATGCCAACCAGGGGTCAGCCTATGTCTTTGTGCGCAACGGGACGACCTGGAGCGAGCAGCAAAAGTTGACCGCCTCGGACGGAACGGCGAGCGATTTTTTTGGGCAATCGGTGGCGATCAGCGGCGAAACGGTGGTGGTTGGGGCAAACGCCGACGACATCGGTGCCAATAGCAACCAGGGGTCAGCTTATGTGTTTGTGCGTAGCGGAACAACCTGGAGTCAGCAGCAAAAGTTAACCGCCTCAGACGGGGCAGCCGGTGACCTGTTTGGGGTTTCAGTGGCCATCAGCGGGGAGACGGTGGTGGCTGGGGCATCCGGCGGCAACATTGGTGCCAACTCTGACCAGGGGGCTGCCTATGTGTTTGTCCGAAGCGGGACGATCTGGAGCGCGCAGCAAAAGCTGACGGCCTCAGACGGGGCGGCAGGTGACAATTTTGGGGTGTCGGTGTCGGTTAGCGGGGAGACAGCGGTGGTCGGGGCACTTAGCGACGACATCGGCGCCAATGCCAACCAGGGATCGGCCTATGTCTTTGTACGCAACGGGACGACCTGGACTCAGCAGCAGCAATTGACCGCCTCGGACGGGGCAGCAAATGACCAGGTTGGGTTTTCAGTCGCGGTCAGCGGGGAGACGGTGGTGGTTGGGGCATGGCAGGACGACACCGGCGCCAATACCAACCAGGGATCGGCCTATGTGTTTGTGCGAAGTGGGACGACCTGGAGTCAGCAGCAGAAGTTGACCGCCTCGGACGGGGCGGCAAATGACCTGTTTGGGAATTCGGTGGCGATCAGCGGGGAGACAGTGGTGGTTGGGGCAATCGGTGACACCATCGGTGCCAACAGTGGCCAGGGATCCGCTTATGTTTTTGTGAGAGCAGGAACGACCTGGAGCGAGCAGCAAAAGCTGACGGTCTCGGACGGGGCGCTGAATGACAATTTTGGGAGCTGGGTGGCGACCAGCGAGGAAACAATTGTGGTCGGGACATCTGGCGACACCATCGGCGCCAATAGTGGCCAGGGATCAGCCTCTGTATTTACCTGCCCCGCAACGACGCGAACCTGGACGCAGCAGGCAATGGTTGTTGCTTCAGACGGAGCAGCGAATGACAGATTTGGGCAGTCAGTGGCGATCAGCGGGGAGACGGTGGTGGTCGGGGCACATCGGAGCACCATCGGTGCCAACAACAACCAGGGATCGGTCTATGTGTTTGTTCGCAACGGAACGACCTGGAGTTTGCAGCAGAAGTTGACCGCCTCAGATGGGGCGACGGGTGACCTGTTTGGAGGTTCAGTGGCGATCAGCGGAGAGACAGTCGTGGTTGGGGCATCTGACGACGACATCGGCGCCAATGCCAACCAGGGATCAGCCTATGTGTTTGTGCGCAATGGGACGACCTGGAGCGAGCAGCAAAAGTTGACTGCCTCAGATGGAACGGCGGTTGACCTGTTTGGGCTTTCAGTGGCAATCAGCGGGGAGACAGTGGTGGTTGGGACATATCGGAGCACCATCGGTGCCATCACCAACCAGGGATCGGCCTATGTGTTTGTGCGCAACGGAACAACCTGGAGTTTGCAGCAGAAATTGACGGCTTCAGACGGGGCGTCGCTCGACCAGTTTGGGTTTTCAGTGGCAATCAGCGGGGAGACGGTGGTGATTGGGGCAAATTTTGACGACATCGGCGCCAACACGAATCAGGGATCGGCCTATGTGTTTGTGCGGAATGGAACGACGTGGAGTCAGCAACAGAAACTGACGGCCTCGGACGGGGCGCTACAGGACCAGTTTGGGGTTTCGGTGGCGATCAGCGGGGAAACGGTAGTGATTGGGGCAAGTGGTGATGACATTGGTGCCAACAGCAACCAGGGATCGGCCTTTGTGTTTGTGCGCAGCGGAACGACCTGGAGTCAGCAGCAGCAGTTGATAGTCTCAGACGGGGAAGGTTTTGATCAGTTTGGGTTTTCGGTGGCGATCAGCGGGGAGATGGTGATGATCGGGGCAAATGGTGACGACATCGGTGCCAACAGTGGCCAGGGATCGGCCTCTGTGTTTGTGCGGAGCGGAACGACCTGGAGTCAGCAACAGCAGTTGGCGGCCTCGGACGGAGCGGCTGCTGACATTTTTGGGTGGTCAGTGGCCATCAGCGGAGAGACGGTGGTGGTCGGGGCAAATAGTGACGACATCGGCGCCAACGGGAACCAGGGGTCGGCGTATATGTTTGTTTTGGATTGTATGGCGTGTCAGCCAGTCACCAGCACTGTCACCGGTGGAGGGACCATTTGTGCCGGAGACACCGCCACGGTGATGGTGACGGTGTCAGGTGGAACACCGCCCTACACCGTGACATTGGACAATGGTGGAGGCACCCAAACCGGAGCCAGTCCGTTGAGCTTTAGCGTATCTCCGGCGGCAAACACGACTTATGCTGTTCAGTCGGGGATGGATTCTGCCGCGTGTCCGATCACGGGGAGCGGGAGCGTGACGGTCACGGTCACGACAGCGCCAACCCTGGCGAATGCCGGGCCGGATCAGGCGGTGTGTAATGACGGGATGCCGGTTCAGTTGGATGCCAACACGCCAGCGGTGGGATCAGGGAGCTGGTCGGTGGTTTCTGGACCAAATACGTCATCAACCCAGTTTGCCGGGACGACCAATCCGGACACGATGTTTACTCCGGCGGGCGGTGCTGGTGACTACGTCCTGCAATGGGTGATTGCCAATGTTCCCTGCCCGGCATCAACCGATACGGTGACGATTACCGTTCAGTCGTGTATTGAACTGCGGCAGTTGTTTGTGGCGGATACCGCCAACAATCGGATTCAAAAATTTGACGGCGCCGATTGGACGCTGGTCGGCACCATCGGAGTCGGGTCCGGGGTTGGAAAGTTTCGGTTGCCTGAAGCCGTCGCGGCAGATGTTACCGGCAACAAGCTCTATGTCGCAGATACAGGAAACAACCGGATTCAATGGTCAACCGATGGTGGAATGAACTGGGCAGTGTTTGCACCTTTTGGAGTGGGAGTGAATCAAGTGAGGGCGCCGCAGGGAGTGGCGCTGGACGCAGCCGGAAATGTGTATGTCGCAGACACCGGAAACAACCGGGTATTGCGATTTGAGGCGGGAGTCCCAGGGACAGGAGAGATCCTGTTGTTTGGGGGAGAAGTCAACGCTCCACAGGGGTTAGCCATAGACGCGATGTTCAATCTGTATGTTGCAGACACCGGTAACGACCGGGTGCTGAAAATACCGAATGCCAACCAGCCGACGCCGGGAGCAACCGTAATCGTGGCCCGCATTGGGTCGTCAGCCAATCAGGTGCGCCAGCCACAGGGAGTGGCGGTGGATAACGAAGGAACCCTGTATGTGGCAGATACCGGGAACGACCGGGTGCTGGAATTTGTCGGTGGGGCTCCAGGAACGGGAGTGGTGCTGGCGACCATCGGATCGGCACTGGGCCAGGTCCGAGGCGCTGAAGGCGTGTCAGTCAACGTGTTTGCTGCTGGGCCGCTGGCCGGAATGAGGGTTCTGGCAGTCGGAGACACGGGCAATAACCGGCTGGTGGGAATGGACCTGGGGGCCATGCTCAGACGGGGAAGCGGGATGACGGTGGGACCGGAAGCCATAGCCTGGCAACGGCTGGGAACACCCAACAACATCGGAATCCAGATCGGGCAGTTCCGCAACCCGAGCAAAATCAAATAATTCCAGCGAAGGCTCAGGATTTTCATGGACATAAGCGCCAGGGTAAAGAGAAATCAGTTTTGATCATTCTGGCTGGCGCTTATGCTTGAACCTGCAGCCCGTGAACTGGTTTTTTATTCACCAGGCGTTTCATTGAGGAGCGCTTCAAAGGACGGCACAAGATCACTGGCATATTGTTTCAGATAGTCCCGCACTCGTGCTTCATCGGCGCCAGCTTTGAGAAGTTCAACCACATCAACGATTCCTCATTCTGGTATAGCTATCTTTAACTTTGTTGCGGAAAGATCGGATTTCGCCCGGATGGGCGCTGGAAAGTAGCCGGCGGGCAGCCTGCTTTGAGGCGCACCCACCGGAACGCAGGCCGTGAAACATTCGCGCCCGGTAGGGCGCTGCAAAAGAAGTCCGATCATTAAGGGGTGCAGGTCACCAAACTTGAAGCTGATCCAGTGTCCATTGGGCTACGAGTTGTCATCTGTTTTTGCAGGTTGAATTCAGAATTTACAAATCTGCTTAATATAAAGCAAAATAAAGGTTTATAGCCTTTAAAATCTCTATCATTCACTGGCCGTGGGGTGTCATTCCACGGTTTTTTATTTTTGCTTGACCGTTGCTCATTGCCATTTTACTCTTTCCATCAAACCACCTGTCCGGAATCCCCACAGTAAAGGTAAAGAAAACAATGACAAACGAAAACCCTGTGCAAATCAATGCGACTGCTCCGACTTCAATCTGGACCAAACCAGTAACAGTGAAGTGGGGCGATATGTTTAAAGCCCTTGCAAAGGGTGGAAGTAGCCTGTTTTTCGGCAGTTACGGGGCTGCAGCCGGATCAGTGGCGGACATCGTTGCGGCCCTCGGGCTTGAGGGGAAAAAGCCTGAAACGCTGGCGTGGCTTTTGGTGCAGCGGGCGTTGTTTGAAACGCTCAAAACGTTGTCTGATGAAAATGAGGGAATTTGGACCAATGCTGCCAACGACGGAACACGCGAACAAATCGCCGCTGAACTGGATGAAACACTCAAAACAGTCGAAATTTCCATCGGCCCTGACTTTTTTAACCAGCCACGAACTTTGGAAGCGCTCCGAGTCATTCAACCGCCTTTTATTGAATGGCTGAAAGCGCTGGGACTTTCCGCCAGACAGGCACAGTCGGTTTGCGAACGTCTTCCAGCGTACTTTGTGCTGAAGCTGCATGAGGAGTGGGGCAAGAACACAGCGGTTTATGCTCCATTAAAAGAAGCTCTGGACACCCCATTTACCCGAGCTGCCCAACGCGAAGCCGCCTGGCAACTCCACACAGCACAACTTCAGAAAGCGATTGAGGAACCAGTCTTTTGGGAAGCATTTAGTTTGCAGCAGGTGTATGTGCCGCTTCGGGCTTACTTTGAAACCAGAGTGAAGAAGACCAAAGATCATCATTTCGCCGAACATTCCCGCTCTGTACCAACTCAAGAAGAAGTCACCCACACCCTTGTGGATTTGGCCAGTGAGCTAAACCAGTGGCTGGAAAAAGGTGACCCTCGTGATGCCATCCGGGTGGTCAGTGGCGGGCCAGGAAGTGGCAAATCATCATTTGCAAAAATGTTTGCTGCGAGTCAGGCAGCCAAGAGATCGTTTCGAGTGCTCTTTGTGCCGCTTCACCGGATTGATTTCTCAAAGCCTTTAGATGAGGCACTTGGCGAATGGGTGAGTTTGCAGTTCAAGCTTACGGAAAGCCCGCTTGATCCCAACGTACTGGATCGTCTCTTGATCATTTTTGATGGCCTCGACGAAATTGAAAAAGCCGGCGAAGTTGGGCTTGAAGTTGCCAAACAGTTTGTAGCCGACATTGCCGGCACGGTTGGGCGGTTTAACCATTCAGGTGAAATCAGGTTGCAGGTACTGATTACGGGGCGGGATCTGGCAGTTCAGGCGAATTCTGGAGAGTTCAAAAAAGACGGTCAGGTCTTGCAAGTCTTGCCTTATTTGGTGTCCAGAAAAGTACGTGAGGATAAAGAATTTGTTGATACTAAAGGGGATATTGAAACAGATCAGCGATCAATCTGGTGGCGAAAATACGGTCAATCTGGTGGCTATGGATACACGACCCTACCGGAGAAACTCAACATCCAGGAACTGGAGGAAATTACCACTCAACCCTTGCTCAATTATCTGGTGGCGTTTAGTTACACCCAGAAGCAAATTGATTTTTCCAAAGAGGTCAATCACAACACGATTTATGAAGGATTACTCAGTGCCATCTACAAACGGGTTTGGGCGGATAAGAAAAACCTGCTTCTCAAAGGTATTTCCCAGACCCAGTTTATTTATTTTCTTGAAGAAGTTGCCGTAACCGCCTGGCATGGCGAAGGTCGGACGACAACCTACATGAAAGTTGAGGATCGGTGCAAAGACACAGGATTGAGTGAATTATTTGGCCAGCTTGATACCATGAAAAAGACGATTGCCCGGTTACTTCTGGCCTTTTACGTACGTGAAACCAGCAGCGAAAACAAATGTCTTGAATTTACCCACAAGAGTTTTGGTGAATATTTAACTGCCCGACGAATTGTGCGGGCAGTTGGTGATCTTCACGAAGCGCTGGAACATCGCCGAACGAAATACACGGGTGGCTATACTGAACCAGAAGCCTTACTCCAATGGGCAAAACTCTGTGGCCCCAAGCCAATTGATGGTTATTTGTTGGAGTTTGTCAGATGTGAGATTAGGTTGAAGGATGAGAAGACTGTATCTGATTGGCGTGAAACCTTTTGCAGGCTGTTCAACACGATGCTTCGAGGAGGAATGCCAATGGAGCAACTTGGACTGACATTTAAAGAACAGTGCCGACAAGCAAAAAATGCTGAAGAATCTCTCTTAATTGTCGCCCACCTCTGTGCAGACCAAACCCAAACCCAATTGAAGATAAAATGGCCCAAAGAAACAGATTGTAGGGATTGGCTTGCCTGGATTCAAAATCAGATGGATGGTGTGGAGATCCGACAAATCCGGGATTGTATTCGCTGGTTGGATTTTTCAAATTTAAGTTTAAGACAAGCAAACCTTTACAAAATAAACCTTTATGGAGCAAGCCTTGAAGGAGCAGATCTTGTCAGGGCAAATCTCGAACAAGCATACCTCGTTACGACAAATCTTTTTAGGGCAGGTCTCGCTGATGCAACTCTCCGTAGGGCAAATCTAATCAGGGCCAATCTGAATAGGGCAAATCTGGTCAGAGCAAACCTTGAAGGAGCATACCTCCAGAAAGCACTCCTCCAAAAAGCACATCTCGAAGATGCAAATCTCTTCATGGCAAACCTTAAAGGAGCAAATCTCGAAGACGCAAATCTTGAAAGGGCAACCTGGGTTGATGGCCGATATTGCGCAGAGGGCTCAATTGGAAAGTGTGTTGACCAAGATGGCAATGTGTTTTGGTCGCCTGAAATGGACAACGACAACACCCCTGACAATAACCCAAATGAAATCAATCAGAACGAAGAACAACCCGACGAATCGTAGCTGATGGTTGTTGTCAGCCGTATCCCTCCGGGATGCAGATGTGGTGGGTCCGGCGGGTCCGGTGGTAGCTCCCAAAACCTCGCAACCGACCGGCTATCCGAACGCCAGCCCTCCGGGATGGAAAACCGTAAGCGCCAGGATATGGGTGGAGGCCTACCGCTTCGAGGTACATCCAAAATTCAAACCCTGAACCCCGAACCCTGAACCCTGGTTTTTATCCCCTGAACTCCGACTATTTCAAACCGGGCACGGTTGGACGATGTCCAGCAGTAACCCCTACAAACGCACTTCCAAACTCTTCCAATGATTGGTTAAACCTTCGGCTTCGGCGAGGGCCATGCCGGTGCGGGCGAGGCGTTCGAAGTTCGCTTCGGTGATTTTTTGGTAGCTCTGCACCCGCAGGAAATCTCCGACGTAGAGCCCGGCTTTTTTGCGGGCAAAGGCATTGGTCGGCAGCGTGTGGTTTGGTCCGCTGCAGTAATCTCCCAATGCCACCGCGCTGTATTTCCCGACAAATAACGAACCGTAATGCAGCAGCCTTTCCGGGGAAATCGCTTCGTCACAGAGCAGCAAGTGTTCTGGCGCCATCAGGTTACAGGCGGCAATCGCTTCATCAACCGTTTCGGCAAAAACAAGCTGGATCTGGCCTCGGGTCAACTGGTCGCGGCCTTCGTCGGTTGCTTCGAGTCGCGCCAGCATCGCCTCAAGTTCCGTCTGCGAACGACTCACCAGCACCGACACGGCACGCGGGTCGTGCTCCGACTGGGCCAGCATGTCATAGAGCAGCCAGTCCAGTGGCGTGCTCCCATCGCTCAAAATCAGCAGTTCGCTTGGTCCGGCGAGCGTGTCAATCCGAACCCGATCCTGGAGCAAGCCTTTCGCGGCGTTCACATAGGCATTCCCCGGCCCGACCACCATATCCACCGCCGGCGTCAATTGACAGCCGTAGGCCAGCGCCGCAATCGCCTGCGCGCCGCCCATCCGCAGAAAAGCAGTGGCTCCGGAAAGACTGGCGGCGGCCAGTACGACTTCGTTCACCGTCGGAGACACCGCCAGCCGTGTCTGGCATCCGGCGACCTGTGCCGGAATCAAGGTCATCATCGCGGTTGAGAGCAACGGGAAGCGTCCGCCGGGAATATAGGCCGCCATGGCTTCGACCGGCTGCACGACCTGACCGTATTCGCCAAATTCATCCGAAAAACTGGCGTTCTGATACCCGGCCATTTGAAATTCGGCAAAGCGCCGGATGCGTTGCGCCGCAATCTGCATGTGTTCGGCCAGTTCCGGAGCAATCGCATATTCGGCAAACGGTTTGAGTTCAATCGGTTGCGGTTTGAAGCCATCAAATTTCCGGCTGTATTCGGAAATGGCTTCGTCGCCACGTTCGGCAATGTCGGCCAGGATGCGGCGTGTGGTTTCAATCACGGTTTCATCGGTTGAAACCGTCGGGCGTGTCCATTGTGAGGCTGGGAAGATCATAAGTGGTTTGTCAGTACCACCTGCGTGAGCGGGTGGGTTTGTGTTTGGTTGATACTACCTGCCGAGTGGATGAGTGAGGCCCACCCGCTCACGCAGGTGGTACTGACTCAATTCTTCATTCTCGTCCGGAGTTCGTTTTCGATTTCTGCCAGCGAGATACCTTTGGCGCGGGCTTCGATCAGGGCGAAATAGAGCACGTCGGCGGCTTCCCAGCGGACGTCGGGCAACGACTGGGCTTCGAGGAGTTCTTCGCATTCCTCGCGAAGCTTTTCCGCCCGCAATTCTGCGTCAGCAAAGAGTTTGGCCGAATATGAGCCTTCCGGTGACGTTTCCTGGCGCTGGCGTAACACCTGATCCAGCGTTGAGAGCCGAAACCGTTGTGTCTGGCTGGGAAAACAGCTCCAGCGTGGGAAATGACAGGCGTGACCGTGCTGGCTGACTTGAAACAGGAGCGTGTCGCCGTCGCAGTCTACGTCGACGCGATGCAGGGTCTGGGCGTGGCCGCTGGTGTCGCCTTTGCGCCAGAGTTCCTGACGGCTGCGGCTAAAATAGACGCCGCGTCGCTCAGCAATCGCGGTTCGGAGCGAGGCTTCGTTGGAGTAGGCCAGCATCAAGACTTCGCCGGTTTCAACGTCCTGCACAATCGTGGGCACCAGCGGCGCTTTGTCAAAATCCAGACTGGCTACCAGGCAATCGGTCAGGTCCAGTTTGCCAGTGTAAATCGCCATGCCAAGCTGACCGTTGGCTCCGAGCCGATTCAAAAAGCGAATATCGTCCAGTGTCGTGATGCCACCCGCGACTGTGACTGGAATTGGAGAGGCGGCACAGACGGCTTTGATCCGTGTTTCATCAATGCCCTGGAGCATGCCTTCGCGGTCAACCTGGGTGTAGAGAAACTCTGCACACCGGCGAGCCATCTCCGGGATCAACTCAAGCACCTTTTCGCTGGTGCGTTCGCGCCAGCCGTGGCTCACCCAGTCGTCACCTTTGGCATCAATCGCAAAAATCAGTGATTCACGCGGGAGCTTTTCGACCCATTCGGAGCGCGCCGCTGTGCCGAGAATAATCCGACTGGCCCCGGCTTTGAGGTACATCCGGGCGGTTTCCAGATCGCGAATGCCTCCGCCAACCCGGCACCGCCGCTTGCGAAGCAATTGCACAATCAGGTCCTGGTTGCTGCCTTCGCCAAGCGTGGCGTTGAGGTCAATGATGGCGACTTCGCCAAAGAGGCTAAACTGGTCAAGTAATTCAAAGACATCGTCGCGGGCGAGCACTTTTTCTTTGCCTTGCCGCCACTGGACGGCCTGCCCGTTGTAGAGGTCAATACTGGGAATCAGCATGAAAAGACTCCGTGAAATAGTTCAGAGTTTAAGTTTTAGTTTGGGTTTAGTGATCCCGTCCGGATGGGCTTTCACGTGTAGGTTTTTTGATTGCGTCCCAGTGGGACGAGCCATGTGGTGAATTTGGATTGAGCATCCTGAAAGGCTGCCGTTCGGATAGCCGGTGGTTGCGAGGC
>CAZXCE010000219.1:0-12299 GCA_964639175.1 uncultured Clostridia bacterium
ACCAACCACATTCTTCATTCTCAATTCTTCATTCTTCATCCTACCCGGCTATGGTTTTTGCCAGATAGGTAATGGTCGTGACGCCAAATCCGGTTGGGCCTTTGGCCATATCAGGAGCTTCATCTTCAAGCCAGGCTGTTCCTGCAATATCGAGGTGTACCCAGGGGGTGTCATGAGCAAATTCCCGCAGGAAATAACCAGCCGTGATGGTTCCAGCAAAGCGTCCGCCAAGATTTTTAATATCGGCAATATCACTCTTGATTTGCTCACGATATTCTTCGTCCAGCGGCAGTTCCCACAGTTTTTCACCAGCCAGTTCACTGGCTTGTTTGACAGCTTGAATCAGGCCGGGGTCCGATCCCATGAGTCCAGCTCGTTCCACCCCAAGTGCCACCAGTACGGCGCCAGTCAGGGTCGCCAAATCAACAATATGGGTTGCCCCGAGCGTTCGGGCATAGGCAATTGCATCAGAAAGTACCAGTCGGCCCTCGGCATCAGTATCAATGACTTCGATGGTCATTCCGTCATAGGAGTGCAGGACATCGCCAGGGCGATAAGCTTTCCCGGAAGGCATGTTTTCGGCTGCTGCGACCAGGCCATATACTTCAACACCAGGTTTAAGCTGGGCAATTGCCTGCATGGCGCCGATGACGGCAGCGCCACCTGACATGTCATATTTCATTTCCCACATCGTGTCGCGAGATTTGATGCAGATGCCACCAGTATCAAAAGTGATGCCTTTCCCAACCAGTGCCAGTCGGGAATCACTGGTTCGTTCCTGTGGAACATAGTGCATGATAATAAGTTGGGGTGGCTCATCACTTCCGACAGCCACACCCAGCAATGCCCCCATGCCGAGTTCGTGCATTTTCTCTGGGCCAAACACGGTGTATTCCAGGCCATAGGTTTCACACATGTGCTGGGCTCGTTGGGCCATTTCACGAGGTGGCAATTTATTTCCGGGCTCAACGGAAAGACTTCGTGAAAAATTGGCGGCTTCAGCCAGGATCCGGCCTTCCTCAAGTCCTTGTTGAGCGGCTTCGGCTACATCGGTTGAAACACATACCGTCAATGAGGCAACTTTTCGATCAGTGTCTTTTTTTCGATAAATCGCCGGGTCATAAAGACCGAGCAGCACACCTTCGACCACCGAAACCGCTGCCGTATGTGGTGCAAGGTTCCCACGTACCGCAACCGCCAGGGAAGTTGCCCCTTTGCCAGCTGCCACCCTGGCCGCCTGACCGACACGTTGGCGCAGGCGACGAAGAGAGAAATCTTTCAAATCCCCCATGCCAACCAACATCAGTCGGCGCCATGACCCCTGGCCAGCCTGATGGAGAATCACAATTTCCCCAGGTTTTCCCTTGAGTTCGCCGCCACTGATGGCGTCGGTAACGGCACCCGATATGATCTCATCAAGTACCTTCAAGCCCTCGCTTTCAGCCGTTTCTCCGGCAAAAACAGGGACAATCAAAACGTCAGCAGAAACAGTTTGCAGGTCTTGGGTGTGTAGCTGAATGTTCATAAGTATTTCTGGTTCCATAGGTTAACTACGTACTCTCTGCACAGAATTCTTGTACAGTAAGTCACGGATCAGGGGTTAGATATCAAAAGATTTCTTCGAAAAAAGTAAGATTTGATCAAATCTAGTCTCAAGTGCGAGACTGGGACAGGCACTATTTCTATCATTGAAACTGCTGCTCGACAATCAATGTCCTTCGCATCTTCCAGTTCCCCTCGATTACATACGTGAAGGTTGTATCTGGCCAGTGCACAGAATCTGAGATAATTATCTGAAAAAAGAAGGGATTTTTATCTTGAAGCAGACAGCTGAATGATAGTTTCCTGAGACAGAACTGATTTTAGAAGAAGATGACACTCACAAGGGAAAAATTATGATCAAACACATTGGCCTCTATCTGATGGCCGTCTTTTACACGGTGGCCGGCATCAATCACTTTCTGAACCCTGGCTTTTATATGAAGATGATGCCACCCTATTTACCATTCCACCTGGAGTTGATTTATCTCAGCGGGGTTGCCGAAGTTGGATTGGGGATCGCCCTGTGTATCCCTGCGATTCGACATTGGGCGGCCTGGGGAGTGATTTTGCTCCTGATTGCGGTTTTCCCGGCAAATATTCACCACCTGATGATTCGTGGCGGCGGGATGGACGTTCCAGTTTGGGCCCTGTGGGTCCGGTTGCCGTTTCAGGCCCTTTTTATCTGGTGGGCTTATCTTTACACGCAACCTGAAAGTTCATCTGGGTCAGGTCAGTAAGAGCAGGAAGTGGGTTTCAGGTTTTCGAAACCAGGCCCTAAGCCCCAAACCCTCAACCCCAAGCCCTTCAACCCCAAGTCCTTAACTATGCCTCCCCCAACTGATCCAAATGATCACAACTCTGGTGGTGTTTCGTGGCAGCAGGCCATTCTTTCAATGGGGATTGCCCTATCCATTCCAACCACACTGGCGGCACTGGTGGGGCTTGGGATTTATCTTGACCATCGGTTTGGGAAGTCACCACTCTTTCTGATCATTTTCAGCCTGATTGGTTTGGTGGCACTTGGCAATGAGCTATATGTTCTTTGGAAACGCTTTGGCCAGGATAAATAAGATTTACAAATGGTCCTATTCCGGGTAGAGTGCCCATTTTCAATTTTCACTTGTGTCAGAACCTGAATCACCTAACCCGATCCCGCAAGATTCACCTGCAACCGATCCAATCGCTGTGCAACGGCGACTGGATCGTCATATCCCACTCGTTTCACTGGTACTCACTTTGATTGGGGTGTGGAAAGGCGGCAGTCTGCTGGCGTTGAGCATTTTGCTCGGGTGCGGTTTGTCTTATCTCAACTATCGCTGGATGTCGGCCAGCCTCCGGCACATTCTGGCAACCACCAAAGACAAACCCTCAGCCAGACAGATGTCGAAATTTTTATCACGCTGGGTTGTGATCGGAGTGGTGATGGTTGTGGCGTCTAAGCTCTTTTATTTCTCGATGCTGGGAATTCTGATTGGGCTGTTTGCTTTTCCGATTGCCGTGATGCTCGAAGGGGCCTATCAGGCAATGTGGGTGGCAATCAACGGATTGGATTAACCCAAACCACCAGTCCACAGTAAGGACACACGCACTATGTACTCGCTTTTGTCATTTTTCTTCTTTTTGTCTGGAGCCGCTGAAACAGCGGCTGAACATGGTGAAAGTGCCGGGGGACATGCGCATCAACCCTGGTTTGCTGAACAAATTTATCACGCCCTCCATTTGACCCCGGAGCAACTCCCTCCCAATATCATTCACGCCCTGATTTCGGCGTTGATTTGCATCGTTGGACTCAAGCTTTTGATTGGGAAGCCATCGGTTGATAAGCCCAGCGCCGGGCAGCAAATGATTGAAGTCGTGGTGTTACAGGTTCGCAGCATGCTGGAGCAGGGAATTGGTGCCTATGGCTTCAAGTATCTCTCGTTCCTGCTGCCGCTCACGTTCTTTGTTTTGATTTCAAACCTGATGGGGCTGATTCCAATTTTTGAGCCACCGACCAACAAACTGAGCACCACGCTGGCGTTGGGGCTGTGCTCATTTTGTTACTACATCTACATGGGGTTCAGTCAGCAAGGTGTTGGGTACCTCAAGCACTTCACTGCCGGGTTGACTTCAGGGATTTTCGCCATCATCGGTATCTTGATTTTCTTTGTGGAAATCTTCAGTAACTGTTTGCGTCCAATTACACTTGGCGTCCGTCTGATGATCAACATGTTTGCTGACGAACAGGTCCTTGACGGATTTGGCGCGATTGTCCCAATTGTGATTCCAAGCGCATTGCTCGTCCTTGGCACGTTTGTTTGCTTTGTGCAGACCTTCATTTTCATCCAGCTTTCAATTGTGTATCTGGGTGAGACGGTGCCGCATGATGACCATCACGATGAAGAACATGGTCATGACGAAGAACACGGCCATGACGAAGGCAAACTGGCTCATGCCCACTGATTTCTCATGACACATCACCTGTCATCCTGGACCAGGTACGTTGTTTGATGAACACGAAAGACAAAGCCAAAGAACAACGAATCCAACGTCTTTTGATGATCGTGGTGCTGGTACAGGGGGTTGCCATCGCCGTTTTCATTGGGTGGCGACTGCAACTCAGCCTTTATCTTGTTGTCCCGGTTGCGCTTGTTGTCTTAATTGCCGTTCTGGTTGGTATGCAAACTGCGGCAAAACAGTTTGAAGATTCCTGAAACGCTCTTTTCATTGTGGCTATTTCTGATCGGCAGGTTGTTCACCTTTTATATCTTTTCCACCAGTTGTCGCTTTTGGAGCCTTGCTGTACGGGTTGTAAGGGATACCGGGCAACTGGGCTATCATACCGTGAACATTTTGTTGAGCTGAATGCGCCTCCCACTGGCTGTCCCGTCGGCAGCCTTTCAACTCTGACTTTTGGGAACAAAGGGAGAGGAAGCCAGAATCATTGAGAAATCCAGACAATGACGTATCAATCGTTTCTGAACCTCGCCCTGCAATCCCGCAACCCTTATCTGGAGGATATTCCGTTCATGCGTAACTTGAAATTCAAAGCTTTGATGTTGATGGCCACTCTGGTGGTTTTTTCTGGTCCAGTGCTCGCCCAGGAAGCGGCCAAATCAACCCAGTTCTCCTTTGGTGAAAAGAAAATGGGCCTTGGCGCTCTGGCCGTGGCGATTGCCGCGTTCGCTGGTGCTCTGGGCGACGGTCGTGCGATTGCCGCAGCGTGCGAAGGCACAGCTCGCAACCCAGGAGCTGGTGGTCGGATCTTCACTGCCATGGTGCTCGGTCTGGCTCTGATCGAAACGTTGACCCTGGTGACCTTTGCTGCCGCGTTCCTCGGCCTGTAATTTCCAATTTCCAGCTTGAGAACGCCAAAAAGGGCGCAGAGTAAAACAACTCTGCGCCCTTTGTCTTTTGCCTTTCGTCAGAGGCTATTGCCCAAAGACTGATTGGAAGGTCAGGAAATTGTGCTGTTCCTTTGGGGTTGCATATACCGCAAACACAACCCGTTCAAATCGGTTCTGAAATTTTCCGCCTGTCAGCAGGTGTTTGGCAAAGAGTGTTGCGACGATCTTTGGGTCATTGCGAAAGACACCACATCCCCAGGCACCTAAAATCAGTGTTGTTTGACCTTGCAGAAATGCGACCGCCAGGATGTTTTCCATTCGGCCAACCATAACTTCCTGAATTTTAGCAACGCTTTTGGGTTGATTCTGCTGAATGGCGCCAGCATTTGGTGCCGGGGCGGTGATGACTGAAAGCAAGTAGGGATTTTCAAGCAACCGCCCTTCATCGTCTCGGAAAAAAGGGACATTCGGGGAATACATCAAGTATTCCGAATAGAGAAGCGACCCGAACAACTGGTTATGCTGGTACATTTCCATGGTTGTTGTCAGGGTTGGATATAGCCCAGATGACCGTGCCAGGCATTCTTCTTGTGCCTGAGACCCATTCAAAAAACCCCCACCTGGATTTTTCGCTGAAGCAAAATTGAGTGCTGCCACCTGAGTGGCCTGTTCACGCTGGATCACGCGTTGAGCCGCCTCCATTGTGGTTTCCTGCGTCACTTCAATCTTCGTTTCGACCGAAGGCGGTACTTCCAAAAAGGTTTGATCCACCTTCCGAAGAACCCGTTTCCATCCGTCAGGGCGGTACACAACTGTTCCCGCGACTGATTGAGCCTGCTGATCTGCGAGATGGACTGAGTTCCCGGTGGCCGTTTGGTAAAAACCAGTTTTAAGAATGTCGAGGGTTTCCTGGGCAAGTTTGGCGCGTTGATTTCGACTCATCATAAGCACAAGGGAAAAAGGCAAAAATCAAAAAAGAAGGGCGCTTCAAGTCAGATTGATCGCTGGTGGGCTACTGACTGAGCCATCGAAAAAAGGTACGCCACGTGGTTTCCCGGTTCAATTCAGCAATTGACTCAATGAGTGGAATCTCTTTTGGACAGGCTTTGACACAATTTTGGGCATTGCCACAATCGGCGACCCCTCCTTCGCCCATGATCAAATCAAGTCGTTCAGCGCGACTTTGTTTCCCGATTGGGTGATGGTTGAGTTGTCGTAACTGATTGAGCAGGGCCGGGCCGATGAATGGGGATCGGTCATTGTATTGGGGGCAAACTTCGAGGCAAATGCCGCAGGCCTGGCAGCGTGAAAGATGAGCCCGTAATTCTGCTTCATCCGGGTTGCTCGATGGGCCCGGCCCGATGGAAGTGACACCATCCGTCGGGATCCAGGCTTTCGCAGCTTTGGATTGTTGGAACAACCGGCTTCGATCAACCACCAGATCGCGAATAACCGCAAATTTGCTGAGTGGTTCCAGCACAATCGGTTGGGGCAAGGTATCAATTCTGGCCATGCAGGCTTGCTGGGGACGGCCATTGATGAGCATCGAACAGGCGCCACACTGGTTCTCAAGGCATCCGGATTCCCAGGCAACAGGAGTGGATTTCTGGTTCTGGGCATTAAATGGATGGGTGCGAATTTCAGCCAGACACGAAAGAACGGTCATTCGAGGCCGGTAATAGACCGCAAATGTTTCCCACCACTCCGGGCTTTGTGGGTCATCCTGCCGCTTGATGTGAAGAATAACTTTTCGGGCCTGTGTATCCATAAAAAAGAAAAGAGTTGGAATTTTGAACTATTCGAATTTCAAAACCCAACTCAGTCAGAAAATGAATGGAGTGAATCTGTTATGCGCCTTGTCGAATTTTATCGAGCGAAGCAATAAATTCTGAGGGGCCACCACGCATATACCCAAGCGTACCCACCTTTGCCCCACTTGAGTTTAAAACGATCACCGTTGGATAGCCTTGAATCTGATAGGTTTGAGCCAGTAACTGATTTTGGCGGATTTCATCAACTGGCAACTGCTTCGATTTAGGAAAATCAAGCTTGAGTAACACCAGGTTTTTACTGGCGTATGACTTAAATTCGTTGGTTGAAAAAATCTCTTTATCAAGTTTGATGCACCAGGAACACCAGTCCGAGCCGGTAAAATCCATGAGCAGCATTTTATTTTCTTGTCTGGCCTGGGCGATGGCGGCGTTGTAATTGGTCATCCAGACGGCCTCACTCACCGGGCCTGACAGTTCACTGGCTGATGAAGATGTTGATGGTGCTGATGGCGTTGATGTTGTTGTAGCGGCTGGAGTTGAACACCCAATCACCGCCCCAAATCCAAGGCCGGCTGTTACGGCCAAAATCCCAAATTTCAACCACAGACCTGTCTTTTGGCGATTCTGTGATGGTGGTTGTAAATCCTTCCTCATGCATTCCTCCTTGGTGCCGCTGATCCGCTCGATGCTTCGAGCAGGGCAAATATAAGAATCAATTGATCTTTTCTGATTTCAGATTTTTGGAAATTCCAGATTTTCTGAACCTGAGACAAAATTTACTCTACCAGGAAGCCGGTGAGCTTCCAAGCCGCGTGACCCACCCTGATGGCGATGTGTTTTAGTTGTATTCGCGCGGGCGAGGCTCAATCAGGCTGGTGTCAATCGGCTCAAAGGTAATGACTGGGCCCGCTTCTGAGAAGGTAGCCACCGTAGTTTTCAAATACTCGGTATTGTTACACGCTGGAAACTCAGGCTTGAAATGAACGCCCCGCGATTCATTTCGATTCAAGGCACTGACCACCATGACCTGTGCCAGTGTCAACAGAGAGCCCAGGCGACGAGCCTGAGGAATCGAAGGTGTTGCCCAAAAGTTTGTTTCATTGATATCAATCCGGGCCAGGCGGTCTTCGAGTTGGTGAATTTGTTCCAGCGCGCCCTGCAATCGTTCATTAAACCGAACCACCGTCATCTGTTCAGTCATCAGGCGACCCAACTGGTCCTGGATACGCCAGGCGTTTTCAGCGCCTTGCCGGGCTTTCAGCTTTTCAGTTTCATCAATCTGTCGTCGTCGTTCAGCTTCAAAGCGGGGGTCTGATTCCACTGGAAAGGATGTGGTTCCCTGGGCAGAGCGGGCCGCTGCCTGCCCCGCAATGACTCCCGAAAAAAGACTGAACAGAAGTTCATTCCCACTCAGTGCATTGGCACCGTGGAGGGCGCCAGCGCATTCACCAGCAGCAAATAAGCCTTTCACATTGGTTTGGTATTCGGTATCAACCCACAATCCTCCCAGGCTTAAATGCATTCCTGGAAACACACACATTGGAATCGTTGAGGCAGGTTCGCCAGTCATCTGGAAGTAAAGATCGAGTATTCCTCCCAGTCGGCGGCGGAGTCGGGTTGGTGAAAGATCAGTCAAGTCCAGATACACCTGACTCAAACTCCCAACGCCATACCCATCGAGTGAAATTTCAAAAATTTCTCGTGTCGCAATGTCCCGAGGGACAAAATTCCCAAGGCCTGGATAATGTTCTTCAAGAAAATACCAGCGTTCAGCACCTGGGATTTCTTCCGGTGGACGCTGGTCACGTGCCGTGCGAGGCACCCAAAATCGCCCGCCTTCGGCGAGGGCCAGGTCAGGTATGGCTCGGAATTTATCTTCCGCAATCAATGTTGCTGGATGGAGTTGAATAAATTCAGCGTTGACATACCGAACGCCCTGTCGAAAGAGTGTTCCCTGAACGCTCCCGGTCACATGAACTGCATTGGTGGTTCTTCCAAAAATGCCCCCAACCCCGCCGGCTGCAATCACGACTGCCTGGGCCGCAAACGCTTTGACTTCAAGCGTCACCAGGTCCATTGCGATGACACCCAGGCAGGTAGTCTCATCTATCACCGCAGAGAGAAATTCCCAGTTTTCATAACAGGTGATGCTTCCATCAGCCTCATAGCGCTGGATTTGTTCACACAGGGCAAAGAGTGCGGCTGGTCCGGTGGTCGTTCCGACAAAAGCGGTCCGTGAAAATCTGGTGCCTGGCGTTCGATGAAGGTCAATTTGACCTTCAGTGGTGCGCGTGAAGGGAACTCCCATTCGGTCGAGTAGCCAGATCAACTCTGGAGCCTGGGCGCACATTGTTTTGAGTTGGCCCTGATGCGCAAGAAAGTCGCCAGCCACCAGGGTATCCTCAAAATGCTGGGCTGGACTGTCTGCTTCACCTTTTGTATTGAGGGCGGCATTGATCCCCGTTTGCGCGCTTGCAAAAAGTCGTCGAATCGGCACTGGGGAGATGAGTTCAACTTCACAGCCGCAGTGGACCAGTTGGAGCGCAGCCATCAGGCCAGCGGTTTCGCCACAGACAACAAGGACTTTGGGTTTTTTCGGCATATCTTACCTGGTCAAGTTAGTTCACAAAAGCAAGCAGTATACGGATTCCAAGGCTGAACACCAGAACTCCAATTCCAAAACATACATACGAAAACAGTTGCTGGGATTGAGTACTTACGGTGATTCCCCAGGAAATGGCAAAGCTCCAGAGGCCATTTGCAAAATGAAAAGCGGCTGAAAAGATGCCCAGCCCATAAAATGCCATCACAAAGGGTTGTGAGAGCCAGAAGCGGACCACCTCAAAGGCAATATCTGGATTGGCGCCGACACTCACGCCTGGACCTCCAAACCCTAGCCGGAGCGTCGCGAGATGCGCCAGGAGAAACATCAGCAACATAATGCCCGTCATCCGTTGGAGCCAGTACAGCCAGTTCTGAGGATGTGGGTACTGAACGACATTGCTTTTCATGTGGGTCGTTAAATACAGACCAGCCCCGGCATGAAACAGCAGTGGCAATACAATCAGGCCAATTTCAGTCAATATAAGGAGTGGACCAGGGAAAAAGGCTTGCAGGGTCTGGATCGCACGTTGATAGGCGGCTGGCCCACTGGCAGCATGTAAATTCAAATAGAGGTGAAATCCCAAAAAGACGCCCAGCGGGACGACCCCACTCAACGACTGCAGTTTTCGAATGAAAAAGTAATGTGCCGCACGATGTACCATGATGAATCTTTCAGGTGGAAGGAAGGCGGGTTCAGTTGAGTCTTTTGAGAAGAAGAGGGACGTGCCTGGGTTCCACTCTTTTCACCGGAACAATAAAGGAGTGGCTGAGCCAAAGTAAATTCCATCAGGGGTTCAAGGTGTCGAGATCGTATCACTTTGCAAAAAAGAGATTCTTTTGCCACTCATCTCTTCCTCAAGCGGGAAAATCAGCGAGTTTGTGCTCATCAGGATATCAATATCTGGTATTTCAACTGATGGCACAGCTAAACTTTACCCATTTGAATGCTTTTCCATTTTTCAGCACACAGGTTTTGAACACGCTATGCCAAAAACAACTGCTTTTTCATTTCCACCCGGTCCAAGGCGGACCTTTCCTGGTGGAAACTATCTCGCTTTTCAGCGTGACCCATTGCACTTTTTTAAAAATCTCTCAGATAAACATGGAGATTTGGCTCACGTCCGGCTCGGAATGGAGGATGTGATCGTGGTGAACAACCCCGACTATATCAAAGAGATTCTGGTCACAAATCATCAGAATTTTACCAAAAGCCGCGGTCTGGAGCGGGCAAAGAACCTGCTTGGTGAGGGGCTGTTAACCAGCGAAGGAGAGTTTCATCGCCGGCAACGACGGCTGTCTCAACCAGCATTCCATCGAGATCGGATCGCTTCATATGGTGCGGTGATGGTGGAACGGGCACTCCAGATGCGAGAGACCTGGCACGAAGGAGTCCCTATCGATGTCGCTCAAGAAATGATGCACGTCACCCTGGCAATTGTGGCGAAGACACTTTTTGATGCCAATGTTGACTCCGAAGCCGATGAAATCGGGGAAGCCCTGACCACATCGCTCGAATTATTTGTCCGATTTATGGTTATGCCATTTGGTGAATTGATTCAAAAGCTGCCGCTCCCAGCCAATAAACGCTTTGCGAAAGCAAAAGAACGGTTGGATGCCACGATTTATCGAATTATTGAAGAGCGTCGAAAAAGCGTGGAAGACCGGGGCGATTTACTTTCAATGCTTTTATTAGCCCAGGATGCCGAAGGTGACGGCACCGGAATGACGAATGAACAGCTCCGGGACGAGGTTTTAACGCTTTTTCTGGCTGGTCACGAAACCACAGCCAATGCACTGACCTGGACGTTATACCTGCTTTCTCAAAATCCCGAAGTTGAAACCAAACTCCAGGCAGAGGTGGATGCCATCTTAAATGGAAGAACACCTACTGTGGCTGATATGCCGCAGTTAAAATACGCCGAGATGGTCCTGGCCGAGTCAATGCGGCTCTATCCCCCTGCCTGGGTGATTGGCCGACGCAATAAGGCCGCCTATCAAATCGGCGATTACCTCATTCCACCAAGGTCGATCTTTATCATGAGTCAGTATGTAACCCATCGGGATCCTCGGTTCTTTGACCAGCCTGAAGTCTTTGACCCACAACGCTGGACACCTGAAGCCAGGTCGTTGAGGCCAAAATTTAGCTATTTCCCCTTTGGTGGAGGCCCTCGGCTCTGTATCGGCGAATCTTTTGCCTGGATGGAAGGCATTTTGGTGCTGGCGACCATCATTCAACGCTGGCAATTGCAATTAGTGGCTGGTCATCAGGTCGAAACTCAGGCATTGATCACGCTTCGCCCAAAACATGGGATGAAAATGTGTCCAAAAGCGCGATTCAAAAAATGATTTCTTTCGAAGAAAATGGTCGAAAAACCAGGGTGAATTCAAAAAATGAGGCAAAAAGAGAACTAGATCGAGTTTTTAATGAAATTTGTGCTTGGGTTTAAATCATTTGAAATGAACATTTTAGATTTGTTTCAAAAAAAAGCCGCAAAAAAAGTGAAAAAACTCGGAAAAAAAGTGTTGACAAAAAAAGATTCATCCCTATACTGGCCATTCGCTCACGGAAACGGCGAGCGAAAACAAGAAGACGATCTTTGAAAAACTAGACAGAAGTTTTACTCGTCAATTAACCAGTTTGAGCCTGTCACCAGTTAAAGACGCTCAGCAATGAGCACACAATTTTGACTGAGAGTTTGATCCTGGCTCAGAATCAACGCTGGCGGCGTGCCTAACACATGCAAGTCGAACGCCAAAGGGGGCAACCCTGAGTAGCGTGGCATCCGGGTGAGTAGCACGTGGGTAATCTACCTCTAGGTGGGGAATAACTCAGGGAAACTTGAGATAATACCGCATAATGCAGCGGCTCGGTATCGAGACAGTTGTTAAAGCGGGGGATCGCAAGACCTCGCGCCAAGAGAGGAGCCTGCGTCTGATTAGCTTGATGGTAAGGTAACGGCTTACCATGGCAATGATCAGTAGCCGACCTGAGAGGGCGGTCGGCCACACTGGCACTGAAACACGGGCCAGACTCCTACGGGAGGCAGCAGTGGGG
>CAZXCE010000220.1:0-12283 GCA_964639175.1 uncultured Clostridia bacterium
GGTTTGGGGTTTATTGGCGACCAACTCTTCATAGGTCAGCCACATCAGCGGAAATCGTCGGTCACGCTCAACCTGGACCCAGGAGGCAAAAAACTGGAAGTACCAGGGCACCAGGTTCTCGATGATCACATCAAGCTGGTCTTCGTGATCAAGTTTTTCAAACTCACCCCGAAAATAGCTATTGAACGCCGCTCCATTGCGATAGAAATCCAACAAACTGGCCACGGCGTCAAACACGTTGCGGATCAACACCACGGGGCGGATCCCATACGCCTGCATGGTCTGGATGCAGGATTCCGAGGCCCGGTTGTGCTGCTGGGTGACAGTGTTGGCCTCGGCAAATTGCTGTAAAACCGGAAGATAGATCTCCTGTTCAAACTGCCAGGGGTTATAGACCATAAACAGGTCTTTAAACCCGGTGACCTGGCAGAGCACGTTTTTGAGGAAGGTCGAACCGCTCTTGGGCAGACAGGTAATAAAGATGTGCGTGCCGAGTTTTGATTCTTTGAGCGACGTGCCGAAGTCCGAGAGTTTCGCCGGGCTTTTCAAAATCGCCAGCGTGTTGGTCAGGTTGACGTGGTAGGTCGGACAAAACTGCACCGAAATTGCCTTCCGAAAACAGTGGAGCGCGGCGGGAAACTGGTAGGCATCAAAGAAGACATTCCCCAGGCTGTGAAACATATCCGCAAAATCCCGCCTCACCTGTTCGTTATCAGAAAACTGACCACGTAATTCAAGCTCAATGGCTTCGTGAACCAGCGTATTGACCGTTGGAAAGTCCTGATTGGCAAGCAATTCGGTAATGCACTGTTTGTACGCCACCAGCAGGTTATGCGTCACCATGGCATATCCCGGAAAGTGAATCGGGAGGTGATGCAAAACGTTTTTGTACAACTGGACGGCAGTCGCCTTATCGCCCGATTGAAGCTCGTGGTTGGCCAGTTCAAGGGCTTGTTGAAACTGGAAAGCAGTGCTGCGCTGTTGTTGTTGAATCGTGGTTTTGAAGTTTTTTCGTTGTTTCACACAAGGATGCGGTCCTGATACCTCTCTTGCCGGCAGGGATCAAAGGTCAAGCAAGGTAAAACAGGGATGTTCTATGGGATATCGAATTTGAACGGTACTCTGTACTTCACTGAATAGAACCCAGGCAATCAACAATCGAGAACAAGCTGAATGGAGATGCTTGGACGAAAGGTGAAACCAGCTAAAACGGAGTGCCAGAAAGGATCAGTTTGGATTGTATCTCAGGATCAGAGTTTTTGTGTTTTTAAACCATACCCGAATTTTCTTTTTCAGAACAAGAAAAAAAGGAGTCACTTTGCATACAACGTATAAATTTCTTCGAAGAAAACAGCTACATCTATCTGATTATGAATGCTTTATCTGAATCTTAGTATGATTTCAATCGTTTAATAGTTGTTATAAATATAACACCTCTTTTTATAATTATCTGATTGCGGTCATCGCAATAAATATCTTAAAAACAAGACAATCTGTTGAATTCTATCGGTGAAAATAACCTGCTGGCCATAGAAAAAGGGGTCACTTTTCTCAAAGTGACCCCGGTTCGAATTGTTATCAGGTGTCAACGAGTCTGGAATTAGCGAATCTTACTCGGAGCACGGAATTGACCCATGCCGCTTCCGACATTGTTTGGTGTACTGACAAGCACAAACGAACCTGGGCCGGTTGGCAAGAAACTGCCTTGGACCCGATTGTTCCCAGTGTCGCTGATAAAGATGGCGACCGAGGTTGGTCCCCCACTAAGGATTTCTCCCGCACCAATGACAACGCCTTCAGGCGCACGGACCTGACCCAGCGCCGAACCGGAGCTGCAAATGAGCGTTGCCGCGGTCGAAAGGGTTGATGGCGCATTTGCGGTAAACATGATGATCCGATTGTTGCCAGTATCAGCCACATAGAGGTTTCCGGCATTATCAACCGCCACCCCTTCAGGTGCCCGAACTTGACCAGGGGACAGCGATGAGCCAACTGTCGCTACCAGGCTTGCGGTGGGCGATGCTGTATTGGCATTGGCAAACCGTTGAATTCGATTATTTTGGAACTCGGCCACGTACAAATTGAAATCCAGGTCAATTGCCAGCCCACGCGGACTGTTGACTTTACCAGCCGTCGAACCAGCCGCGGCCAGGATCACGGCATTGCCTGGAACACCGCCATCAAAGCGTAAGACCCGATTGTTTCCAGTATCTGACACATACAAATTCCCTAAATTATCAATTGCCAGACCTTGCGGCGCCCGAACCTGGTTGGCTCCGGATCCAAGTGTGGCAAAGTTTTGCCAGGTGCCGCCGCCATTCATTGTGTACTGAATCCGATTATTCCCAGTATCAGCGACATAAATTCGTTGGCCAGGGAAGTTTGCCACAATGGCCTCCGGAAGCCGGAACTGTCCATTCCCAGAGCCAACTGTACCCGGCGCTCCAGGAACGAATCCCCACACGAACCCATTTGACACCTGACACCGATTATTTTGAGTGTCAGCTACATAAATCCCTGAACGTTCCACGCCCTCTACGTTGACGGCAAATGTGCAGGTTGCCGTGTTATTTGAAGCATCAGTGGCGGTGACAGTGACGATGGTTGTTCCGACGGGGAAGGTTGATCCAGAAGCCGGGTCAGATGTCACCACGACACCCGGACAGTTATCTGAGGCGGTTGGCGTGAAAGTCACTACCGACCCAGCACTTGAAGAAGCCAAAACGGTAATATTCGCCGGGCACGTCACCACTGGCGGTTCGGTATCATTGACCGTCACTGTAAATGAGCAGCTTGGCCCTGCCGTTGAAGTAAAGGTCACCAGGGTTGATCCAACACTAAAGAACGAGCCTGAAGGTGGAACTGCGGTGACGGTCCCACACGATCCGGTTGTGACTGGATTGGCAAAGGTCACTACGGCGCCACATTGTCCAGCACTGTTGTTGGTCACAATATTCGATGGGCACGTCAACATACAGGCCGCAGCCATAATCGTATCGGTGTCAGTGGCACTATTGTTTCCAGGTGTTGGATCAGTCACACCACCTGGTGTGGCAATCGTGGCGGTATTTGAAATGGTGCCCGTGGCGGCACCTCCCACCATGGCGGTCACAGTAAAGGTAACTGACCCTCCAGATGGGAAAGTGGTCAGCGTGGCGTTGATATTTCCCGACCCGTTCGCCGGTCCGGCGGCACCGCCAGCATAGGATGCTGTCCAGTTGGCTGAAGCAATCTGTGCCGGGAAGGTGTCGGTCACGGTGGCACCGTTGGCGGCCCCGGGACCACCATTTGAACCAACGATGGTGTAGGTCAGGGTTCCACCTTGAGCAACAGTAGTCACACCATCTGTTTTCGTAATGCTCAGGTCAGCCGGTAAGGCAGTTGAAAAGGTAGCAATCGACAGCAGGTAATTTCCAGTTGGCGCACCAAACAGGCGGGCACGGGCATAATAGGTTCCAGAAGTACGTGCCATAAAGAGCAGCGTTTCAGCCGTTGAATTCGGAGTGGTCGCTGTTAGACTGCCAGCACCAGTTGTCGTACTGGCAGTTGTACCACCATCGTCAACCAGAACGAGCTGGTTTCCTGCCGGATCAAGCAGCGTAAGGATGGCATCCAGAGTAGTGGTTGAGGTCCGATCAGGTGAACCATCAAAGCTTACAAAAATGATGTCTCCAGCCGCTGCGGTAAATTTATAGAGGTCAACATCGGTAGTCGAACTGAAGCTCCCAGCGAAATAATTTCCGGTCTGGACTCCAGCATCGTCAATCGTGTCATTGGCAGCCGCAGTCTCAGCCACTTCAGATCCCATGGGTCGGGTGACCGCAAATAACTGATAGGGAGCTGAAGCCGTGCCGGCTGCGTTTTGATTCACCCGGAAAAACTGACCCGAAGCTGCGGTCAATGGGCGACCTGCAATATTTGGGGCTGTACCGCCAAACATCGTCACGTTGTCACCAAGGTCAAATTCCAGAGTGTCGGTCGAATTGGTGATCCGCAGATCAAAGTTGCCACTGGCTGAATAGGCGCCATTGACGATGGCAAAGACCCGTGACCCGACGGCTTGATTTGGAATTGTGTAAAAATCAACGTCGCCAGCAGCCCCAATCTGCCCGGTGATACCATTGACGAAAGCCGTGGCAGTTCCAGTCGAATCATTGGTCCCGTTCAGGGCGCTCGGTGCAAATTCCGGTTCTTTTGAGCACTGGGTTACCTGGACAAAGAAGCCGTCTTCATTCGCCCCGGTGTTGTCATCCACAATCAGAAAAACCGTTTGTCCAGAAGTTAACGGGACGCAGGCAATCTGTTCATGGGCTGTGGTTCGGTTCGCACCGGCCAGAATCGTTACCAGACCTGGAGTCGGGCAGGTGGGTCCATTCACGAGGTAGGTTACAAGATTGAGACCACTCCCAAGAACCTGCCCGTTGGTGATGCTAAATGAATAATCCCCTGCCGAAGGCGCCGTAAACTGATAAATCACGTCCCTTCCAGGAGCGGTCGAAGTGGTTGAGTTTTCAACTCCGGTGCCGAAACTGGCCGTGCCGGGATTCCAGACACCCGCACCAGTCCCAGTGGTGTAATCATTGGTTCCACCAAAGGTCGCACCGGGAACAATGGTGTTGAGCGTCAGGGTTTGGACTCCGGCACAGCCGTCGTTGACCGGCACCGTCCGGGTCACAAAGAGCTGAATGCCGCTCAGCGGCGCGACCGGCGCCGGTGCATCAAACTTCCAGGCAACGACAAAATAGGTTTGGCCTGCGGTCAGTGTGGCGGTGGCTTCCGACTGAAGTGAAACACCTTCATCGTCGCTACAACCCACCTGGGTCAGAGTTCCACCACACGTATTGTTGCTACTACTATAAACCGCAACATCCGTATCATTAACGGATGAAAGCGTTGGTGCAGGGGCAAAACTGGTTGAACTCGTTCCTGACGCTGAGGTTGAAAAGCGATAGCTACCAGTCGTCGTGGGCGTAAATGAAAACCAGATACTGCGCGAAATCGGCGTTGCCGTCGGACAGGTTGGAGCTGGTGGAATAGCCTCATCGCCTGCTGTGGTAATGTTGACAATGCTCGTCACGTAGGGAAATGGCCCCGCGCCGGGAATCAGTTCGGCGGCGGCGCACAGATCATTGGCTGGGGCCGGGATGAGTGGATTGACTCTGATCCCTTTTGCCTCGGCTTCCCGGTGGGCAGCGTCTTGAGCCGCCTGGTTTAAGAGCTTCTGCTGAAAGTCGTCGAGTTCCGGTGCTGGCTCCACTTCTTTTCGGGGCGATACCGGTTGCTGCGTCGTCGGTTCCTGTTTGGTTCCAGTCGCGTTTTTGATCGGGAGTTTGCCATTGTCAGCAAACGATGAATGAATCTGCGTGGCTGGCAAATCCAACAGGCCACAGACCACAAGGACCAGGGCGAGGCCAGCAAGTCCTTTCCAGGAGCTGGATAGTTTTTTTCGGAGGTGCATAGTTCGTCTCCCAAGAGTTTGGAGTGGAGGTTGAAGTTTTTTTAAGCGTGCTCAAGGCATCCGGGGTCAAAATTTAGTTTTGAGACGTGAAGTGAATCACATTTTTCTCAATCGGTTCAGTTCTGGGTTGATCAGTGTGCGAAAAGAGCGCATCCCTGACCAAAGCACCTTGTTAAAAGCACTCAATCGCACAGGAAAAAGTGTTTAGGGGTAGTTCAGATATAGTGAAAAGCCAGTGACAGCTTTGATTGAAAAGGGAACTCAATAGGTCCGGTGAGACCTGCCAAAACTTTTCAATTCAAGGGGATGCACAGGAATAACCTATTCCCTAACGATACATACAATAGCCAAAAAACAACTCAGGCCTCCTTATGAAAAGGAGACTGATCGGTGCAAAAAACGGGCAAAGAAAACAGATTGCGAACCAGGAAGGGAAATGTTCTGTCCACTACAGGAGTGCTGAGATTTGTTGTGAATGCATTTCAAACCATAACTGAATTTGCTTTGGCAGAACAAGAAAAAAAGCGCCAATTTGATTCATTTTCGAGCCACATTGCTCAATTTCAACAGATCCTATCAACTTCTTGCATTTGAATGGTTTTTCAGTTTAAAACGCAGGCATTTGAGCGTATAATTAAGGTTATAAAAATAGCACATTTATTTCCGAGATTTTCGGCAATCTTTCGATTTCTGATTGGTTTGTTTCCCGAGGAAAATTCATCATATCAATCATACTTCTTTTTCAAAGGAACCTGGTCATTTCAAAGCTTCCATTATGCAGCGACTCAGGGTGCGAAGGGCTCTTTTCCTTCCCCTGGCGCTTGCGGTCTTCAGTGCCCCGCGCCAGGGATTGCCTTTTCTGGTATAGTTCCCGACTTCCACAAGCTCTCATTCCAATTCATCTGATACACCAATCCACCATGTTTACTGACACGCTCGAAGGCTATCCACTTTCGCTCCAGCAAAAACGCCTGTGGCATTTCCAGGCTGACCAGACGCCGTTCCGCACGGCAGCAGCAATTCTCATCAATACCAGTCTCAATCTGGAAAAACTGAGACAGGCACTTGATCAGATTGTCCAGCGTCACGAGATTCTGCGGACGGTTTTCCGCCAGTTGCCTGGAATGAAACTGCCGGTTCAGGTGGTACTCGATCAACCAGCCATCGAGTTTCGTTTTCTGGACGCCGACCCTGGCATGTTTCAAAACCAGGGCGAACTGATTGAAGCCATTTTCCAGACTGAATGGCTGCGCAAGGTTGATCTTGAACAGGGACCGGTCCTGCAGGTGGCATTTCTGGCGCTCCAACCTGGAAAATCTGTGCTTTTCGTCACAATTCCGGCGCTCTGTGCCGATGCGCAGACGATGGGGAACTTTATCAACGAACTGGAGACCTGCTACACAACCGACATCGTCGGGTCAGATCTGGACCCAGAGCCAGTCCAGTTTGTGCAGTTCTCTGAGTGGCAACATAGCCTGCTCCAATCAGATGAAGCCGCTGACGGTAAAGCCTTTTGGAACAAGATTGATCGCACATCCCTGACTGTCCGGGTCCCCTTTGAACTTCCAGACGCGCTTCCTTTTGAAGTCGAATCGCTCAAAATTCCAATGAGTAGCCGGTTGCGACGGGAACTCCGATCGCTGGCCGAAGATCACAACGTGGCATTTCAGGATGTTTTGCTGACAGCCTGGCAGGTTTTTCTCGCCCGCATGACAGGTACCAAACTGATCACTGTCGGTGTGATGGATGATGGGCGCACCGTTGATGGGCTGGCTGATACCTCTGGCCTGCTGGCGCGACCAGTGCCGGTTTGTTCCGAACTGATTGAAACCACGAGCTTTGCCAGCACCATCAACCACACGCTTGATGCCCTCTCAGAAACGAATGAATGGCAGGAATACTTTGATTTTGAAGCCCTGTTCCCGGCTCCCTCCCAGACACGAATTCATTTCCAGTTTGAATTCCTTGATTTTCGGCCCGAAACCCCAACCACCATTGAGCAATTCACGCTCTATCGCCTGCGATCAATCCCGGACCCGTTTCACCTGAAACTGGTCGGTATTCATTACCCAGATAATTTTTCGCTCGAAATCCAGTTTGACCGGGCTCAGATTGAACATCGCTATGCCGCCCATCTGGCCCGCTGCTTTGAAACGTTGCTCACCAGTCTGGTTCAGATGCCGGAAACAGAAGTCGGAAAACTCAATTTGTTGAGCGACGAAGATCGTCAGTTTCTCCTGGTCCAGCTCAATCAAATGGCGCGTGAATACCCAACCATCAGTTGCCTTCACGAACTGTTTGAAAACCAGGTTCGACGCATTCCCGACGAACCCGCCCTGGTGTTTCAAGACGCCAACCAGTCAGACAACGAAAATGAATTCAATGACTTTGATGAGTTCGATGACTTTGATGACTTTGGCGAAGAAGATGAAACGGCGTCGCACCTCCAAATCCTGACCTTTCGCGAAGTAAACGCCCGGGCTGACCGTCTGGCGCGCCATCTGCAATCGTTTGGCATTGGCCCGGAAATGCTGGTTGGAATCTGCAGTACCCATCGTCCGGAAACCATCATTGGGATGCTGGGGATTTTAAAAGCCGGTGCGGCGTTTGTACCGCTTGACCCAACCTATCCCAAAGAACGACTTGCCTTTCTGCTCAGTGATTCCAACGTGCGCGTGCTGCTCACTGAGACCAGATTCAAAGACCGGTTGCCTGACTTTGATGGAACACTTGTCTATCTGGATGAACCATTCAATCCACAACGCCGCATTCTGCAACCGTCTGGTGTGACCCCAGAGAACCTGGCCTATGTGATTTACACTTCAGGCTCAACCGGACAGCCCAAAGGCGTGATGATTGAACACCGGAGCGTCGTCAATTACCTGCACTGGTGTCTGGAAAACTATCCGACCAATTTTCCGCATGGGGCGCCGCTACATTCTCCAATTGGGTTTGACCTGACCATTACCAGCCTGTTTGCTCCGCTCCTGGCCGGGCGAAGCGTCTGGATCACGACCGAAGACGTCGGTGTTTCCGCGCTCGCCACAGCCCTGACCGATGCCAAAGGGTTTGGGTTTGTGAAGCTGACCCCAACTCATCTGGAAATGCTCAACCAGGAGCTGGCAAACGCCCCCATTTCCAAAAAAGTCGGCGCCCTGATCATCGGCGGCGAAGCACTTTCCGGGGAAACCCTGACTTTCTGGCAAACACACTCACCGACCACGCGGTTGATCAACGAATATGGCCCAACTGAAGCCACCGTGGGCTGTTGCGTCTATGAAGTTCCACCCGGTCAGACCATTTCCGGCCCCGTTCCCATCGGCAAACCAATTGCCAATATGCAGATGTTTGTCCTCGATGCCCAGGGCGAACCAGTTCCATTTGGCGTTCCGGGTGAAATTTTCATTGGCGGCATTGGGCTGGCACGTGGCTATGTAGGAGATAGGGTTCAGGGTTTAGGGTTCAGGGTTCAGGGTTCAGGGTCTGAATCAGGGGACAGTTCAAAACCAGTTATATCGGCTTTCATCAATTCTTCAGCCCTCAGCCCTCAGCCCCCAGCCCCAGGCCCAACGTCTTCAACCCTTAGCCTTCGGCTTTACAAAACCGGTGACCTCGGACGCATCCGACCTGATGGCACGATTGAATTCCTGGGCCGCATTGATGATCAGGTCAAAATTCGTGGGTATCGCATTGAACCCGGCGAAATTGAATCTGTCTTGCGCAAACACGCTGCCGTTCGCGAGGCGGTTGTGATTGCTCGCGAAGACACCCCCGGCAACAAACGGCTTGTGGCGTATGTGATTGCCCAGGAAGCAGTTGGCGCTGATTTTGATCTGGTACGAACCGGGCTCCAGCACTTTCTGGCCGACCACCTGCCCGAGCATATGCTGCCGACCGCGCTGGTGTTTTTAAGTGACTTCCCGGTTTCGCCCAATGGAAAAATTGACCGCCGGGCCTTACCAGCCCCAGAACGCATCGAGACCGCCAATCAGGCCGCTTTTGCCTCTCCCGAAACTGCAACTCAACGAGCATTAGCCGAAGTCTGGACGCAACTCCTTGGAGTCAAACAGGTTGGCACCAACGACAATTTTTTCAGCCTGGGCGGGCATTCCCTGCTGGGAACGCAATTGATGTCGCGGATTCGCAAGGTGTTTGGCGTTGAAATTTCGCTCCGAAAACTCTTTGAATTCCCGACCCTGGCTGGACTGGCTGAGTTAATTGACCAGACCCAGGCGACGACGGATCCAGCAACGCCGCTTCAACCTGAACTCCCGCCAATTGAACGGGTTTCACGCGACCTGCCGTTGCCGCTATCGTTTGCCCAACACCGGCTCTGGTTTTTGGATCAGCTTGAACCTGGCAGCGCGGCCTACAATGTTCCGGCAGCCATCCGGTTGCAAAGACCACTCAACTCAACCGCACTGGAACAGGCATTTTCTGAGCTGCTGCACCGCCACGAAGTGCTGCGAACCGTGTATCACTCGGTCAATGGCACGCCAGTTCAAAAAGTGCTCGCATCAGCCTCCGGTTTTGAACTGCGAAAAATTGAAGTCTCCGCTGAATTTTCAACCCTTTCAGAATCCCACCAAAAAGCCCAGTTAACGCAACAACTTGCCGCCGAAGCCAGCCAGCCGTTTGATCTCGCCACAGGGCCGCTTGTGCGGGCACTGCTGGTGAAACTGGCTGAAAATGACCACATTTTCATGGTCACCATGCACCACATTGTGTGCGACGGATGGTCCATCCAGATTCTGGTGCGCGAACTGATCACGCTCTATCTGGCTTTTTCTGAACACAAACCTTCGCCACTGGTACCGTTGGCGGTTCAATATGCCGATTTTGCTCACTGGCAGCAGGAATGGTTTACCGGCGAAGTGATGCAGCGTCAGGTTGATTACTGGAAAACACAGCTTGCCGATTGCAGCCCGCTCCAGTTACCGACTGATTTTCCACGTCCGCCGATCCAAACCCATCGTGGGTCGAAGACAACCTTTCATTTTTCGCCCGAACTTTCAGAAAAGCTCAGAACCTTGAGCCAATCAGAGGGTGCCACGCTCTTTATGACCCTGCTGGTCGGGTTTCAAACCCTTCTGTACCGGTACAGCGGGCAGGATGATATCTGCGTCGGGTCGCCAACTGCTGGCCGGAGCCGAATCGAACTGGAGCCGCTGGTTGGATTTTTCGTCAACACCCTGGTCCTGAGAACCAGTTTTGCAACCCCAGATGGTCAATCTTCGCTGTCATTTCGCGACATTGTGCAGCGGGTCAAAGATACGGCGCTGGATGCCTTTGCCAATCAGGATGTGCCATTTGAACAAATCGTGGAAGCCGTCCAACCCGAACGTGATTTGAGCCGGTCACCATTGTTTCAGGTCATGTTTGACCTGCAGCCAGCACGTACTTTTGAACGGTCACTCAAAGAATCGGGCATTTCACCAATTGAAACGAGCAGTCAGACGGCCAAATTTGACCTGACGCTGGGCATGATTGATAGCGGCGACACCATCCAGGGCCAGTTTGAATACAATACTGATTTGTTTCGGGCTGAGACTATTGAGCGAATCGTCGCCCACTTCAACCGACTGCTTGAAACGATTGTCACCGACCCTGGCCAACCCGTAGGTGCGCTTTCATTTTTGACCGAATCAGAACAAGCCCAGCTTGATCAATGGGTTGGCACAACCGAAACCTTCCCGCTCGATCAGTGTATCCACCAGCTTTTTGTTGCCCAGGTTCAACAAACCCCCGAGGCAATTGCACTGGTTCAAGTTGCAGAGGACGACCCAACCCAGATTGAAGCAACCGTCACCTATCAGGAACTCAACACTCGCGCCGATGCCCTGGCCAGCAGACTGCAAGCCCTTGGAATCCAACCAGATACCCTGGTCGGACTGTGCCTGGAACCATCAATTGAAATGATTGTCGGAATGCTGGGCATTTTAAAATCCGGTGGTGCCTACGTGCCACTTGATCCAACTTACCCTGGCGAACGACTGGCGTTTATGATCGAGGACGCCGGACTTTCCGTGGTTGTCACCGACACCCGATCTGGCCAGGTATTATCGGCAACCAATCACATTACCACAATAGACCTGATTGATTTAAAAGACTTAAAGGACATAAGGGACACAAAGGACATAAACCCGGAACCCGGAACCCGGAACCCGGAACCCGGAACCCTCGCTTACGCTATTTACACCTCCGGCTCAACCGGAACGCCGAAAGGCGTGCTGATCGAACACCGTTCGCTGGTCAATCTGGCCTGTGCGGCGGTGCAAGCGTTTGACCTGACGCCTGACGATGCAGTTGTACAGTTTGCCTCAATCAGTTTCGACACGGCTGCCGAAGAAATCTTCCCGGCGTTAATTTCCGGTGCCAGGGTGGTCGTCAAGCGGAACATTCGGCGGCTTTCATTTGCAGATTTTCATCGGGTTTGTAATACCGCTGGCGTTACAATTTTTGACCCCCCGACGGCGTACTGGCACGAGTGGACACGTGAACTCACCCGTACAAACACTGCGCTTCCAGAAACCCTGCGGCTGGTTGTGGTTGGTGGCGAACGGGCCCTCCCCGAAGTTTTTGCCGACTGGCAAACACTGGCTGGGAATAAAGTCCGCTGGATCAACACCTATGGCCCAACCGAAGCCACGGTGTCAGCCACGCTCTATGAACCGGCAGCCGACCCGAATTTTGAAACCAACCGGGCGCGGCTTCCGATTGGGCGACCACTTCCAAATGTGCAGGCACTGGTTTTGGATCGTCACCAGCAACCAGTTCCGCCCGGCTTCCCAGGTGAACTGAATCTTGGTGGCGTGGGGATTGCGC
>CAZXCE010000221.1:0-12283 GCA_964639175.1 uncultured Clostridia bacterium
ACTGACAACTGACAACTGACAACTGACAACTGACTCACTAATCTGATTTTATGGATCAAAATACTCAGAAAGCCGAAATGAAAAATCTGATTTCGCGCAACATCTCGGTGGGAGTTGCGGCGAAGGCTTTTTATATGGTGACGCGGGTTTTTCTGCCGCCACTGATTTTGAGCCACGTCAGTCTGGAAGAATACGGCATCTGGGCAACCTGTTTTATTCTCATCAGTTACCTTGGGATGAGCGCGTTTGGCGTGTCAAATGTCTATATTCGCTACGTGGCTGAATTTCGGGCCAGGCAGGAATATGACAAGATCAACCGGCTGCTCTCCACCGGAATGACCTTCATTCTGGCTCTGAGTCTGGGGTTGATGGCTGGTCTGTGGTTTGTACTGCCGATGGTCATTTCTGGATTCAAGATTTCGCCAGCCCTGGCACCGATGGCGTTTCAGTTAATCTACATCACAGCATTGACGTTTGTGCTTGATTTAAGCCTTGGGGCCTTTTCCTATGTGCTGATTGGGCTTCAGAAAATCACTGAGCAAAACCTGGTTTGGGTGGCGACGTTCTGTCTTGAAGCCGGGTTGATTGTGGTTTTTCTGTTGACCGGATTTGGGATTTATTCGCTGCTCTGGGCGTTTGTCATCCGCTATCTGGTGGCGATTGTGGCCTATGTGGTGCTGTGTTATCGCACGTTACCCACTTTAAAATTGACGCTCGGGCAAATTGATCGCGAATCCCTCCGGCTCTTTACCGGGTATGGGTCGGTGGTTCAGGTGACTGGAATTCTGAGCATGGTGCTCTATAGCATCGAAAAAGTGATTGCTGGAACATTTCTCGGGGTTCAAAGCACGGCGCTGTTTGATATTGGTGAAAAGTTACCCGTGATGACCAGCCAGATTCCGTCTTCGATGAATATGGCGTTTGTCCCGGCTATGTCACACCTGGCCACCCTCGAACAAAAAGCAGAAGTCATCAAACTCTACCTGAAAGGCTCGCGCTATCTGAACACCATGACCGGCCTCATGATGGGCTTTTTGGCCGCCTTTGCCGCTCCGTTGTTAACCATCTGGATCGGACACAATGACCAGTTTGAAGTCGCCGCGTTGATTATGGTCTGGTTTTGCCTGCCCTATCAGATGAATGTGCTCACGGGGCCTGGATCTGGATTTCATCGGGGAAACAATCGCCCGGTTCGGGAACTGCTCTATCCAGTTTCGCAGGCAATATGCGTGGTGCTGGCAGTGGGCACTGGATTTCTCATCTGGGGAAAAACCATCCAGGTGATTACCATTGCCGTCGCCATCAGCATGGTGGCAAGTGCCGTCTGGTATATGGCGTTTACCAACCGGACCATTGGAATTGCCCAGGTTGAATTTCTACGTCGGGTTCTGGTGCCGGGGTTGGTGCCGTATGGGTTTGGAATGCTGGTTCGGATCATCGTTTCACCGGCGCTTCACTGGGCCGGATCCAATCGGTGGATATTGCTCGTCATCATCAGTCTGACAGGTGTGCTTTATTGTGGTCTGGTCCTTGGGTTCTTTTATCGGGCACTGTGTGACTGGCATGAACGCGAATTTCTGCGCCGCCAAATCACGCATACCCTTGGGTCATTTTTCCGGTTCAATTTGCTGAAATCGGCCTGAAAATTCTCGATTTTGTCCACGCGTGGACAAACCACTTAATATATTGATTTCAAATGAGTTTTTTTAACATTCGCGAGGACATTTTGTATGTCCTCAGCACCGATTCAACCAGGAGATGTTTCTCAATCTTCCATAGTCCGGCAAGGGAAATTGTATGCGAAGTCTGATTCACACACTTTTGCGATTTTTGGCGGTTCGACAGGGGCGCTGTGTTGGAATGTACCGCCGAATATGTGCACCAGATGGAACCGAGTGGGCGGCCTATTTAAAGGCCCAGGACATTCTGTTTGAAATCGGAGACAACTGTTCAATTCAGACCAATGTCACCATCACCGATCCGAAATATGTGCGGCTCGGAAACAATGTCCGGTTATCAGGCTGCACACTCTTTGGCCACGATGGGTCAGTCAACATGATCAATCGGGCCTATCATTGCAAAGTGGATAATGTCGGGAAAATTGATATTCGCGACAATGTATTTGTCGGCCACGGAGCGATTCTCCTCCCAGGCTTAACCATTGGGCCCAATGCCATTGTGGCGGCAGGTTCGGTCGTCACGCGCGATGTGCTGGCCAATTCAGTCATGGCTGGTGTTCCCGCCAGACGAATTTGCAGCCTTGATGAATATGTAGAGCGCCTGAAGCAACGCACCGAACAATATCCCTGGGCCGATCTGATTGCCCAACGTGAAGGAAGTTTTGACCCTGGTCTCCAACCCCAACTGGACCGGATTCGGCTGGAATACTTTTTCGGGTAGGATTTACAAATTTAGGGCTGAAAAAACCAGGGCTTGGGGCTAAAGTTGTCGGGTTGAAGAACTGGTTTTATTTCATCCCTCATCCCTCATCCCTTGGTTTCAGCCCAAAAGCATGGAAATCCTCGCTTTGGTACCAGGTTTGATTGCCGCCTATATCGCATTCACGAAATCTCCCCAACGAGCATTTCTGGATGTCTATATCCCGGTGCTGTTTTTCCTGCCTGAATATTACCGCTGGATTGCCCCTGGATTGCCGGATCCCACCTTTAGTCAAGCCGCGGTCATTCCCATCACCGTCTTATTCCTGCTCCGATATGGCCCACAGTGGAAGTTTTCTTTCACCGATGTGTTTGTCTTCGGATTTGCTTTTTGTGTCGGGTATTCTGAGTACCTCAATGCCGGGTACAGCGAAGCCCAAAACCTCATGTTTGACATGTTAAGCTGGGTAGTGCTGCCTTACATCCTCGCCAAAGGCATTATTGAACCCCACGGCTATCGCATTGAATTTGCACGCCGGTTTGTGTTTGTGGTCTTTGTCATCTCGATCATTTCACTCTATGAATTCAAAATGGGCATGACGCCCTTTCAGTTGATTCTGGGGAAGTTTTTCCCCTGGCAGGGCCTTGGCTGGGTCACAACCTTTCGATATGGAGTGACGCGGATTGCCGGCCCGTATGGGCACGCCATTCTGGCCGGAGTGGTGATTATGGCCGCCATTATTGTTCAGTACTGGTTGCACACCAGCGGACATTGGGAGCCAGACTTCAAAAAATTCAAAGTGCGGTCGTTGAGTAAATCTCAAATCATCCTTCTGGGTGTCATCGGCGGTTCAGTTATGACCATGTGCCGGGGTCCGTGGATCGGCGGAGTCCTGGCCTTTGGTGCAATTGCCATTGGAAAAGCCAAAAACCGGAAACGGGCCTCGCTCCTGGTTCTGGCTGCTTTGATCGTGATTGGAATTCCTCTGGGCATGATGGCCTGGTCCTATGCTTCGGTCGGTCGCGAAAATGCGCTGACCGAATCGCAGGAAACCGCCGCCTATCGCAAAGAACTGATTGATAAATATGTTGATATCGCCCTGGAACGGAGCGTTTGGGGGTGGGGTCGCAATACGTGGCCCAAAATTCCCGGAATGCCTTCGATTGACAATTATTATTTGCTGCTGGCCCTGATGCACGGACTGGTAGCGCTGGCCTGTCTGGCACTGATCATTGTGACGCTCTGTGTGCGGCTCTACTGGCACGAAATGCGAAAACCCCGCGCCGAACCACCAGGAAGTTCGCTTGGGTTTGCGCTGATTGCCGTGTTTTTGTCAATTGCCGTGTCAATTGCTACGGTGTATATGGGCGGCCAGGTGATTCCACTCTTTTTCTTAATGACTGGTTGGGCAGAAGGCTACCTGCTCAATCCCAAATCAACCCAGGGAATGTCCTTAACGACCACGGCTCCCCAAATCCAATCAGGCTATAAGTTCCGACGGGTGCTTTTCTAAACCTGGAACAAATCGAAGGTCGTCAAAATAAGAAGCGCCTGCTGGAAATGGCTGACACAACAGCAGCAGGCGCTTCGGTGGTTGTCGAGGGAAATGATTTGGATTAGTAGGGTTCAACGCCAGAGTTCCCACCTGGTTCCAAAAAAAATCACTGGTGACAATGTGTGTCGCATTGCCGCAAAAAGGCACCTCCCTGTCTGACAAAATCCGTCAATCAGGTGCTTTTTGGCTAACCGAAATCAATATATAACTCATTCAAAATGAAGAGTTTGTAAAAAGATTATCTTCGTGGCACACAAGTTGTTATTAGCCAGATATCTTCTAAAATCAATCCGCACAACTCAAAACTGAATGCCGCCGGACCTGCGTCGTTGCCGGAAGATTTCATGTGCGCCAGGATCCTGCCGGTTGATGTCATCTATGAAAAGCCTTTTCCCTGAACGTGCCAGGTCTGGTGTTGCCACGGGCACAGGTACTGGCTCGAAACTTACAATCTGGAAAAGTACCAGTGCGATCCTGCTGGTTGGGTTCGTCATATCGCTTGGGTTCAACTATGAAACGCTCAGGCAACAAAAAATTCGCCTGGCTGACCAGAGAACCATCCTGCTCCTTCGACACATTTTCCAGGCCCAAAATTCCCGCCAGCAGATCAGTTCCAATGGAGGCTATGCCACTGAACTGTGGGAAGTGTGGCCTCAGTGGCTTGAAAGAGATGTCATGTGCACGCTTGGAGTGGAGAATGAATATTTCATTCAAAAGTATCACCGGTCACGGGCCCAATTCGAAAAATCCTATACCCTTACCGGATTCCAGGTTACCAAAGACACAAATCCTTCAAAATCCACTTTTTACCTGACACTCGAACCAACGGTCAAAGCCGGATTTTTTCAGACCGGGTCAGATTGTTTTTACCTCGATCAAACCGGAGCTATCAGACATTCAGGGTCAGCACACATTCCGGCTGGACCGCATAGCCCGTTGCTGGATGAATTTGAGTACTGGCATTTCAAGCCACCATTCGATTTGAAATCCTGGGTTTAATACCATTTTGGCCTGAAATTATCGCATTATGAAAAGGCTAAGATATTGAAAACATTGTATTTCCCTTAGCCTTTAGCCCGACACCCTCAGCCCAAATTGGGATACCCCTGTTCGGTACAATTGCCCCGCCCAACCTGACCTTAAACCCACTTCGTAGTGAGGAAAACCATGTCAAATCTCATCATCCGTACTTTGGGAAATCCGACCCGGTGTGAAATTTGTCACCTGAGTGATTTATTTGACCCCCAGACGAATTCCTGTCAGCGGTGTCAGCATCTTTCAATCACGCTTTTGTCAGATTCAACTGCTCACGAGCAGGTCGAGGAAATCGTTCAATATCAGGTTAGTCCGTATCTCTGCAGCGTTATTTTTTTCCTTTTGACTCAGATTGGGGCTTATATTGTTTGGAGTTACCTGGCGTTTTGGGCTGAGGAGTTGCAGTCAACCGGGCTCACAATCTGCACGCTGGCTGGCATCTGGATGATCTGGATGATTAGTTTTTTGCCTTTTCTGGTAAGTCCTTCATCATCTGATAGCTTTATAGTAGTCCTGGGAGAATTAACCGAGCCTCTCAAATTGCCATTGGGAATTGTGGCAGATATCAAAAAGGTAAAGGCATATTGTGGGGCTTTGATAGCAGGATTTGTCTGTTTTTTCTTGATCCCGCACGTTCCAATGGATTCTTCGCTCCAGCGATGTTTTGAGGACCGATGTACCCAAACACTCAAGCTCTATCTGGCAATGGGATTAAATCCGAATGCCAAAATCCAGGATGGAATTCCACTTAGCTTGCTCTACTGGGCAATTCTGAATGGAAATGAAGCTCAGGTTAAGCTCCTGCTTGACTACGGCGCCAACCCAAACGATCAAGCTGATCAACTACTGGTAGCAGCAGTTTCTACAAATAATGTTTCAGTTATTACCCGACTGCTCCAATCTGGCGCCAGACCAGTCAAAGGCGAAAAAGCATTGCAACTGGCTGAAAGAAAACAGAATCAGGAAATCATTCGCTTGTTAAATTCCTATTTGTCCGACCTTAATGGGCCTGTTCACTTGAATCAACTACCTCCGCCCGATGAACTCAAGCCACAATCCAACGGGCTGCTGATATCAATAGGATTTCCGATTCAAACCGATACTTACCAGCTACCCGACCAGTATCCGATGGTGCAGGTGATTTTCACCAATACATCAACGGCTCCGATTCAATTTTTGGCGGGAGACAAATTTTCTACTGGGTCAAAATTGTTACAGATGGAACTTCGTGACAAAGACGGAACCATCACGCCACTCACCAGATCAACCACGTTTTTAAAACCCGTTCACTCCGTCCTGACACTGCTACCAGGCGAATCCAAAGTGTTTTCTGAACGACTTGACGGTTATGGCTGGACTGGATTTCCAAAACGGACAGATGAGAAGTCCAGGTTTTATGAAATAAGGGGTTGGTATGAAAACCTGGAAAAGCAGGTACCCAGCTCCCCTGCGTTGTGGACAGGAAGGGTTGAATCCAAATGGATCAAATTTGAACTGATTAAATAAACCCTGCTGGATCAAGAACATGAGCAAACAAAATATGAGCCAGTTCTGGACAAGAGACCAAAATATCACAGCATTCTTGAAATTGCCGTTGAACCCAATCCCGAGCTTTTTAACGTCACGTGCAAGGCCAAAAGCACCCACACCAGCGTCATTTTTCCAAACCCTGATTCTGGTTGTGCTGGTTGTAAGTCCTGGATTGATTCAATTTATTCAATGTTACCGAACATTGTTCTTTGAGTCTTATGCCACGCTGGCACTTCGCAATCTGTGGCGTGCGGAAATGGACTATGCAACCTCCTATAGCTCAGATTTTACTGGCGTTTCTCACTTCACCGATAACCTGGATGAATTGAAGCTGTACCATTTACACATTCCCTATTGTGCCAGGGGGACGTGGGCCTGTTTTGAAAAACCTGAAACACTCAAAGCCCTTGGAAAAGCGAATCTTGACCGCCTTTTTGAATCGCACCAGATCAGTGAGCTGCGAGTTGTGCCTGCAACCTTGATGACGCAACCGCAATTTTCAATCACTCTCGAACCGCGCATTCGATGGTGGCCATTTCGAACTGGTACGGATTGCTATTTTATTGATCAAACTGGAGTTATCAGGCATTCAGGATCGGCATTTGTCAAAGCACACGCTCAAAGCCCGCCGCTTGAAGTTAAAATTTGCGAATGAGCAGCAGTTGAATCTTTGGGAAAAAGGCCTGGAGGGCATCACCCAGGCAGAGAAGTTAAAAAGATCAAAAGGCTTGAAAATTTGCGGATTTCTCAGCCAATTTCCAAGCCCCAGATATTTCACAAAGATGCAACTCTTGTTTCAGACCGGGTTGTGCAACACCGAAGTGATTTTGTTAACGGCATCTTCACTCGCCCCGGTAATTTCCTGGGTAAAGATTGTTGCCGTTGATTGAATCTGAATGATGGACAGCGCAACGGCGGCAATCACTTCATGCACCCGAGGGTCATTCAGCGAGATTTTTTGAGTACCGAAGAAGGTATTTGGACGTTCCGCGGCTTCATTGATCAGGCGTTTCATCAGGTACACCGCCGGGCTCAAAATGCGCTTTTTCTGTTCAATCGGCTTGTCCTGGCACATGTGCTCAATCTGTTCGGTACAGGAACGACCTTTTCCATTCTCAGGGTCAATATGCATTTGCACTGAAGGCAAGTAGTCGGGGGAAAGCAACCGCTTGCGAAGCATGATGATAAGGACTTCAAGCCCTTCTCGCACCAGTCGCTTTTTAAGCCAAACCTGAAGCGGTTCAGTCTCAGTTTCCGGTCCAAAAATGTAGGACATCATGCCCGGAACGAGCTGGCGTGCAATTTGCCAGTCTGACTCACTCGTGTGCAAATCCGGCTCTTTGAAGGGATTGATAAATTGTCCGGTTTGGTGGATGTCAAAATAATTCATGTGACGACCTTTAAGCACGAGAAAGAATGCCCGGTGTAAGGGGTGGCAGGATAACCAGACGGAAGGAGCGTGACGCTGTATTTTTATCTTCTCCCAACTGGAAATTTCCGGCAAGGGCTTTTCACAAAATTCTACCCAACTCTTTGAAATCAATTCACTCTGACCTGATAAATCACAAACCAGGTGCGAAAAACTGAGGTACTGATCCTATTGTGGGCTGAGGGGAACTACAGTTTTATCAACAACTTAGCCTTTTACTCATACGACGGGATCATTGCGCGATGGTATGATATATGTTCCTGTGTTTGTTCAAACCTTTTGAATCCACGAGTTGTCTCGGCTATGTCGTTTCCTTTGTTCCACTTCCTGGGCTGGTTGATGGTTGGGTGTGTTGCCTTTGTTGGGTCAGGATGGTCATCTCAATCCGACTCCCCGCAAGAACCTCTGCCTGAACCGGCCCCGGTTGCCCAAACCCAACCAACGCCTCAACTACCTGAAAAACCACCGCGCTGGAAATGGGATTATACCTTCCGCAATCGAACGGGCCTCAAGCTCAACCAGCCGCACGTGGTACAACTTTCGCGGACAATGGTTGATGTCAAAGGCGTGTGCGAATTTAACCCGACCTGGAGACTCACGGTTGAAGGCCGGGCGAGTCTGGATCCGGTCCAACGGCTGGGCTACCCGACGGGAGTTTGGGTCGAACCACGCCAGGTATTTGTGGAAGGCACCCTCAAAAACGTCGGTCTCAAACTGGGACTTCAACAACTGGTGTGGGGTCAGGCAGATGGGTTGCGGGTCCTGGATGTGATCAATCCACTTGATTACCGCGAATTTCTCCTGGATGACTTTCTGGATTCACGCCGTCCGTTGTGGATGGCACGGGCTGACATTCCGATTGGCGCCGGGTCGCTCCAGGTCGCCTGGATTCCCTATTTCGCTCCGGGACGGTTGCCAGTCAATACTGACGAATTCGGGTTTGGAAAATCGTTTGGACTTGGCCTCTTTGAAGCCCAGGCGGCATTGACCGGGACCATCGCCACCAGGGTGAACCCCACCCGCCGCCCTGGGTATCGGCTGAGTTCAAGTCAGATTGGACTTCGCTATAGCCAGACGCTTGGAAACTGGGACATCACCGCAAATTTCTTTCACGGATGGGAAGATGTCCCGACGCCGTACCCCAAAGGGTTTGAATTTTCACCTCAACCAACCGTGGTTTTTGAACCGAATTTTGACCGCAAAACCGTGCTTGGCGGAACGGGTGCCACGACTTTTGGACCGGTGGTTCTCCGGCTTGAAGCCGGTTGGAACTTCAACCGCTCCCAATTTTTGAGAAAATCCGCCACTGATCTCGGGTTTGAGAAAAAAGGACAATTTTCCAGCGTCGTTGGCCTGGATTATTCACCCCGGCAATGGCTCTGGCTTAGCGGCCAGTATTTCACCCAGGTGATTGCCGCACCGGGTCCGCAACTCTTTGTTCCCAAAACCAATCACCTGATTTCCGGCTATGCCAGATTCAATTTTTTTCGCGAAACTTTGAAACCAGAACTCTTTGTCCTGACTGGCCTCAACCAGTCGCAATACCTGATTCGCCCACGCCTGTATAAAAGCTTTGGTGACCACTGGAGTGTTGGTCTTGGGGCTGATTTCTTTGGCGGAAACCCCAGACTCAATGCCTTTGGCTTCTTTCAGAACAAAGACCGGGCAGTTCTGGAAATCAAGTGGACAAAATAAGAGCCTTGTTGAGTGCGGCGGCGTGACGCCATTTGAGATCCAAAAGATTTTCTGCTTGCCATAATATGACGAGCGTCATATTATGGCGATATGCGATATCCAGCCAACCGTAAAGAAGAATCCCGTCAGAAAATTCTCCAGGCCGCAGCACGTCTTTTTCGTGAACATGGCTACAACGGAGTTGGTGTTGACGCCGTCATGGCCGAAGCTGGACTGACACCAGGCGGGTTCTATGCGCATTTTCCTTCGAAGGAAGCCCTGTTTGCCGAGGCCCTGGCTTCTTCGTTTAAAGCCCGCAGTGCCGCCGTCGGAGAAATGCTGAAAAATCACTCTGATGCCGAATGGGTTCAGATATTGATCTCAGCTTATTTGAGCCGTTCGCACCGCGATATGGTCAGCGAAGGGTGCCCGCTCCCGGCTCTGACGCCAGATGTAACCCGGAGCAGCCCCGAAGCCCGGCAAATGTATGAAAAATACATTCAGCGAATGGTTTCCGAAATTTCCAAACGACTCGCAACCGACGCCGAAACAGATCGCTTTCTGGCCATTGCCCTTGTCTCGCAAATGATTGGAGGCTTGATGCTGGCCCGAGCCGTTGATTCACCACAATTTTCCGATGAAATCCTGAAAGCCAACCGGACGATTGCGCTCCAGCTTTGCCAGGATCTGCTTTCTCAAAAAACCGAAGATCAACCAACTGACGATTCGACCCAAGGAGATGTATGACCCAAACCGAACTGACCACCACCTGGCAACCGACGGCCTGCATTCTGTGCAGCCGTAACTGTGGCATCGAAGTCGAAGTTCGCGGGCGTGAACTCGCCAAAATTCGAGGGGACAAAGCGCATCCGGTTTCAACCGGGTATTTGTGCCAGAAAGCCCAGCGGCTCAATTACTATCAAAATCACGGAGACCGGCTCACGTCACCACTCCGGCGGCAACCGGATGGAACCTTTGAAGAAATTTCGTGGGAGACGGCCATCAGCGAAATTGCCGCCAAACTGGTCGAGTTGCGCGATACCTTCGGCGGCAAAAGTCTGGCTTTTTACGGTGGTGGCGGACAGGGGAATCATCTGGCAGGCCCCTATTCCAAGGCGCTCCGGGTCGCCATGAAAACCGTCAATTATTATTCGGCGCTGGCTCAGGAAAAAACGGGTGGCTTCTGGGTTGATGGGCGGTTGTATGGACGGCAAAACTGTCACCCAACTGAAGATGTTGAAAATGCAGAGGTTGTGCTGTTTATCGGCACCAACCCCTGGCAGTCGCATGGCATTCGGAACGCGCGCACGGTGTTGATTGAGATTCAAAAAGACCCCAATCGCAAAATGATTGTGATTGATCCGCGACGAACCGAAACGGCGGCAATGGCGGATCTGCATTTGCAACTCAAGCCTGGAACCGATGCCTTTTTGCTGACAGCGATGCTGGCCATGATCGCGCGCGATCACGTGCAGGATCAATCATTTCTGGATCAGCGCACCATCGGGTTTGAAGCCGTTCGTGACACACTGGCAAATATCCCAATCGAAGAATTTATTGCCTGTGCCGGAGTCAATCTGGCCGACGTTGAGCAAGCGGTGGCTTTGATGACCGGGGCGTCAAGTTGTGCGGTTCGCACCGACCTTGGAATCGAACAAACACTCAACAGCACGCTCAATTCCTATTTGCGGGCGTTGCTGTATTTGTTGACGGGTAATTTCGGCAAACCGGGCGGCAATAATTTTCATACCTATCTGGTGCCGTTGATTGGTCATTCCGAAGAAGGCGAACGTCAGATGCGGTCGGCGGTCACGGGGTTTCCATTTATCGCCAACCTGTTGCCTCCCAATATTTTACCGCTCGAAATTGATACCGATCACCCAGATCGTACCCGAGGACTGGTGATTGATAGCGCCAACCCGATGGTGACGGCGGCAGATACCCAGGCGTATGAAAAAGCGTTTGCCAGACTTGAGTTGCTGGTGGTGATTGATGTGGCCATGACCGAAACCGCCCGGATGGCGCACTATGTGTTGCCGGCTTCGTCGCAGTTTGAAAAATGGGAAGCCACCTTTTTCAACCTTGAGTTCCCGAGCAATGCCTTTCACTTGCGCAAACCATTGCTGGAACCACTCCCTGGAACCCTTGCGGAACCAGAGATTTACACCCGGCTTGTTCAGGCAATGGGCGCCCTTCCGGCTGAATTTCCCGAGCTTTCGGCGGCAGCGAAAGCGGGTCGCCTGCCTTTTGCCATGGCCTCGCAAAAATACCTCAAGCAGCATCCGGAACTGGCTGATCTGGCACCGATCATTTTGTATCGAACGCTCGGACCGACCCTCCCTGATGGTGCTGCCGCTGCGGCCTTCCTCTGGGCAACCGCTCATCAGTTTGCGGCACGAAACCCTGAGGCCGTCAAACGCGCCGGGCATCGCGGAGACGGGCCAATGCTTGGGGAAGTACTCTTTGAAGCCCTGCTCCGCTCCCGGTCAGGTGTTGTCTTTAGCGTCAATGAATATGAAGACAACTGGAAATTCATTCGTCACAAGGACGGGAAAATCCATCTGGAGATTCCGGAACTGCTCGCAGCCGTTCGTCAGCTTTCAGCCACAAAGAACGAGACAGTTTCTGACTATCCATTTGTTCTGGTGGCTGGCGAGCGACGGTCCTATAACGCCAACACC
>CAZXCE010000222.1:0-12255 GCA_964639175.1 uncultured Clostridia bacterium
CTAAGCACTAAGCACTAAGCACCAAGCACATTCTTCATTCTTCATTCTTCATTCTCAATTCTTCATTCCTTTTAAAACCGTTTGGTAAACCGCACGTCCACCCCGAAATTTCCGCGTTGGTCGCGAATTCCGATGACGGAAACAGTTGGTGAAAGCCGATATTCAACCAGGATGATTTGTTCCTGGGTGGTGGCCAGGTTGGTTGAATAGGTGATTGAAAGATCTTTGGTGATGCGTCGGCCAATGGTTACGCGTGCGGTCGGGTCATTGCCACGACCGACCAGCAGTGGGTCAATTTGGAAACGATTGATTCCAAAAATTTTGTTGGTGCGTTCCTCAACCCGTTCTGAAAACAGTTCAGCCACCAGACTGGAGGCGGCGCTCACTCCGGTTTGGGTCGTGGTATAGGGGTCATTTTGAGATTGACCGGATGGAGGCAGGTTCCCGGTGGCGAGTAAGGTCACAATGCTGCTTTGGGGGAGCGCCGGTTCTGAGCGCAAAATAGATGAGAATTTATCGGGATTGCCCGTCGCCCCCACAATGACACGATAATTCTGAAGCTCGGTTTCGGCCTGAATATCAAAAAATACCTTTTCTGATCGGGCTTCGGGAAAGACGACAATTCCGCGTGTGATCTGATACCGGTCGTTGCGTAACTCAAGCTGACCACGGCTGATGACCACTCGCCCGACCAGTCGAGGATCAGTGCTGGACCCGCTTAACCGGAGCGACGCAGTTCCAACCATATCTGCCAGATTATTGCGGACAAATAACGATTCTGGCGCCTCAAGCCGAACATCAAACCGAAGTTGAGATTGGGGTGAAACGGTTGCCTGCAAGTCGCTACTATTTGAGGCCGTGGCAGCAAGGGTGGATTGAAGCAACGACACCAGATCGGTTCGTTCGGTGTATTCAGCACGTTTGACTTTGATGGTTCCTTGCAGAATCTGCAGTTTCAGATTTCCCTGGTACACCAGATCTCCATCCAGCAGCGAGCGCACATCCTGTGGATAGTTCATTCGCACATTGTCAGCCCGAAGGCCAAACCGCCAGCGCAACCCAACTGGCTTGAGGGTATCAATGACCGCTCCACCTGAGAGTTCGACTTTTCCACCGCCGGCATCTGCCGTAAAGGTATCAATCTGGGCCTGGTTATTGGTAAATAAAACGCGTCCGCCACCATTTTCAAGGATCAGTGGGAAATCCTTGACCTGCATGGCAAAGCGGTCAATATCAGCCGTTCCGGTAATCCGTGGATCATCGAGGGTGCCCGAAACGGCGGCTTTGAGTCGGGCCACACCGCTGGTATAGAGCGTGTTCTTCGTTACATTGCGCAAAAACTTGAGGTTAATGTCACCATCCAGCCCCAGGGTTGTTTTGCCGGCGGCCCCGATGCGCCCGGTGATTGAAAGCCGGGTGTCTTCTCCCTTGAGGCGGAACTGTTGAAACTCAATTTCGCTGGCATTGGCACTGAGTTTGACCGGGCCTTCGTTGGTGATTTCATAGGCGCTATCGGTGTCATCGGTGGCACGAACGCCAAATCGAAGCTCTGAAAAATCACCGACCAGATTGACCTGTTCGGTTGTAAATTCCACCACTTCAACCCCAGAGACGTCCTGAGTCATTTTAAACAATGGACCAATCAACCGGATCGAACCCGTGGCCTCGCCGTCAAAAGAAGAGGAAGCCGCATCAAAAACCGCCAGGATCGGGGTCAACTGGGTCTGTTTCAAGTTTAAGACCACATCTATCGTGGGCTTAAATTCACCAGTATCTTCAGTATCAAGGTTGAGCAGGATTTTTCCGCTGGCTTCATAGGGTTGATCGGCAAAGCCGGAAGCCAGTGTTACTGCCACCGCCCCATTGCCTTCGCCTTCCAGCCGTGTTTTTAAGTTGGAAATTGGTGCTTTGCCAACGGTTACCAGCGGGCTGGTGGCGAGCAGGGTAAAGCGGGGCGTGCCATTTAACAAATCAGAAAATTTCCCCTGACTGGTCAGATCCAGGCTGGCGATTCCCGTCACCGGATATCCTTTGGCTTTGAGTGGCTCGCCAAAATAGGTCAGGTCCAGATCTCTGGCGTGGGCCTCAGCCGTGTACTGAGATTGCACCACATCATAGGCACCAGTGGCAGTCAGGGCTCCAAATGGAAGCTTCGACACAAATTGATCAAGGCGATAGGCTTTCCCGGCTTCAAAGGAAACGAGCAGTCTGGTTGATTCAAGTGTGCCATAGGGCGATGGGAGTTGATCGGCGGTAAGCTCGGTTTTGCCGCTGATGTCTTTTGGGAGTGAAACCGTGCCATTTGAGGATCTGGTCAAAAACTCACCTTTGGCCAGTGCCAGCAGTGGTGGCAGGTTGATGAGATTCATTGACCCTGAAATGTGGCCTTCCGAATCACTCAATGCCTGAGTGAGATCCATCTTCCCGCCTACTTCGAGTGACCCAGGTGGATAAATCTGGGCCAGGATTTCGCCAATGGGTTTGAGTCGGATCTGGTCAATGGTGACGTTGAGGTTGGTCTTCTGATTGCCGGAAAGCCCGCCGACAATGTCCACCGTCACGGTGCCGCCCTGGGGCTGTTCAAAAAGGGCCTGCTTGACGGTCAGGGTTTGCGGGGTAGATTCAAATTCAGCCGAAATCTTACCCACGATGGATCGCGCCACTCGAACTTCGGCGACGCTGACTGTCCCAGACACGGTTGGTCCAGTTAACAAACCAGAAACCACACCGGTAAATTCGCCGGCGCCGCCAACGCCGACGGCAACCTGTCCGGTCGAGCCTGGGATTTTGGGTGTTTTGACGCCAAATCGTTCGGCCAGTTCCTGGGCTTCAGCCAGTTCTGGCGACTGAAAATGAACATCCAGTTTCGTCTGGCGATTCCATTGATAGAGACCTTTGACATCCAGCGTGCTGTCCCCCAATTTGAGGGCCAACTTTTGGATGTCAACGCCCCCAGTGAGTAATTTGGTGGATAAATCCCCCTGGAATGGAATGGGTTTCCGACTCTGGGCAACGGCTGGCGGGTTTGGATCAGGCCCCGGCGCTGGTTCGGTTGGTTCGGCTGCATCTGAAGCAGCGGTTTTTAGCTGGCCGACATTGGTCACCACTCCAGCCAGTTTGGCCTCTGCGGTGCCCGTCGCTTGTTGTACATTGAGTTCCGGCCAGGCCAGTTCAATGGTACCGGTGGTTTTTCCGGTCATCGGAATTTGCCGCAGTGCCGCCATTGCCAGAGCGGTCTGCAGGTCCATGTCTGAAAAAGTAAGTTTGGTTGTGCTCTGGGAATTGACTGATGTCGAGTCGGCAGAAAGCAAAGTTCCCAGCGCAATGTGTGAGGTTCCTTGAACTTTCCCATTGAGGACTCTGGCTTCAAAGGGTTCAATATCAACAAATTGGGGGGTCAGATGAACCTTTGCCTGGAAGTCCTTGAGTTCATAGCGATCATAGGTGACCCCTCGGAAGGCAATCTGGCTCTTTAATTCAGGAAGAAATGCCTGCAGGGGTGAGGCAAAGTCATAGGTCAGACTCAAAGCTGAAAATGTGGCACCATAGGTGGAAAGATCCGTTTCCTTCAAATTGCCTTCAATCCGGTATGAGTTTTGATCGCCGATGATTTTGCCGGTGAGCTGGGCCTGGCCACCCAGCGGCGCCTGATTGAGGAAATCGGTCGCAATCCGCTTGAGGTCAAGTTTGGAAAGCAGGTTTCCTTCATAGTTGAGTTTGGCGGGTGTTGATGGGGAGGCTGGTGTTTCCCAGGTTACCACCGTACTCAGACTGGTTTCGCCATAAGGTGTTTTGATTTCAAATGCTTTGACGTCCGCTTTGTGCTCGTCCAGGACAAGTTGGGTTGAGAGTTCAATTGCTTCGATTTTTTTGGTTTGCCACTGAATCTGGCTTTCCGAAAAACCCACATCAAACTTGAGCGCTGGTGATTGTGAACTAACGGTCACACGGAGGTTTTTGAGGCCGGTGTTGAGTTGATAACGCTCCTCATTGAAGAAAATCTCGCCACCGGTGAGAGCAACGATGCCGGAAAGAAATTGAGCGGGTGGGGTCGGCTGTGCCTGGCCCTGACGGGGCGGGGTTTCCGGAATTTTGATCCGGGCCAGGTTGAGTTTTCCTTGCTCATCAACCTTGAGTCGAACCACCGGGTGTTCGATTTTCAGATCCTGAAGTCGGAAATCCTGGGTCCAGAGGTTGCGCCGCAGCAACTGACCGGTGATGCGGTCAGTTGCCATAAAGGGTTCGATGTCGCCTGTCAACCGGAGCCGCATGCCTCTGACATCAACTTTCAGCGCCAGAGGGTGAACATCGAATGAGTCAAATTCAGCCTCGATACCACAGGTTTTGAGTTCATCAATCACCTGGGTTTTGACCCAGTTGTCAAATCCCGGACCATTGAGCCAGGCGAAGAAAACACCAGTTGCTGTAACCAAACCAATTCCGAGCAGTACCAGGACTGCCAGAATGATTTTTCGTCTTTTTGTCATAAAGCTGATGATTGAGAAAAGAAAAGCGAATTGGTGGACCGCACAAGTCTGTTGAATCGGGACTCAGAAGCGTTGTCTGGCGGTTGGGTTGAGGATCTGGCGACAGATCCTCAAATTGAACACAGATTTGATATGCCAGAAGCCAGGAGCAAAGAACCCGAAACCGAATGTTGAATCTTCATTGACAGCCAGACAACCCAGAGGTTTCAATTAGAGCCTATACTACTGGCGTTCACTGAGCCATATCAAGTTTCGAATCACTCCAGGTCAATCTAAAAACCAGCCAGCCCAGGTTGACGCAGCCTTTACAGGATGCACAACTTGACGCAGGGTTTATCAAGGCGGGAAGGGCGTTGCCGTGTATCCAGTTGACATCCCGGCTCACGACAACCAGCGTGATCAACATGAAGTTTGGCAGTATCATTCAGAAGAAAAAGCGGTTACACACAGACAACTGGTTTGCAATTGTTAGGGCAAATATCCGACTCGCAGGATTTCTATGGGTCAGTTTGTGGCTGATTGACGGTGGCCTGTCTGTGGTGGCCAATCCGCTGAACTGGCGCCGTAAGCTGAACAATATAAAAAAATGGGTGCGATTTGATCTGCAGTCCCGGCAACGAGACCCAAAGAATTACCCGAGCCAGTTTGAACTCGAAGCCCAAACCCGGGCTGAAATCAAAGCCGAAGAACAATTTCAAAAAGAATTCCGCAAGACCTATACCGAGATGGAAGAAGCCGTCAAACTGTTCTCTGTGCGGTGGGACGGGACATCGCACCCTCTGCCGACCTCTCTTTCTGGAGAAGATCAAAAAAATCTCAAGAAAATCGAGAAGCTGGCTCGCAAGCTTTCAGAAGGACAGGGGGGAGACGATGACGAACTCTGGCTCAAGGATCTTCCAACGGCATTTGCAGATCGAGTCAAAAAATTAAATGAGTTAACCGCTGAATTGAAGTCAGAAATCGAGAAAACTTCCCGCTTTACCATTTCCATTAAAATTATTTCTAAGTCTGAGCAAATCCGTGCCCTTGCCAAAGCCTTAGGAAAAGGGCAGAAGACAACGGGCTGAAGCAGTCGGGTAGAAGACAACAGGAATTCTGCCTTGAACCCAAAGTCTTCAGCCCTTAGCTCCCAGCCCAAGGTTTCAGCCCTCAGCCCAAGGTTTTCAGCCCTGAAAAAAAAGTGTATGCGACGAAAAAATGATCTACTTTATCCATTTTTGTTGTGTCTGGGCCTCATTTCCGGGGGCTGGTTGATGGGTGTTGCTGCCCAGTTGCCACAAAAAGCCCAGGACGAAGAGCCGTTACGCATTGCGACTGATCTGGTTTTGCTCAATGTCACTGTCACCGATGCCAGCGGAAACTATGCTGGTGGATTGAAAGAAGATGATTTTCTGTTATTTGATGAAGGAAAACCGGTTCACCTGGAACACTTCAGTACCGAACTGACTCCGTTTGCGGCTGCAATTTTGATTGATGCCAGTGGCAGTATGGAAGGAAAGTTGTCACGGGCCAGAGTGGCGGCGGCTCATTTTCAGGATCGAACCCGGCCTTCAGATGTGGTGTGCATTTATAGTTTTAACTCAAAAGTCGAGTGCCTCCAGGAGTTTACCCCAGGGCGTGATGTTTCGCCCCGCTTATGGAACCTCGAAGCCGAGGGAATGACCAAAGCCTATGACTGTTTGGAGGCCAGTCTGACTGAACTTGGAAAACGTGAGGAAAAACGGCGAGCTGTCGTTTTAATTTCTGATGGGGAAGATACCCAAAGCCGGACATCAGCCAAAAAAGTCATCCAACTCGCCCTCCAAACTGATACCACTGTCTACAGTGTAGACCTGATTGATCCCACCAAAGTGGCCCTCAACCCGGCCCAGATGCAGGCCGTTGGATTTTTAAAAGAAATTTCAGAAAAAAGCGGAGGCCGGTATTTGAAATCCCCAGGCGGTACCCAACTCGATACAAAGTTTGAAGAAATCGTCAATGAACTTCGCCAGCAATACACGCTTGGATTTTATGCTCCAGAGGGCCAGAAGACCGGCCAATTTCGCAAACTTGAAGTCAAACTCAAACGTTCGGGGTTTACCTGTCGCACCCGTCAGGGATATGTCGTGACACAATGACCCGATAACAAAGGTTTACTACTTGCCACTCGCTACTTGCAATGAACAGTCCATCTTTTAATCCAGGTATAGAACCAGCGCAATTTCAGAATATTGTGGTGTTTGACACCGGGTCGCTGGCTGATGTGGTGGAAAGCCTGCCGGCGGTGAAAGCACTGCGTCAGCATTTTTCACGCTCAACGCTGACCATTGTGGCTGGGGCTGTTCAGGGCGAAGTGCTCAAATTTGCTGAATGTGCTGACAAAATCATTGTCCAGGATCACTATGAACTGGTGAAAGGCGATAAAGTGACGGCTGGCTGGAATCTGATCTCAGCCGGTGCCAGGCTTGGGGTAGGGAACTATGACCTGGCGATTGACCTGAATGAGTTTTCGGAATCAGGGGTTCTGGCCTGGTTATCAAGGGCAACCAGTCGCATTGGTGTCAGACACCAGAGCAAACTGGCCAAATGGCTGTTTAATATCCGCAATCCACGGGTTAGCCGCCCGCGTCGCAAAGTTGATCAATATGCCGAAGCGATTGAAGCGATTGGGGTTCAGGTCATTGACCGCAGCATTCGTCTTCCGATTGCCGGCAAATTTGACACGGCGATTCAAAAACGGCTCAAGCGATCACCCTGGAATCCAGGGGAATTGCTCATTGGCCTCTACCCTGAAACCAGCGGTACTCAGTCAGCCTGGCCGGCCTCGCGCTTTGCCGAAGTGGCTGGATTGCTGGTCAACCATTACAACGCCCGCATTGCCCTGGTGGGAGAGGCCAAAAACAGCCCCGTAATCAAAGACGTCGCTGCCAAATTGCGGAACGAGTATCAACATGAAGTCGTGATGCTGGCCGGCATCCCCGTGGCTGAACAAATTGCCGGACTGGCCTGCTGTACCTTGATGGCTACGGCTGAAGCTGGCTGGGCCAGGCTTTCGGCAGCCGTTGATACGCCGACGGTTTTGTTGACTGATACGCGTGACGAACATCTTGATCCGGATTCTCCTGGCCAACGCCATCACTTTTTGTATCAACCTCAGCTTGAAGCCATCTCAACCGATCAGGTTTTTGACGTGATGTGCGGGATGCTCCGCACCAGCCGGACTGGCGCCCTCTTTGACCGATAGTCATCTGAGCAAAATAAATCAGGGGTTGATTGGGTGACAGCAACAACTCGAAACGTAACGCTTTGCTACTTTGCTCCTTCGCTCCTTCGCTCCTGGTTGCTCCGGCGGCGCAAAAACCAGAGACTCAGGCCAGACAGCACGACAAAGAGCAGGGCAATGAGTTGTGACGTCGAGAGTTCCAGTGGCATCCCTTGCGATTGGGCTCCAAAGAGAGAAACGGCCCCGCGCGGGTCATCACGGAAAAACTCGATAGAGAATCGGATGGCGGCGTAACAAAAGAAGTAAGCCAGAATGATTTGTCCGTCAAAAGACCGTCGTTTTCGCAAAAACAACAGTCCGAAACAGAGTATCAGTGTGCTGATTGATTCATAAAGCTGGGTTGGGTGAAGGGCACAGTCAATTGGAACTCCAGTGAGTTCGTGGGCCCGGGTTGAAAAGTGAACCCCAACCCAGCTTGTGGTGCATTTTCCCCAGCAGCATCCAGCCGCAAAACAGCCCAGTCGGCCAAAAAATTGCCCCAGGGCAATGCCAGGGGCACAGGCATCTGCGGTTTTCCACCAGGGGAGTTTATAGTGGCGCATCAGAAAGATGCTGGCGAGGCTGGCCCCGATCAATCCACCATAAAACACACCCCCTGAGCGAAGAAAATCAATTGAGAAGAGCGATTTCAGATTGAGTCGGTATTGTTCCCACTCTGTGATGACCAGCAATACCCGTGACCCAACCAGGGAGGCAATGAGCATATAGAGGCACAAATCATACATTGTACCCCGGTCAAGTCCGTCTTCTTCAGCCAGTTTGGCGGTGAGCAGGACGCCACCCAGGAAGGCAATGGCAATGAATACTCCGTAGGTATTGATTGTAAAATTTGAGCCAAGTTTAATCAGTTCAGGAAACATGGTAACTACTTTCACTTTTGGTCAGACTTGAGGCGCGGAATCCGCCGCCAAAGCCGGGAATCAACAAAAATCTGCAAGAAGAATGGCAAAAAAACATCAAATGCGGTACTTTCACGCTACCCTTGCACGCTACCACAAGCCTTTTTCAAATCACAAATTCCTTTCCTGCAGTAAACAACAAAGAACGCGTTCCGGTAATAGTTTCAAAAAAGCTCGAACACTGCGACCACAAACAAGGATCCGTCTATGCCTGTGACGAGTGCACCCCGACCGTTGATTGGTATTTCAACCCGGTTAAATCCAACTGACGATACAAATTACTTACGTCAAACCTATGGCCGGGCGATTTTTGCCGCTGGTGGAATCCCCGTGCTGATACCGATCATTCCTGACGCCGTGTACATCAATGCGCTGGTGCCCCGGCTGGATGGGGTTTTGCTTCCTGGAAGTAATAGCGATATTGATCCCTATCGCTATGGTCAGGCCCCTCATGTCAATTTAGGAGAGGTCTTTCCGGAACGAGATGAAGTGGATCAATTGCTGCTGGCTGCGGCTGAATCCCTGCACCTGCCGGTTTTAGCGATTTGCTATGGCATGCAGGCGCTCAATGTGTATCGTGGCGGCACCCTGCTCCAGGACCTACCCTCGCAGGTCGAGAATGTCATTCAACATAACCAGCGCGGAACCTATACCCGCGTGGCCCACAGTATCCAAATCAAGCAAGAGAGCATCCTGGCCCGGCTGGCAGGCGGGACGACCATCCGCGTCAACAGTCATCATCATCAGGCTGTGGATGAAATCGGGCGCGATTTAGAACCGATTGCCTGGTCAGCAGATGGGGTCACCGAGGCGGTAATCAATACCCGGCCAGGGCATTTTATGCTCGGGGTTGAGTGGCATCCGGAAGTAAATTGGGAAGAAGATCCTTTTTCCCAGGCGATATTTAAAATGTTCATAGCTGAAGCAGCGATCCGGGGATAGAGGAGCGACAAATAAAGCCGTGACCAAACAACGAAGAATCCTGGTTATTGACGACGAAGAGCTGATTCGCCGGTTGATTGTTGAAATTATTGAACTGGAAGGGTTTGAAGCCATTAGCGCCGAACATGGGTTGCAGGGGGTTGAATTTGCCAAAACCTACCACCCTGATTTGATCATTTGTGATGTGACAATGCCGTACCTGGATGGACTCGGCACCCTGGCGGCATTGCGCAAAGATCCACAGACGGCATCGATTCCCTTTATTTTTTTAACCGCCAAAATTGATCACTCAGATATCCGCCAGGGAATGAACCTGGGGGCGGATGATTATCTGCCGAAGCCCGTTGGACGAGATGAACTGGTGACTGCGATCCGGGCCCAGTTTCAGAAACATAGCTGGATGCGTGAACAGTATGAAAAGAAAATGGAGGAGTTGCGCCGCAATATCAGCAGTTCGCTTCCACACGAATTACGAACCCCGCTCAATGGGATCTTAGGCATGTCAGAACTGTTACTGGATGTCTATGATACCTTTAGCCGCGAAGAAATTCTGGAGATGGTGCGTGACATTCATACCTCAGCCAGGCGGCTGCACCGGCTGGTCGAGAATTTTTGGGTGTATGCCAAACTTGAAACGCTCTGCACCGATCCAGGTCACCTTGAACTGATCCGAAAACAAGCCCAAACCTATTCCGCCAAAGCCATTATCGAGAAAGTTGCTGTAACCAAAGCCCGCGATTTTAGTCGAATCCCCGACCTGCACCTGACTGTGGCTGACGAAGTCATCCGAATATCAGATTCCCACCTGGCAAAAGTGGTCGAAGAACTCCTTGAAAACGCCTTTAAATATTCTATCCCAGGAACACCCGTGATTGTCACCGGAACGGCCAGCCCAGAGACCTATCTTCTGAGGGTGACCGAGCAGGGCCGTGGAATGACGGCCAATCAAATTGCGGATATTGGGGCATATATGCAATTTGAGCGGACGATCTATGAGCAACAGGGCGCCGGGTTAGGGCTGGCAATTGTACAGCGGATTGTTGAACTCAACGAAGGCCGCCTCCACATTGAAAGCGTCCCAGACCAGCAAACCACAGTCGAAGTCGAGATCCCCAAACTCCAGCTCACATTTCCCAATACAATTGAGTATGTATGAGGAATGAGCGAAATCATAAAGAAGCTCAAGAGTCGGTCTCAGGCTGGCTTTGTTGATTCCTAAGCTCTTTGTTTCTTATAGCTTCGCTCGTTTATCAATTGCAACTCCAGGCTCTTTTCCCGTTCGCTCTTTCACCCCAAAAACGAATGCGAGTCAATGAATCAGAACTCCCAACCTGGAGTCAATTGCCTGAGCCCGTACAGGTTCAGTTCACGGCTGCCAATATTTCCCAGCCAGTCTTTGATTCCCAACTCAACCGGAGGCGAGCTGATTGCCTGAATTTTTATGCAGCGCTGACGGTTCATGGGTTGTGGGAGTGTCTCTTCATCGAGGTCCCAAGTCGTGAAGTCGGGTTAAACTCGATTTTATTCCGACCGCAACCAGACACGCGCACCCTGTTAGAGCGGATCAAATCCAACCCGGCGTTTACCAATTTAAAAACGACCATCCGTGGACGAATCAATAGCCTGCTTCACCCGGAAGAATTTAACTACTCAGAGAATATTCCCTGGAAAGCCTCACTGCACTTCACGTTCAATGCTGACGGCCTGGCATTTGTCCATTTTGACTACTACAACGCACACGCCGCTTCCGTCTGGCCCGTGATCGGCCATGCCGGGTACGAATATCCGCTCAAATTTGTGATGTCAGAATTTTCGACAGCTAAAGACATCCAGCTCTGCTTGAATGAACGCTTTGGGCGAAATGTCTGGCAACCTTGACAACCACAAGATGACAGAAGTGACAGGATGCCTGTGGTCAAATGGCCTTTCTTCCCACTTCTCCTGGATTGACAACTTGCTCTTTTCAGCGGAAATGATCATACCCCTTGATTTCAAGTGGGTGGATGCCGGTCAGCGTCTCAATTTGCAAACCATCCTGGCCGGGCTGAATTTGCCCGATACAGGTCAGCGGAACCGAGTCACCCGTTTCGGCCAGTACCGTCTGAAGTTGAGTCACCGCCGCCTGATTTTGAGGCGAGACCGTGAACAATAATTCATAATCTTCGCCACCGTGCAGGGCTAATTGGAGTGGCGATTGGCGATTGCGGGACGATATAACCTGTGCGGCTGATGAGATCGGAATGGTATCGGCCTGAAGTCGCGCGCCTACGCTACTTTTCTCACACAGTCGGGCCAGGTCGATTGAGAGGCCATCACTGATATCCATCATCGCCGTGGCCAGATGCCGGTGAGCCAGGATGCGGCCCAGTTTCAATCTGGGTTGTGGCTGCAGATGAGATCGAATCGCAGCTTGAATTGAGATTTGGGTATTGTGGAGCGATCCAGTGGAGGCTTGATTTTGCAAAACCGCCAGCCCGGCGGCTGAATCGCCTAATTCACCGCTGACATAGATGAGATCTCCGACCTGGGCCCCGCTTCGCTGAACCGCTTCGGATCGGGTGACTTCGCCCAGAATGGTGATATCAATAAAAATCCGTTCCGGGGCATGAGATGTGTCTCCGCCAATCAACACCACATTGTGCTGATCTGCCAGAGCCAGGATTCC
>CAZXCE010000223.1:0-12243 GCA_964639175.1 uncultured Clostridia bacterium
AGGGTTCAGGGTTCAGGGTTCAGGGTTCAGGGTTCAGGGTTCAGGGTTTTCGAACTTTGGTCCTTTTCGTCGTTTTCAAACCCGGAATCGGGAGAATAACAAGATGACCAAGGGATTTTTTTCATCCCTCATCCCTCATCCTTTCAGAAACCCCGCCCCCTTATGATGAGCGCCGAATGACCCCCAGGGTTACCAGTTGTGGTGCTGGGTCAGGAGGCACAGTGGGCAAAACCGGTGAGGCAACAACGCCGGTTTCTTCAGGTCGGTGTTGATGCGCATGATAGGAACTGCGAACAAGTGGGCCTGATTCTACATACCGGAACCCCATCTCCAAAGCGATTTGCTTGAGTTCGGCAAATTCATCAGGGGTGTAAAACCGTTCAACCGGCAAATGGCGCAGACTTGGGCGCAGGTATTGTCCCAGCGTCAAAATATCACAATCCACCTGGCGCAAATCTCGAATCGTCTCCAGCAATTCCTCGCGAGACTCCCCCAGACCACACATAATTCCGGACTTGGTCAAGAGCGGGAACTCGGCTGAGCGGTGAGCCGCAGCCCGTTCAAGTAATTCCATTGATTGGGCATAGCGAGCATCTGGGCGAACACGCTTATACAGGGCTTTGACGGTTTCTGTATTGTGATTGAGCACATCGGGGCGGGCATCGAGCACAATCTCAAGGGCCTCCCAGTTGCCTTGAAAATCGGGAATTAAGACTTCGACTTTGCAAGTGGGAATCAGATTTCTGATTTCACGAATGGTGGCGGCAAACTGATGGGCACCACCATCGGGCAAATCATCGCGATTTACAGCCGTAACGACCGCATGTTGTAAGCCAAGTCGAGCAACAGCTTCAGCAACGTGGCGCGGTTCAGTCGGATCCACCAGCCGGGGCTTCCCTTTTGAGACCGCGCAAAACCCGCAATGCCGGGTGCAAATGTCACCCAGGAGCATAAAGGTGGCGGTTCGATTGGAAAAGCATTCGTAAATGTTGGGGCACCGGGCTTCCTGGCAGACCGTGTTGAGCGTCAGGTCGTTCACCATCTGGCTTACTTCCTGAAATGTCTCGCGGGCTGTCAGGCGGATTTTCAACCATTCAGGTTTTGGTTCCGGTCGGATTTCACGTCGTTTAAAGGTTCTTCGTTCCATAAGGGCATCTTAATTGGCAAATAGAAAAGTGCGCAACCGTTTTGGTCTTTTGGGTGAAGGGACAATATTCTGACTTGCGACCAGAGTGCCGGGCGCGCTAAAAAGGGATGACTCAAAAAAATATCGAATGAGCGCTCATTGTGCGCACTTGCCTACCTGAGTCAACTCAAAATGTCTGAATCCCGATCAAGTGTCTCTTTCCTCTCCTGAGCTTTTTATGTTGATGTGGCGTCTGACCCCATTTTTATGTGTACTCTGGCTCTCGCTGGGCTGGCTCACGGCTGACGGTTTGGCGCAGACTTCCAAAAAGTCCACCCCGTCTCACTCAAAAGCCATCGTTAACCAGAAAACAACGCCATCACCCACAGCCGGATGGGCCAACGTACCGACGATCAAGGTTGCATCCCGCCCCGCATTTGAATTTCCGACGCTGTCAGATGATTCGGTGGCTGCCGCACTTTCCCCAGATGGCCACTGGCTGGCCACCAATTACCAGAATGCTTCGATTCGTCTCTGGAATCTGAAAACCGGCGCTCCAGGATGGGACCTCAAAGGCCACTCCGATATGGTTTTGTCAGTGGCGTTTTCCCCAGATGGAACCAGGCTTGCCTCTGGCAGCCGCGACACCACGATCAAACTCTGGGACCTCTCCACAGGCAAGGAACTAGCCACCCTGACGGGTCATCCGGGGGATGTCAGCAGCGTGGCCTTCTCACCAGACAGCAGTTTGCTGGCTTCAGCCGGATTTGGTACGCCCTGGAGACTGTGGCGACTCAGCAACCATCAACAAATTGGGCAGTTTGACGGGCATCTTGACTCGATCTTCGGGCTGACGTTCTCACCCGATGGACGATGGGTGGCAACGGCTGGGCGAGATAAAACGGTGAAAGTGTGGGATGTTGCCAAACGTCGGATCAAAGCAACCTTTGAAGGCCATACCTTTTGGGTCCAGGCAGTTGCATTTTCTCCAGATGGAAACTTGCTGGCCTCGGCCAGTAGCGATGGCACCATCCGGCTCTGGAATCTCGTCAAAAACAAACCGGAAACCACTCTTCCCGGTCAGGGTGTGGGACTCGTTGCCGTGACATTTTCACCGGATGGAAGCTGGCTGGCGGTCGGCGGCGGAGACGCATCGGTTCGATTGTGGAAAATTGCCACCCGACAATCGGTCCAGCCACCGGTTCGCCATACGGGACCGGTTCGAAGCGTCTTTTTTTCACCCGATGGCACATGCTTGATCACGGCCAGCGATGATCAGCAGGTAAAATGCTGGCCGATTGAGCCTTAGTTCTTGGTTCTTCGTGCTTGGTTCTTCGTGCTTGGTGCTTGGTTCTTGGTTCTACTTCGAAAGTATTGATTCCTAAGCGCCAAGTACCAGGTCCTAAGCACCAGGTCCTAAGCACCAGGTACCAAGTACAATATTCTTTCCCAAAAGGAAACTCTCATCATGGACTACTCGCAGTATGAAATCTTAGAGACGATTCGCATGACCGAGATGGAAAATCTCGATATCCGGACCGTCACAATGGGGATTTCACTCACGGATTGTGCTGGACGCGATATTCACCAGGTTTGTGCCAGCGTTCAGGAAAAACTCCTGCGCTATGCCAGCCGGCTGGTGCCGACGGTGAACGAAATTGGCCAGGAATATGGTCTTTCGATTGCCAATAAACGGCTTGCTATCACGCCTTTAGCCAATGTCGGCGCTGCCTGCCAGCCCCACGATTATGTCAAACTGGCCAAAGCAGTTGATGAAGTCGCCAGTCAGGTCGGGGTTGATTTTATCGGCGGGTTCTCAGCTCTGGTTCATAAAGGCACGACCAAAGCTGAAGATCACTACCTCGATGCCTTACCCGAGGCACTTGCTGTCACCAAACGGCTGTGTGGTTCGGTTTCAGTTGCCACCACCCGCGCTGGTATCAACATGGACGCGATTGGCCGACTGGGATACCTGCTCAAAGATCTGGCGGCGCGCACCGCCTCGACGCATGGCCTTGGCTGTGCCAAATTTGTGGTCTTTGCCAATCCGGTCGAAGACAACCCGTTTATGGCTGGTGCCTTTTATGGCGTCGGTGAACCGGAAGTCACGGTCAATGTTGGCGTGAGCGGTCCAGGTGTCGTGGCTCACGCCGTCAAAATGGCCGGGGATTGTGATTTGGGCGATCTGGCTCAGGTCATCAAGCGCATGGCCTTTAAAATTACCCGCGCCGGTGAACTCATCGGACGCGAAGCTGCCAGACGGCTGGGTGTTCCCTTTGGCATCATTGATTTGAGTCTGGCACCGACGCCGCTGGTCGGAGACAGCGTCGGCGAAATCCTGCAGGCCATGGGCATTGATATGCCTGGCGCTCACGGGTCAACGGCAGCGCTGGCGATGTTGACCGATGCCGTGAAAAAAGGCGGATTGATGGCCTCCAGCTATGTCGGCGGACTGAGCGGCGCCTTTATTCCAGTCTCTGAAGACCACGTGATGATTGAAGCCGCCAAAACCGGCGCCCTGACCTTTGATAAACTGGAAGCCATGACTTCGGTCTGTTCGGTTGGGCTGGATATGGTTGCGATTCCAGGCGATACGCCTCCGGAAATCATTTCCGGAATTATTGCCGACGAAGCGGCCATTGGCATGATGAACAACAAAACCACGGCCATTCGAATCATTCCAGCACCGGGTAAGAAAGTCGGCGATATGGTTGAATTTGGAGGGCTGCTGGGCCGGGCACCGATTATGGCGGTCAATCCAACATCCTGCCAACGCTTTATCAATCGCGGAGGCCGAATCCCCGCACCAATTCAGGGACTGAGGAACTAGGGTTCCGGGTTCCGGGTTTTCGAAACCAAACACCAAGCACCAAACACCAGGTACCAGGTACCAAACACCAAGCACCAAGTACCAAACACCAGGCACTTCATTTATTGACTTATGGTTCGAGAAATACATCAAGCTCGATCACGCCAGGAGCTGGACTCGCTGGCCAATCAAATACTGGCCAAAGCCAACCGGCAAATTCACTGGTTTCATTCCTACAACGCGGCTGCCGAAGCCATGGAAGGCTGGGGGTATCTGAAGGAAGCCGACTGGCTCCGCCTCATTCAAAATAAATCGCTCGAAATCACTCAATCGAGCCGGGCATCCCGGTCTGAGAATCTTTTCTAAGGCGTCCCCCCTGGACTGAAGCCTTGTCCACCTCTCAAATCCCAGGCTCTTTGTTATTGCCTGTTCAAAAAGTTCTATTATTGATCAGAAAAAAAGTCCCCCTCAGAAAAAAAGTTAACAACTGAAGGGGGGAGCCTTATAGTGTCACGAGCAGGTTTTATTTTGGCCATGCGCACCATCGCCGGGGTTTATGCCCAGGCAATCCAACTTGCTTTGCCGGTTGGTTATTCTTCAGTCATCAAGGAACACTTCCCGGATTTGGCTCCATCCCATACATGTCAGTCACCTGCGTGAGCGGGTGGGTTAGTCGGCAGTCCATCACAACCAACCCATTCATCCGAGTGATATTGTTATGACCATGACTCGTCGCATTTTGTTTCTGGCATTTTTTCTGATCGCTGGGATTGCTCTGACTGGGTCGCAGGCATCATTCGCTGTCCGCACTGGAACCCACCCCTCGCCCGCTGACGCAGGTGGTATTGACGCCCTGGCAATTTCGCGACGAGCGCCTTCGATCAATGACCGATTGGAAAGTAGCCTCGGCAAGGCAGCCAATCCACTTTGGCTCACGCTTCATGTCTCCACCGAAGGCGTTCCCCTCAACGACGGCAGCCAGATGTTCGGGAAAGTGAACGCTCCCGCTGGAAGCGCCACCCTCAACAGCCGTTTAACTGTCAACGGAGGGAGAATCGTCACCATCCTGGCTCAAACTCCACACGACACCACGCCGCCCGTCATCACCATCGCTGAACCCACCGAAGGCTTGATCACCAATACCTCGCCAGTCACGGTTTCCGGGACAGTGACCGATGCCAGCCCTGTCACAATCACTGTCAACAACCAACCAGCAACCCTTTCCGGGACACAATTTGAGGCCAGCATCATTTTGACTGAGGGATTGAACATAATCATTATTTCAGCAACCGATGCTTTCGGGAATGTGGCAACCGTATCACGAAACATACGTTTTGATTCAACTCCCCCAATCATTACCGTCGAATCACCTATTGACCGTGACGCCTTTGTTTTTCCACAAGATATCCTTGTATCAGGGAAAGTTACTGATTCCACTCCAACTCAGTTCTTCATCAATGATCTGGCAGTTGATGTATTGAATGGTTCGTTTGAAAAGATGCTTCCACTTCAAGAAGGACGAAACATCATTACACTCAAAGCAATTGATGCAGGAATGAATACAACCATAGTAAATCAGTTAGTTATTGGAGATAACAAGTACCCAATCGTAACTCTTGGCCCATTACCAGTTAATTTAATGACTACAGATGAAGAAATAACACTTACGGGTAGTATTGTGGATGATTCATCTGTAATTGTAAGCATCAATAGCAGTATAGTAGAGGTTACTAATAACCAATTCTCAGTAACATTACCTTTAGATAAAGGTGAAAACAGTTTTAAAGTTGATGTGACAGATCAAGTTGGATACTTTTGGGAACAAGATATTCGTATCCAAAGAATTATTCCCTTTACTCTGACAATCGAACATCCAATAGAAGGTAAAGTCTACGGAACCAATTTAGTGAATGTCACTGGGCTTGTGGATGGTTCTAATGTGGAAATATTGCTCAATGGAGAGCCATTAAACATAGCTGGGAATGAGTTTCGCGGGTATTTGAAAAACTTAACTGAGGGACAGCACACCATAGAAGTGGTTGGAACTGATTTGCCTGGCGAAGTAAAGCGAATTCATCGCGCCTTCAAAATTGATTTAACGCCCCCAGTAATCACAGAGTTAGAGCCTCGCAATCATACGATGACCACAAGTGATTTTATCAACGTTCAGGGAAAAGTTCTCGAAGCAAATAGATTTACGGTAAAGGTAAATGGATTAGACGCGCAGGTTCAGGGAGATACCTTTTTACTCCCTCACCTCCCTTTAAAAGATGGATACAACAATATCAATATTGAGGTCACTGATGAAGCGTTACATTCAATATTAGAAACAATAACTATACAAAAAAGACCTTCGGGCTCACGGTTTGATTCTCTGGCGTCGAGTTCACAGTCAATCAACGAGAATTAGCTTCGATTGGCATTTCTTCGCTGCGTAGCGGTGGTTGAATTGAGATCAGTGCTGGGAGCGCCGGAACTGACCAGAACCCGGAATTGAAGGCGGTCAAATCGTGATTCGTCAGGGTTCCCGGCTTGAAAGGCCGGTCTCAACTTACTCTGCTCCGCGATGAAGCCATTCCAACTGATATGGGTGAGGTTGTTGTTTCAAAGAAAATGAAGAATGAAGGAGTCTGCATGCTATCAATTCGTAGGTTTCTCGCTTGCGCCACAATTTGTTTCCTGTTTTTTTCACTTACCGTATTTGCTCAAACGACTGGTGAAAAGAACAGGAAAATTAGGATAAGAATGAAACCATTAAGGTCAACGATATTACCAGGTGAGCCCTTAGAAGTTATTTTTGAGGTTTCAAACCAATCCAGTCAAGTTATTTCGATTGGAGGGATTGATATTATGCGAGGAGATGTTGTTGTTTCTATTGCTTTTGAACATGGACAATACTTGAGATATAGAGGATATTGGGGAGCCGGAAGTTGTGGACCAGTCAAAATGATCAGTCTGAAACCAGGTCAACAAATATCTGCGACTGGGATCATTCATTTCAATTTTAAGGATTCTCCCGAAGCACTTCCTTCAGATTATGCATTTGAGAAACCCGGAAATTATTTACTAAAGGCGAGATATGATAGTTATAATCCAACAATTGGTTATGTAAATTCAGACCCGGTACCCATCCAGATCATGGAACCAAAAGGTCAAGACGCAGAAGTATGGCAGATGATTCGTCTGAGTCGCGATATAGCAAATTTTATCACAACAAAAGGGTCCGCCTTTGTAAATATAGATGTTTACCAAACTGCTAAAAATGGGAGACTTATTGCGAGACAACTTGAGAAAATAATATCTCATTACCCTCAAAGCGCATACTCGAGATATATTCAAGATGCACTTACAACCTATTCTCAACAAATGACCCAGTTCAGAATCACTCGACTCAACTCATTTGAAAATACGGTGAAACAAGCTGGACAATTTTTTATCAAAGGTGATTTTGATTCTGGAACTCGCCGACTCCATAGCATGCGTGACTTTCTTGCTCGAAACAATGAATTTCCCATGCTTTTCCCACCAGATCTTCCCATAGAAGGATACATCGGGCTTGCCTATTTCATGAACAAAGAGTACGAAAAGGCGCTTGAATATTTGCAACCAGTCGTTCAATCGCTGGCTCAAACTCAAGACCATGAGTTTATTCGAGATGCGACTATTTTTACGCTGCTCGTTCTAAATAAAGAAAATCAAGCTTTAAAACTCCTAAGTGCTCAAGAACAACCGCAGGGGAAGATTCATAAATTGAAGGAGCAATTGACAGACAATCAAGGATTCTCCTTTCAGACTTACCTCAATCATGGCAATAGATAAATTGTTTAAAACAAGAGATTCTAAAGGAGTTAAAACCTTTTAATTCTGGTAAGGATTCAACACATCCACCAGTGGTGAGGCTTCGACCTTCGACAATCGCCATGTCAAAGTCCCGTTCACTGGCAAAGTCGCTGATTCTGAGTCAGGATTCTTCATTGCCAGCAGTTGATTCAAACCATACCACTCGTTCAGTTGTACTAACGGTCAGAAGGTCAACTCCCCTGACGTCCGCCGAAATTCGCCGCAAAGAGTGCGCTGCCTTTTCTTCAGCCAATTTTTTTGCTCAAATGAACTGAAAGATTTTTCTTGTGCTTGAGACAGGTCTGTTTCCTGTGTTACAAGCTACGTCCGTCCTTCTCAAATACTCATTTCTCATCATCAATTTGCCTTCGTAGCCAGTGAAGGTCAATTGACTCAAGTTGATAAGCCACTGACACCACTGACTCAAAAACCCGAGACATTCTTATGGAATTCATTGAAAAAGTCCGTCTGATGGACGCGCCCCAAATGAACCGCGTTCTGGCCCGCATGGCCTCTGAAATCGTGGAACGCAACCACGGAATTGACGATTTGTTGCTCACTGGAATTCGACGACGTGGCGTTCCACTCGCCGAACGAATGGCTGACCGGATTACTGAACTTGAAGGTACCCGGCCTCCAGTTGGTATTCTGGACATTACCCTCTATCGGGATGATCTGACGCTGGTGGCCAGCGCTCCGGTGGTGAACCAGACAGAGATGCCGGAAGACATTACCCCCTACACGATTGTCCTGGTTGACGATGTGCTTTACACCGGACGGACGATTCGGGCGGCACTCGATGCGTTATTCCATATTGGTCGCCCGAAACGCGTCCAGCTTGCCGTCATGGTTGACCGTGGATTTCGCGAACTCCCGATCCATGCCGATTACATTGGCGAAAAAGTGGCCACCAAGGCCAGCGAAATCGTCAAAGTCATGATTGATAGCATTGACGGTATCAATCAGGTGCTCATTGTTGAAGCGAAACCGTAAATGAAACGCGGCGTCAAGTGGGCCGCATTCCAACATTATGAAAGACTTACTGGGCATTCGCCCGCTCAACACTCAGATGATTCTTGATGTGCTGGATCGGGCGGATGGATTTCTTCCACTCAACACACCAGACCAGGCAACACTCTCGCGCTGTGCTGGCCAGACGCTGGTGAATTTGTTTTTTGAAGCTTCCACCCGCACCCGCACATCATTTGAACTCGCCGCCAAACGACTTGGAATGGAAGTTGTCAATCTGGTCGTCGGTGCGTCAAGCGTGACCAAAGGCGAAACGCTCCGCGATACCATTTTGACCCTGGATGCGATGCGACCTGATGCAGTGGTGGTGCGGCACTCCACTTCAGGCGTGCCAGCCTATCTGGCGAATTTTTCGCAGGCGCATTTCATCAATGCCGGAGACGGTGCGCATGAACATCCAACCCAGGCACTACTCGATGCGCTTACCATTCGACGACATTTTGGGAAAATCGCCGGCTTGACCGTGGCGATTCTGGGAGATGTGCTCCATAGTCGGGTCGCTCGCTCAAACGTTCATTTGCTGACCAAACTCGGCGCCCAGGTTCGAATCAGCGGCCCCAGAACGTTACTGGCCGATGGAATAGAGCACCTGGCGAATGGAAATGCCGGAACCGCAAGGGTTTATACCTCCATTCAAGCGGCGGTGACTGAAGCCGATGCCATCATGATGCTGCGAATCCAGCGCGAACGCCAAAACAGTGCCTTCCTGCCAACCCTGGGTGAATACTTCAAGTTTTACGGTCTCAATCAAACTCGTCTACAACTGGCTCGCCCAAATGCGATTGTTTTGCACCCTGGTCCAATCAACCGCAATGTGGAAATCGCCTCTGAGATTGCTGATTCAGTTCAGTCCAAAATCCTGGAGCAGGTTCAAAACGGCGTGGCCGTGCGCATGGCTGTCCTCGATACACTACTCCACTCCTGAAACCAACCCGAAAAGATCATTTTGAGATATGACTGCTCCACTCCCAGCCGCTTTTGGTTCCTGGAAATCCCCAATTTCCGCTGATTTGATTGTCGCCAAAACCATCAACCTGCTTGAAATCCACGTGTCAGGCCAGGAAATTTACTGGATCGAAGGCCGCCCGCTTGAGGCAGGTCGCAGCGTCCTGGTCAAATGGAATGGTGACGGCACAACCACTGATTTGATTCCTGAAGGCTTCAACGCCCGAACCAGGGTTCACGAATACGGCGGGGCTCCGGTGCTCGTTGACGGAGAGACGGTGTACTTTTCAAACTACCGGGATCAACGGTTGTACCGCACAAGTTCAGGGTCTTCACCTGAAGCGATCACGCCGGAAACCCAGATGCGATATGCGGATGCCGTCATTGATCGAGCGCACCAGCGGCTGATATGTGTGTGCGAAGACCACACTCAGGAAGGTCATGAAGCCCGGAACTTTCTCGGTGCCGTGGCACTCGATGGCTCTGGAACTGTTTCGGTACTGGTGGAAGGCAATGATTTTTACTCAACGCCGAGACTGAGCCCGGACGGCAAGTTTTTGACCTGGATTGAGTGGTCACATCCCAACCTGCCCTGGGATGGCACCGAGCTATGGATGGCTGAAGTGGCTGAATCCGGTGAAATTACCAACCGCGCTCTGATCGCTGGTGGCCGGACGGTATCCATTGTGCAGCCAACATGGTCACCTTCCGGCGAACTGTATTTTGTGTCAGATCAGACCGGTTGGTGGAATCTCTATCGCTGGAGGTCAGGCGACCTTGAGTCAGTGTGCCCAATGGAGGCTGAATTTGCTGAACCCCACTGGATATTTGGGATGACGCTGTTTGCAATTGAATCAGCCGGGCGGATGGTATGCAGCTTTATTCAAAACGGTCAGTCACGGCTCGCCACGCTCAATCTGCAAACAGGTGATTTTCGGGCAATTGAGCTTCCCTACACCAAGATTTGGAATGTGACTGCCATTCCGGGCGCAGCGGTCTTTTGTGCTGCGTCGCCAACTGAGTCAAGTCAGGTGGTTCGGCTTGATCTGGAGACGCTCCGGCTTCAGGTGTTGCGCCAGTCCAGCACCATGGCGATTGACGAGCGGTTTTTGGCCGTTCCCCAGGCAATTGAATTTCCAACCGAACACGGGTTAACCGCCCATGCTTTTTATTATCCGCCGACTAACCCTGATTTCGAGGCACCTGAAGGTGAAAAACCCCCGCTGCTGGTCAAATGTCACGGCGGTCCGACCGGACAGACCTATCCGATTTTGACCTGGGGATATCAATACTGGACCAGTCGCGGGTTGGCGGTGCTCGATGTCAACTATGGTGGCAGCACCGGGTATGGACGTGAGTACCGTGAGCGGCTCCGGGCGGAGTGGGGCGTGGTTGATGTCGAAGATTGCATCAATGCCGCCCGGTATGTGGTGGATCAAGGGCTGGTGGATGGAAACCGGCTGGCGATTGATGGTGGCAGTGCCGGAGGCTACACCGTGCTCTGTGCATTGACCTTTCACAATGTATTTCACGCCGGGGCCAGTTTTTACGGTGTGAGCGATGCCCTGGCACTGGTGCGCGACACCCACAAGTTCGAATCCCGATACCAGGATTTTCTGTTTGGCCCGGATTGGGAACGGGTCTGCGTCGAACGGTCTCCGATTCACTATGTTGATCAGCTCTCCTGCCCGGTGATTTTCTTTCAAGGGTTGGAAGATAAAGTCGTTCCACCCAATCAGGCGGAAATGATGGTGGCCGCACTGGAAAGAAAGGGACTTCCGGTGGCCTACGTGGCCTATGAAGGCGAACAACACGGCTTCCGCAAAGCTGAAAACATCAAGCGAACGCTCGATGGCGAGTTTTATTTCTATTCGCGCATCTTTGGCTTTTCTCCGGCTGATGACATTGAGCCGGTTCAGATGAGGAATGAAGAATCGAGAATCAAGGATGAAGAATGAAGAATTGAGAATGAAGAAACGGCTTGGTTCTTAGTTCTTGGTTCTTGGTTCTTGGTGCTTGGTTCTTGGTGCTTGGTGCTTGGTTCTTGGTTCTACTTCGAAAGTATTGATTCCTAAGCACCAAGTACTAAGCACCAAGTACCAGGTACATTCTTCATTCCTCATTCTTCATTCTTCACTCTTTCCCACCGGGCTGGAAAGTCGGATAGACCAGTCCCCCTTGCCTCCTGTAGGCTTCCCTTTTCACTCATCATCTGCAATTTTCAACGAGGAGTACTGGGGTATGCCCAAGATTGAAGATATCGAATACACGCCAAATCCAAATGCGCGCAAGATTATTTTAAAAGAACCACTGACCGCGCCGGGTGTCTCACACAGCTTTGCCACCCCGGCGGAAGCTGCCTCTGACCCGCTGGCTGAGTCGCTCTTTACGATTCCCCACGTCAAAAGCGTCTTTATCATGGACCGCTTTGTGACCATTACCAAAGACAATGAAAATGGCTGGGATGTATTGCTTCGGCAGGTGGCGATACCCA
>CAZXCE010000224.1:0-12239 GCA_964639175.1 uncultured Clostridia bacterium
GCGGCAAAACCGTCGGAGCAAAGCATATACCTTCTTAATATGTTTTGTGGAACAGGTGGTGACAACGTTCTGGATTCATTTGCGCTGAATCAACCACAACCCGAGAATCAACAATCCAGCCCCAAAAACTCGTGACCCGGTTAATTCAAAGCGGGGAAGCCCAATCCAGCCAAAATGATCCAGCATCAATGCTGCCAGTAATTGCCCAACAATGAGTGAGGTCGCCACGGAGCCCGCCCCAATTTTGGGAATCGCCAGAATGGCGGATGTGACGTAAATGGCACCGAGCACCCCGCCAATCAAGAGCCAGGATGGGGCCTGAGTGGCGCCTCGCCAGTTCCCGGTTTGCCCCGTGGCATTTGAGACCAGGGCAATGACCAGTAAAGCCACCGTCCCAACGACAAAACTGATCAAAGAACTGTAGAACGGATTGACGACATAGGTTCGCAACTGGGCATTGATCGCCGCCTGCACCGTTACCAGGATTCCAGAACACAAAATCAGTCCAATCCAGCCAGCTTTCACTGTACATTCTCGCTTTCAATATGGAGTGCGGCGGCTTGACGCCGCTTCGGTATTATGAACGCCGCGTCAAGCCACTGCACGCTCAATGCGGGGAATTGCGCTGGTGGTGGGTGAATTGAAGGCACGAATGCGGCTGTGGTACTGTCGCAGTTCTTTCGATTCAAACACATTACACTCAGTCCGCAACCAATTTGGGACGATTTTGTATTGATTCAAATGTGTGGGTACAGGTGATTCACTGTTCCTGAGCCGGCTCGCCGAAATGGAATGAACCCTGAACCCTGAACCCTGAACCCCTGGTTCTTTCAATGAGGTGAGGTTTATGAACGATCTGAATGACGAAAAAAATACGACGGACCCGACTCTGGATTCGGTGGTCAAAGCTGAACCCCCGAAAAGCTCGGGGAGTGATGAACCCCGGCGACCATTTGATGAATTGACTTCGTCTGTCCGCGAGCTGGCCCAGAAACTCCCAGATTCCATTGGCCGGATTCCGGGTTCAATCGGCGCCGCCATTCAAAGTGCACTCTCACCACGCGATCAATCGGTGCTGGTGTATATCAATGATGATCTGTCAAAGTCGCTGGATATGCTTGTGACGGCTGAGATTTTTGGCAGTCGGTCTGAGGCGGCTGAATTTCTGATGAAGGAAGGTCTCAAAGCCCAACAGGAGTTATTTGGGCGGATCCAGGATAAAGTGCAGCAAATCGAACGCTTGAAATCAGAGTTGAAAGGTATCGTGCCGCACTAAAGATTGCGCACCGGAATTCGACGGGTGGTTGTCAAAATAGCGTTTGACGCTGAAAAAACGATTTGGTAGCGTACGGCTGCACAAAACACACTTGAACGAATCCTAATTAAAACGCAGTCCACTTCACACGACGGTCAAACCAGACCCCAGGCGGGCAGGTCTGACCTTTGGCAAGCGGTTTGTTGTTGGAGGCAAGAGGAAAAAATGTCTTACGAAGCACTTGGAATGATTGAAACCAAAGGGTTTATTGGCGCAGTCGAAGCATCTGACGCCATGGTCAAAGCGGCCAATGTGATCCTGGTTGGCAAAGAATATGTTGGTGCCGGGTACGTGACAGTTTTTGTCCGGGGCGATGTTGGCGCTGTCAAAGCGGCCACAGATGCTGGCGCCGCTGCCGCACGACGGGTTGGTGAACTTATTAGCGTTCACGTCATTCCGCGACCACACGCCGAAGTTGAGCGTGCCTTTGAGGATATGGGGTGGGGCCTGACCAAACACCTCGAAGGGAATAATCCCAAAGAACTGACGGATGGTGGTGGAGGCAAGCGAGCACTGCCTTCATCAAAAGAAGACACCAAAAAATCATAGCGAACCTGTGATGTAGATGCGCTCTGGTGTGGGTCAAACGGGTTTACCAGGTTTGGGAAGCCTGGATGGCACGGCTCAGGGCGCATGCTGGTTTTTTCGACCAGATGTGGTTCGGGCACCTCTGCACTGGCACCACGCCCGCAGTATGTGGTTGCCGGGTAGTGATTGAACCCGCCATCTGGTGAGGAGATTGATTCATGGCTTTGGATCGCGATTTATCTTCCATTCAACAAGCGCGTGATTTGGTGGAGCAAGCGCATCGCGCCCAGGCAATTCTGGCAACCTATTCGCAGGAACAAATCGATACGATTGTTCAAAAGATGGCCGAAGCCGCCCAGGCTCATTCTGCGCGTCTGGCAGAGATGGCTGTCCAGGAAACCGGGTTTGGTATTGCCTCTGATAAAGACATCAAAAATCGGTTTGCGGCCAAAGATGTCTATGAATTTTTCAAATCGCTCAAGACGGTTGGTGTGGTGCGTGAGACTGACACGCTCATCGAAGTCGCGGATCCACGTGGTGTCGTGTGCGCCATCATTCCTTCGACCAACCCCACGTCAACTGCCATCTTTAAAGCCATTATTTCAATTAAATCACGCAATTCGGTGGTGTTGAGCCCTCATCCATCGGCGGCCAATTGTATTGGAGAAACAGCGCGGGTCGTGCGCGAAGCCGCTGAAGCTGCCGGCATGCCACAAGGTGCCATTGGATGTCTGACGGTTTCAACCCAGGGCGGGACCGAAGCCCTGATGAAACACGAAAAGACTGCTGTCATTCTGGCAACTGGCGGGATTGGTCTTGTGCGGGCAGCCTATAGCTCGGGCAAGCCTGCCTTTGGCGTCGGCCCAGGAAATGTTCCGGCGATGATTGAGCGCAGTGCTGATGTTCCCAAAGCGGTGGCCGATATTCTGGCTGGGAAAACGTTTGACAATGGTACAGTGTGCGCTTCAGAGCAGGCAGTGGTGGTTGAAAAGGTGCTTGATGCAGAAGTTCGAGCCCAATTTGCGGCTCAGGGCGGCTACTTTCTCAACCGTGATCAGGCTGAAAAACTGGCCAAAGTGGTGGTTTTGCCAAGTCGAGGATTAAACCCAGGGATTGTGGGGAAGTCAGTCCAGAAGATTGCTGAAATGGCTGGCATTAGCGTCCCCAAAGAAACCAGGGCCCTCATGGTTGAATTGACTGGTGTTGGACGCGACTTTCCACTCTCGCTCGAAAAACTGTCTCCGATTCTGGCTTATTATGTCGTGCCCGATTTTGAAACCGGCACCACAGTCTGTTCACAGATTCTCCGGTTTGGCGGGATGGGCCATTCAATTGGCATTCACTCACAAAACCGCAACAAGATCCGTGAATTTGGGATGCGCCAGCCAGCTTCGCGAATCCTGGTCAATACCCCAACCACTCACGGGGCCATTGGATTTTCAACCGAACTGGCCCCCAGCATGACGCTCGGATGCGGTACCTGGGGCGGAAACGTGACCTCCGACAATATTTCGCCATTGCACCTGATGGACATCAAGCGGATTGCCTTTGAGACCTTTGCCGTCACGCGCCCAACGTCACGACCTTCATCGCCGCCAGCGGTCAAGGCCAGCGTCATTCCAGCACCATCACCAGGAATTTCTGCGGCTGGGGGAAACAGTCCATCAGCGATTGTGCATCAGGTTGCACCTGGCTCAGCGCCAAAAGTCACGCCTCCGGTCTCTGCGATCAAATTGCCTTCTTCTCTGGATCGAGCCTCGATTGCGGCACTGGTCGATCAATTTCTGGCTGAGCGCAAACCAGCATTGAACCAGGCACTCAAAGCCCCAGCCAGCACCCCGGTTGCTGCACCCGCGCCTGTTGCCCCGCCACCACCGGTGCCAGCCCCAGCGCCGCCAGCCAAGGTTGAAAAGGCTGAATCTCCCAAAGCGGCTGAATTTGTATGCGAAGATGACGTCCGGCGGGCACTGGTTGAAAACCGCAAGATTGTGACCGACAAGAAGACGATTATCACCCCGGCTGCCCGTGATTTGGGACGTGAATACAGCGTCTTTGCCGGTTATGCCGAGTCCTGAAGCAAAACGAATTCTGATTGCTGCATCTACCTCAGTAAATCTCCCCACACAACTTTGAGGACGTTTCCAAAGCTTTGTCGCACGAGCGGCCCGTGGGGGGATTTTTGTCTTCCTCAAAACCCCGGCCCGGTACTGCGTTCATTTTTTCAGTTTCCCCAAACTCTTCTGTAATTTAAGCTGGATTTTTACGATTAGCAGGGTGCGCGTTTTTTTAAGGGTAAGCTGACGATTCACTGCTGTCTGAACACTGTAAAATATTCAATTTAAAATAATATTGAGCGAGGTATCTATGAATCAAATATTACCGCGATTTATATTGGTTTTGATCATTGGAGGCATTTTTATTGGAAGTCAACCGAAGTCAATTCCGGTCGCTTCAGCCGCTGATGCCAATCAGGTCATTTTGGGAATTCAAAAACGATATGCCCGCGCTACAACCCTGGCGGCTGATTTTGTCCAGATGTATCACGACCGAACCGGGCGAGTCATCCGTGAAGCCGGGTCGCTCCAGTTGAAACGTCCTGGTCGGATGCGGTGGGAATATCGCGAACCCAAAAACAAGATTTTTCTCTCAGATGGCAAACAGACGTACTTTTATCTTCCGCTGGAGAAACGGGTGGTGATTGAACCGGTGAAGGCCGGTCGTGACCCACGAACGCCATTTCTGTTTTTGCTTGGGCGCAACAATTTGAAGGAAGATTTCTCGCGCTTTGAACTTGGCGGGGAATCACCGACCAAAGCCCAGAATCTGGTGATTCGGATGTGGCCACGCCGTTCGGTTGAAAATCTGGCTGAAATCCGGGTTGAGTGTGACCCGACGACATTTCAGTTGGCACGGATTTCGCTGCTGCAAACTTCGGGAGAACGGTCTGATTTTCTGTTGACGAATGTGGTGGAAAATGCGGCGCTGGCTGATGCCCTGTTTACTTTTTTAGCACCTTCGGATGTGCGCGTCGAGCGGGTCGGATCGTAGTGGGGCGGAAGACATCGGGCTGGGGCTGGGGGCTGAGGGCTGAGGCTGAAGAAATTGGTTATCCTTCATCCCGCATTCCTTCGATTGCCTTGAGCTTGCGAATCTTCAGCCCGTCTTCTTCAGCCACCTGGCCCTGAGCCCCCAGCCCTCAGCGCTGGATTTTTCAGTCCTACTTGATTGATTTGAGGATTTTCACAATATCGGCTTCGAATTGACTGGCTTTGGCAGCGTTGACCGCGCCATACATCACCAGGATTTTTCCTTCTTTATGAAAGAGCGTAACGGTGAGGTCGGCTGGTGTTCCGCCAACTTTCCCCTTGCCATCAAAGGAAAGCGTGTCTAAGCCATTCAGCTTGCTTTCTTGGCCTTCGCCAAGATCTAGATCAGTGACATTTTGCTTGATGAGTTCAAACGCTTCATCAACGGCTTTTTCCATTGATTCCTGGTTTTCAACGGCATAGAGGCGGATGCCAAGTTCTTCAGTTGGGTCTTTGGCAACTAAAACATCACCGTCAATATCAACCGATTAGGTATCAGGAATGAAGATACTGAATCCAGCCGGGTGTTCCCAAATCTTCGCCGAAACCTGAAGACTCAGGGTCAGGCACAAGACAAAAGCGACCATTGCAATACGAAGCAGTTTCATAAAACGTGATTGTTCTTCTCTCAAATGTGTGAGCAAATGCAGTGTAAGTTGTGAATCAGCGGCAAGATGTGAGACGTCAGAAATTAGTTGGTCAGAGCAGAATGATTCTGCTCAGGAAAACTCGGAGGTAACGGTTTCTTCAGCCTGGTAGGGAATCCAGTCACCCCACCAGTCAAAATAATTCAATGCCGAAAACCGCTTTTTGTAGTCATAGAAGGACGGCTCCCGGTACGCATAGCCTGGATAGTAAAACTGGCAGCCCCGTTCAATCGAGTACCGAATCGCGATGAGCATGGTGAAAATACCGAGACTCCGTTTGGTTTCTTCGGGATCAAACATGGCGTAGACGGCTGAAGTTGCCTGCTGCCCCAGGTCGAGAAAGCTGGCTGCGAGGAGCGCCCCATCTTTTCCATAAACACAGATTTCCTGGTTTTGACAGGGGATGGTGGCTGGCTGAGTTGACAGGAAGTCAAAGATGGAGTTGGGAATATTGTGATCAAACCGAACCACGTGACGAAAAAAGAGCTCTTCTTTTTCATCATCAATCACGGTATCTCGGATCACAACCTCAAGATCACGATTGCGGGCCAGCACCCGTTTTTGACTTTTCGAGAGGCAAAAGTGCTCCAGGTCAATGCGCAGAGGCAAGACAGTACAGACCTGACCATTCCAGACAGTGGTGGAATAGCGGAAGAAGAAGCTTCCGAAATGCCTCCAGCCATTTGCCCAGAGCAGATCCATGTGTTCAGGTTCGACGTGCGAAGCACGAAAATATTGTCCGTCGAGCGACATAAATGAAGAGATTGCGCCTTTACACACACGGTCGAAATTCAAAAAGTCGGGGTTTCCATTCTGAAGCACAATATCAGAAATGAAAATCAAAATTTTTGGTATCGGAAGCGGAAAGTCTACGACAGGGGATGGTCTGGAAAACTCACTCTTGTTTTCAAGCTCAAAGAAAAATATTGTTTCGGTTTCCATTTTTTAACTGATTTGTTTCTGGAGGCACCTGTGCAGAAAAAACTACGGGTTGGGGTCATTTTCGGTGGACGCTCCGGCGAGCATGAAATCTCGTTGCGGTCGGCGGAATCCGTCCTCAATGCCCTCGACAAAGACAAATATGACGTGATTCCGCTTGGGATCACCAAAGCCGGAAAATGGCTTATGGCTGGCGATTCGCAACAGTTGTTGCCCAAAGAGGTGGTCACTGAAGGCGAAGTCAGTCTGGCTATGATGGGGGATCCCACGCAATCACCGCTGGTTCGAACCAGCCACAACCAGATTGAAGGCGATGTCCCAACCCTGGATGTGGTGTTCCCAGTGTTGCACGGCACGTATGGCGAAGATGGTACAATCCAGGGGCTGTTTGAAATGGCCAATCTGCCCTATGTCGGATGCGGTGTGCTGGCCTCAGCCGCCGGGATGGACAAAGTCATCATGAAGCATCTGTTTCGCCAGGCTGGCCTCCCCATTGTTGATTTTACGTGGTTTACACGCCTGGCCTGGGAAAAGAACCCGGAACCGATTCTCAATTCCGTGATCGAATCCATTGGGTTCCCGGCCTTTGTAAAGCCCGCAAACCTGGGGTCATCGGTTGGAATCAGCAAAGCCAAAGACCGTGAGAGTCTGGCCAAAGCCATTACCCTGGCAGCTCGGTTTGATCGCAAAGTGGTGGTTGAAAAGGGAATTGATGCGCGTGAAATTGAATTGAGCGTGCTTGGCAATGATGAACCAGTCGCCAGTTTGCCGGGTGAGATTGTCGCCGGCGCCGAATTTTACGATTACCAGGATAAATATCTCAGCAACACGGCTGAACTGGTGATCCCGGCTGAACTGACCGAAGCCCAGGTTGCTGAATTTCAGCAAATGGCCATCCGGGCATTTCAGGCGATTGATGGTTCCGGGCTGGCACGAGCTGATTTCTTTCTGGAGCGTTCAACTGGAAACATCTATGTCAATGAACTCAATACCTTGCCGGGGTTCACTTCGATCAGCATGTACCCGAAATTGTGGGAAGCCAGTGGGCTAACCTATCCACAACTTTTGGACCGATTGATTGAACTGGCCATTGACCGTCACCGTGAAAAATCGCGCTCAGTCACCAGTTATGACGATCAGGAATAGTGCCTGGTGACTGGTGCTTGGGACCTGGTGCTTCGGAAGCCATACCTTCAAAGAACCAGTAGTCAAGAGCTAAGAACCAAGCACCAATCGCCAGTCCCCAAACACCAAAGCGGCTTGGCTTCCTGGTAGAAACAAGACATCATGCACCTGGGTTGAAACATCAACCTGTTATCCTTAAATCCAATTTCCCATCTCGAAAGTTGTTATGCACAAAGTAATCCGCTTTTCAGCCGGCAAGTTACTGTATCTGGTCGTGTTGCTGACCGTTGTTTCGCTTGTTCCTGTTCCATCTGGTTTCTCGGCTTCAACCAGTGCTCAGCCTCAAAAAGAGACAACTGGTGCCGGACAGGATGAACCAATCATTGGCGGTAAAGTGACAAACGTGACATTGCCCGTGACAGTCACCAGCGATGATGATCGGTTTGTTTATGGTCTGACGAAAGAAGATTTTGAGATTTTTGAAGACAATAAAAAGCAGAACATCGACAAATTTGAAGCTTCAGAAGAATTGCCGCTCTATATCGCCATTTTGCTTGATACCAGCGGCAGCGTGAAAGCCAAGCTCAAATTTGAAAAAGAAGCCACAATCTCGTTTTTGCAAACCGTACTCCGACGGCGCAAGGACCAGGCGCTGGTGGTGACATTTGATTCGACAGTGCAACTTCGCCAGGATTTTACTGATAACACTGAACTCTTAGGCAAGGCCATTGATAGCATTCGGGCGAGCGGCACGACGTCACTCTATGATGCTGTCTACCGGATTTGCGAAGAGAAAATGGTCGGTGTACCAACCCCACGCAAGGTCATCATCATCTTGAGTGATGGCGACGACACATCAAGCACGCACACGCTTGAAGAAGCCATTGATATTGCACAGCAGAGCGAAGTGGTCATTTTCGGAATCAGCACCAAAGGGGCTGGTTTCTTTGGTGTCAGGGGTGGGCAGGTTTACAACACCGATGACAAAGAGCTGCGGCGTTTGTGTTTGGAAACGGGCGGCGATATTACGTTTCCGTATAAAGTCATTGATTTGGAACGTGCCTTTCAGCGATATGAGAAAACAGCCCGGCGCTATTACCTGCTCAGCTATGAACCCGAGGATCCAGATCGCCCAGGTTATCGAAAAATCGAAGTCAAGTTGACCAATCGCAAAGGGTTGCGCGTCAAGACCCGCAAGGGCTATACCGTACCTAAACCCGAAGCCAATTAGAAGTCAGTACCACCTGCGTGAGCAGGTGGGTTATCCATACCACTTCCACTTGCAGGTGGTATTGAGGGATGAGCTCAATGAAATCCAGACTGTTCCAACTTAGTATTTTCTGCCTGTGGATTGCACTAGGGGTATTGCCACCAGTGAATGCCTTTCAGCAAAAAAAGGATGTTCCTCCGCCTCCGCTGCCGTCACCCACCGGAGCCGGGCAAAAAAGCCCAGAGCCAGCAAGTCAACAAGAAGACGAAGATGCTGTGATCAAGATTGGGACGGAACTGGTGAATGTCCCTTTTTCAGTGACCAACAAGCAAAATCGCTATATCAATGATCTGACCCAGGAGCAAATTCAGGTTTCAGAAGATGGGAAAGACCAGGAAATCTTTTCATTCTCCAAAGAGTCTGATTTGCCTTTGACATTTGCCTTGATGATTGACGTCAGTGGAAGTCAGGAATTGAGCCTTCCGGCTGAAAAAGAAGCCGCCCTGAAGTTTTTTGATAAGGTCATGCGGCCAGATAAGGATATCGCAGCGGTGATCACATTTCGGCGAGATGTCGAACTGGTTCAAACGCTGACCGGTAATAAACGGGCTTTGCTTGGGGCACTCAATTCAATCCGGTTCCATCCAGGTTCATATGTGGGTGGCTCAACGCCCCCGGTTAATACTGATCCATCTTATAATGGAACAAGCATTTACGACGCGGTGTTTGTGACGTCAGATGAATTGCTTTCCCGCGAAGCCGGACGCCGAATTGTGGTTTTGCTCACTGATGGCCAGGACACGACGAGCCAGTATTCACGCGATAAGGCCGTGTTGTGTGCCTTGCGATCAGAAGTGATGGTGTATGTGATTGGCATTCCTGGAAAAGGGTATTACGGCAGTGGCCGCGTGTTTTCAGAGCCCGTAAACAAAGGGGCCATGCGGGACCTGGCCGAACAAACCGGCGGTCGAGCCTTTTTCCCTGAGAAAGAATCTGACTTTTACTCAGCCTTTCAGCAAATTGAAGAAGATATCCGGCAACAGTTTAGTGTTTCGTATTCACCATCAAATTCCAATCGAGATGGTTCTTTTCGCGAAATCAAAATCAGTATCAAAGGTCGCCCAGATTCAAAGGACCTGAAAGTTTTAAGCCGGAAAGGCTATTACGCAAAGTAAGAAAACAAACTTTTGAGGCGCAGGAACTAAAGGCACTTGACGGAATGGTTTCTTGGGTGAAAATTGGTGGCAGCACAATCCTTCACACTGCCCTGACCAAAGATCCGATTCCAACCAGGTGAACTTCCCAGGCAAAATGCTGGTTCCTGCGCCTTTTGCTTTGCATTGACGCTCATGGCTGAAAGTCTGCTTGCTTCGTCCTCAACTGCGCCGCTGTCACCCCCGGACCTGGAGGCAGGCCAGGGTGTGCTTAACCAACAGGCGCTTTCCTACTTCAAGCTCCTGACTGTATTGCGCAAGCAACTGACCACAACGGCAGCCACGTCCCAGGTTGGGGTGGTCACCAACATTGCCCGCTGGTTGGATGCAGCACCCGTCCTGACTCTGATTGCCCGCACCCCGCACTGGTATTCTGAATGGCAGATTAAAGAAGCCCTCTATTCCAATCCACGCACCCCGCGTCGGATTCGAGAGGAAATTGGCCGCACGATCTCAATTTTTGAGTTAATGCGCGAGCTGGATCGGCATGGGCTGAAGGATCAGGAAAAGGCTGAAATCCGCGAAGACATCAAGTCGCTCTTTACCACCCTGAGCGGAATTGACAAGTCAATTGTTAAAGCTCGTGCCTACCGACTGTCGTCATCAAACCGCCAGGCGGCCTCTGGGCGTCCCCCAACGCTTGAAACCCCGTTATTACCTGACCTGGGAGCCTTACCTGAATATTCACTGGCGGATCTGCTGGCCATCACCAAAGAATTACAAGGTGAAACCGGTTCACTCGACGAATCATTCATCAAGCCACCCGAAGTGGTGGATTTGACCTCGCTTTCAGTTGATGAACAACTGGTTCAGGCCCAGACAACTGGTGACTCATCCATTTTGTTACAGGCACTTGGCTCGGACCGGGAGGACCTTCTCAGTGCCGTCCTCATCAATCCGAATCTTTCAGAAGCTCATGTGCTGGTGGCCGCAACTGAGAACCCCAACCCGGCTTTCTTCCGGGCCATGACCCATCAGGAGCGCTGGTATCAACAACCTGAAATCCGAAGTGCACTTTTAAAAAATCCGCACCTCCCGCGAGATCGAAAACTCGGACTGACATTAACCGAGCAATTACCTACTTTGTTTGAAGCAATTGACGAAGGTGGTGACCGGGCACAGGCAGCAGCCAAAACGCTCGGGAAGGTGATTGACCACCTTGGCGCCGAAGATCTGATCTATGGCCTGGAAACCGCGAAAGTCCTCTATCCTCATCTGGTCCATCTGATTTTTGCGGCACCGGTCTTTACAGGCCAGGCTGAATTGCCATTGAGCGTGGCTGATGAGGCTGATATTTATGAAATTGACCACGATTTCGAGGCCCAACTGCACTCAGCTTCGCAGCCAGTTCAAATTGTTTCAACCGCAGATGCGATCAATGAACCGGTTCCTGCTTCACGGCTGTCGTCAGCAATTGAGTTGCGATGTCAGGAGGCAGCCACTGTCAATGAGATTGGTCAAATTGCACTTTTACTGACGGATCCTGACGACCAGGTATTTGCTTCATTGCTGCACAACCCGGCGCTGCCAGAAGATATGATTGTTGGCTATGCCCGGACCATCACGGCTGATCGAGCACAGGCAATTTATCGTGACTCTCGATGGACTGGCCGGCAGCGTATTCAGGAAGCCTTGCTCGACAATCCGAAGACGCCTCACGGCATTGCGCTTGAACTTCTCAATTTTGTTTCAAATCCTCAAAGTCTGCTCAAGGTGGTGAAAAACCCCAAGATTGCCACCATTGAGGTCAAACAAAAAGCCCTCCAGAAACTCATCGAAATTTATCGTGCGCTTGATTCATCTGGGCGAATCGGCTTAATCAAAGCCACCAATGGCGAAATCCTGCACGAGTTGTGGGAAGAAGCCTTCCATGACGAAGAGACGATTACCACGCTGTTGAAAGAACAGTATCTGGAAGACGGGATTGTGTTAAAAGTCGTCCGCTCCAAGTCTGCTCCACGAAGCGCACTGGCTGCTATCGGCGCCAATCCAGCCTGGGTCAACAATTATCAAATTCGACTTGAACTGGTGACGAATCCCAAAACCCCGCGTGATGTGGTAGCTCGCTTGATTTCACGACTTAACCCGACGGATCGTGCCAAAATCAAAAACAACCGGAACTTGCCGGAATATGTTCGGGCAATGGTTTAGGGCTTGAGGCTGAAAAAAACAGGG
>CAZXCE010000225.1:0-12231 GCA_964639175.1 uncultured Clostridia bacterium
TCATTCTTCATTCTCAATTCTTCATTCTTCATTCTTCATTCTTCATTCTTCATTCCAATTCTGCCTTTTTCATTCTACATTCTGCATTCTCAATTCTTCATTCTTCATTCTTCATTCTTCATTCGTCTTAAGGGGTGCGGTTGTGATTCAAGATATCTGTCTGCACGGACAAGTGGGTGAGCACTACGAGTTCTACACGACGATTGTCGGAAGCAATCTCAGCGTCAGGTTTTTTTATGAAGAAAAAGCTGATTCGGCAGAGTCCTATGACCGATTTTTCTCAGGCGGAAATGAAATCCGGCTCTATCCTGACCGGCTCGTTCATTATGGGACAGGTGGCTCGATGTGTCCTTATATGTATGCGATTGACCGCCCGGTAAAAGATGTTTTGAAACGCGATGTCCGCAATCGCCTGGTGATTTATGGGGTTCGGTACGGCGATACGGAAGAGCACCTGTCATTTACCACTGAAACCGATGCGACCGAGACCTATGAACGGCTTTTTCGCGAAGGACACGCCCTGACCAATTATTTTTTCTTTATTGCGGGTGATATCCAGGGTGGTGTGCGGAGCGCCCAGGAAGTGATCTTGCGATTGGTTGGAAAATTTCTAAAGCGGTACGATCTTTCACAGGATAAAACCGGGGCCAAACTGGCCCGCGAACTCTATCAGGAACTCGGAATCCCCAAATGGACGCTCTTTTTAATGCGTTTGACTGATCGGCGGGCAGAACACTATGCCCAGGTCTTTCGCGATATGCAGCGAACCGGCAAACCAATCAAGACGCTTGACCGGAGCCGCCTCGATCAACTGGCCCAGGAAAACGGAATCAGTTGGGAACAACAGGAGCGCCTGGAAATTTGTGTCTTGAGTGATATGGCGGAAAATCAGGATATCATCAGTCAGTATGAAGAGACGCTGGTAACCTACTATACCCATAACATCTCTGAAAAGAGTGCGTTACCGCGACTCAACCGGTTACGTGCCCTGGCCACCCGACGTCACCTGCCGACTCAGATTTTTGATCGTCTGGATAAGAGCCTGCAACGCCGAGAAGAACCGACCGCGACCGAACCCACTTATGTGGCTGAGGTGCGCCGTCTGCTACAAAGCCTCTTTATTGACGGTGCTCCTGAGCCGGTTACTGAACTCTTTGTCAAACTGATGGAGTTGAAACAGCAGGCGGTTGAAAATCGCTCGTTGCTTTTTGAAAAGGCGCTCGACGAACTCAGTCAGGACCTTGAATCCTGGCAGAAGCAAAGCGGAAATGAAGCCGCTATCGAGGCCTTTCACACCATCATCGGCCATTTTGACCGGTTTGATATGGTGAGTGCCGTGCTCAACAGTGTGGCATTTATTGATGAGTATGGCCTGACCGAAGAACGGTTATTTGCCCTGGCTCGAAACTGCCTGATTTTTGAGAACATCCAGAAGGGTCTGTTCAATCAATTGTTTTTTGATCCGCTGCTGCGCAATCGGTATCTCAACACATATGGTCGGCAGCGTCTGCTGGCCATTCAGCACGGCGTGAATGAACTGGTTAACGGCGAAACCACACCCAAAGCTGTGATTGATAGTATCGCGGCCATCAATCATCATTTTCGCCTGCGTCGAGCCATCGAAGGACACGTGCGACAGATTGTGCGTTCGATCCACAAAGCCCCGCTGGATAAAAACGAACAGGCTTTTTTGCGCAACACGGTCAACCGCCAGTTAGAGCAGGATGGACTGATTCAAGAACCAATTCCCGATGAATTGTTTGCGTCAGTGTTGATTGCTTTGCGCGAGGAAGGGTTATACCTTCAAGAGTTGCTCCCGCGCATCATCGAATCCCAAGACCGTCAGTTACGAGATGACTTTCTGGAAAACAGCGGACTGGACCGTTTCCGAATCGAGGAAATGGAGCAGAAATATCTCAAAGAAAAGAACTTGCCGGCCAATACGTTGGATTTTCTGGCCGGTGATTAGTACCAGGAACCAATTCCTTCCCAAGGATTTCTCCATGCTTTCATTTGCAAAACAACTGGCCAAAGACGCCGGAAAAATACTGCGCGAACACGTCGGACGTGATTTTGAAGTCCGCCATAAAGGACAGATTGACCTGGTGACCGAGGTTGATTTGCTTTCGGAAAAGTTTATTCGCGAACAGATTGCCAATCACTATCCAAAACATCAGGTACTGGCTGAAGAAAGTGGTTTATTTGAGCAGACTTCGCCTTATCGGTGGATCATTGATCCGCTGGATGGCACGACGAATTATGCCCACGGGTACCCGTTTTACAGTGTGTCGATTGCGCTCCAGCATGAAAGCCACGTGTTGCTGGGTGTGGTCTATGATCCGGTGCGTGATGAACTCTTTGCCGCGGAACGTGGCCAGGGGGCGACGCTCAACGAACGTGCCATCCGGGTGTCATCGGTTGCGCGACTTGATCAGGCACTGCTGTGCACCGGCTTCCCCTACAATGTGCGCACATCACCCAAAATCAACCTGGATCACTTCAGTCGGTTCCTGGATGCCGCCCAGGCCGTCAGGCGCGATGGTTCCGCCGCGCTGGATTTGTGTTATGTTGCGGCGGGCCGGTTTGATGGATTTTGGGAGTTGAACCTGGCGCCCTGGGATATGGCCGCTGGTGGGTTGATTGTGACCGAGGCTGGCGGGGCGGTAACTCGGTTTGATCACGGGACTTTCGACTGGTATGTCCCCGAAGTTTTGGCCAGTAACGGATTGATTCACCAGGAAATGAGTGCGGTTCTGAGCCAGGGAACTTAAGATTGTGTTCTTGTCAGAAAAGGACAAAAAGGACAGAAGGGACGAAAAGGACATAAATTGGAAAACCCTGAATCCTGAACCCTGAACCCTGAACCCTGAATCCTCAATTATTATGATGCTCTTCGATTTACACGTCTCCACTGTCATGTCTGGTAACTCGCTGGTTGCGCCAGAAGACTTGATTGATTATGCCCTGGACCTTGGGCTGGCGGGCCTTGGGGTTACCGAACGAAATTCCTATACGGCCTCCGAAGTCTGTGTCGAGTTTGCCGAAGGCCTGCCGCTGCTGGTGCTCCGTGGATTGGAAATCAATACTGATCTGGGCGAGATGCTGATTTATGGATTGACGGAACTGGATGCTCAGGTTTTTGAGCGACCAGGGAAATGGATTGCCATGGAAGCCGTTGAATATGTGCGCTTTCATGGTGGCATTTGCATTCCAGCCCATCCGTTTGACCCTGATCGCCCAAGCATCGGTGAAAAACTGACCACTTTGCCGGGAGTCTTTGCGGTTGAAGGTTTGAACGGACGCACGCCGGATTTGAATAATCAGGAAGCCTGCCGGTTTGCTGAGGCAATGCGGCTGAAAGTGATTGGTGGCAGTGATGCTTTGAATTTAGGCCAGATTGGGCGGTGTGTGACCGAGTTTGAACAACCAATCCGCGATGAAATCGAATTTTTGGAAGAACTTCGGGCCGGGCGCTACACAGCCCGGTATTTCATTCAGCATCCTTCATTGTAGCCACAGATTGTGTGTGGAGACGAATCAGAAGAACCGATAAGTCAGTACCACCTGTGTCAGCGGGTGGGGTTAGAATCAACCAGGCCCACCCACTGACGCAGGTGGTACTGACAAGCCCTATTCCTTTAGAAGTTGTTTCATGGCTAACCTTTTTCCACGCAATGTCATTTTAATCAGTCTCGACACGCTCCGGCATGACTGTATCAGTGCCGAATCAAACCGCTCGTTTTTGGGCGAACTGGCACCGCTGGTTCACACACCCAACATTGATCGGCTGGCCACAGAAGGTGTGCGGTTCTCAAATTGTGTTTCGTCCTGTCCGTTGACGACACCTTCGCACGCCGCGATGTTCACCGGAATGTACTGGCCGAAACACCGCGTTTTTCATCAGTTTGAAACGCCGATGAGTGCGCGGGCGCTCCCCCTGGCCGAACGGCTCAAAAAACACAGGTTTTTCACGCTTCAAAACTCGGGCCGGGCGCTTGGGGAAGGGGCAATGTTTGAAAGCAAACACACGGGGCTGCGGCGCGGCTACGAAAAATCGGTGTTTGCGGCTGACCTGCAACACCAAACCATCAAGTTCATCACCAAACAAAAAGCCCCGTGGTATTTGTTTTTTCACACGTTCAACGTCCACTGGCCCTATGGTATTACGCCTGAAGCGTTTGACAGGCAGCTTGCCAGTGCCTGGGATTCAGATGACTGGACTCAGGTCCGGCGAACCTACATTGAAAATGCCAATCGCGTGGACGCCCAGATCGGGGACTTGCTGGCGATGCTCGACCAGACCGGTCAGCGTGAAGACACTTTGATTGTTTTGACCGCCGATCACGGTGAAGGACTCAACCGGCGAGTTCCCATGCACGGTGCCGTGAATGGTGGGCTGGACGAAGTGATTCGCGTTCCTCTCATTTTTCACCATCCCCGGTCACTGAACGGGAATGTCACGGTTGATGCCCCGGTTCGAACCATAGACATCGTACCGACGATTCTCAATTTGCTCGGAATCACCGAACCCTATGACCCAGGTTTTGAAATGGTGGATGGTCGCAGTCTCTGGCCACTGATGCGAGGAGAGGTTCTGGCCGAAAAACCAGCCTGTTTTTGTTGTTTCACCTATGATTTCGAAGCAGATCGGCCATTTTTGCGTGGTGTGAGAACTCGAGAGTGGAAGTTAATCCTCAATGATTGCACCGAAAGCGAGATCAATCGCTTTGCTGAGCGCATTCGGACCAAAATGCAATGGCCGCTCAAAGATGAAGTACGACTCGAAGGCATGCGCGACATTCTCAAGCGTGAATCATTTGTCGAACTCTATGACTTGCGGCAGGACCCGTTTGAACAAACCAACGTTGCCGAAGCCAACTCCGACGTTGTGAATCATCTGGTGGCGGAACTGGCCCAGGTTGACCCTGGTGTTCGGATCAATCAGCGGTCATCGAGTTCCCTCAGCAAGGAAGAACTCGACATTCTGAAACAGCAGTTGGTGGATCTGGGGTATATGATTTAGGGCGGAAGACATTGGGTTGAGGGCTGAAAAACCTTGGGCTCAGGGCTAATAGCTAAAAAGGAGCAACCCAAAGCAGGTCATAAACAGCAGGATGATAATTCCAAGCAGGATCAGGCTTACCAATCCGCTCACAAAGCCAACCATTGCAATGGATTTTGTTTCCTGTGAAAGTTCACCACGTCGAATGGCGTTTAATTCCATTTTTCCAAGAATCACCGCCACAATGGCCAGCGGGACGCCAAGTCCCCATAAAAGGAGGAGCGGAACCGACAATAAGCCAAAAATCATGGAGGTCGTGGCTCGTGATTTGTTAACGGTCTGTGGCAATGGCGGTGGATACCCTGGGGTTAACTGGTCCGGCGGTGGAACGATATACGGATTGAGACTTGCCTGGGGTGGTGATTGTGGCGGCTGTGGTCGGGAAGTTGGGAGCAAGGCGCCACACTTAAAACAGAGCAGGTTGGTTGGGGTTTGTTGGGTTCCACATTTGGGGCAAAAATTTGTCATCCGAATAACTCGAAAAACGTGCGAACTGAGCGCACGCAGAAAGGAAAAAGATCATTTCATGAATAAAGCTGAACTGGTTGAGTTAATTGCACAGGATGCCGAAATCTCAAAGGCAGCAGCAGAGAAAGCGCTCAATGCGATCTTAAGTGGTATTGCTGATGGGTTGCGCAATGGCAAAGATGTGACGTTGCCGACACTCGGCAGTTTCAAATTGATTACTTATAAACCACGCCGGACGATCAATCCTCAAACCAAACGGCCAATGCAGCTTCCAGAGCGGAAATCAGTTCGATTTGCCGTCAACACCCGGCTCAAGAATGCGCTGAACCGGTGATGATTTGGGGCTAAGTAAGGCTAAGGGCTAAGGGCTAAGGGCTAAGGTGAGGGTACAAACCAATTGAATTCAAATGATTTGTATACCATGAGCCTCAAACCCTCAGCCCAAGGTTTTTCAGCCCCAGGCCCTTAGCCCGTTTTCGTCAGCCCTGGTTCTCTCCGCCCCAGGGGTTCACTGGCTGCGCATAATGGTTCGGATTTCACTGCTGTCGGTTTGGACCTGCGAGCGTTGATAGCGGATGAACTTTCGTTTGTAGGGAGCTTCATCTGCATTCAGTGATTTCACATAGACCCGGACCGGATAGTGATCTTCAATGACCACGTCAGATATTTCAACCGGGGCATAGCCCTCCCGAAAGAGAAACACCACATATCCACCTTCGGGGAGTCTGATGTGCGACGCCCGGCCTTTGGCATCAGTTTCCAGGATAATGCCTGGCCCTTCCAGAAGCGGACAAATCTCAACTCTCGCTTTTTCAATCGGTTGCTGGGTATGCTGGTCTTTCCATTCGACATGGAACTGACCGTGGCGTGCGGCTCGGTTTTGAGCGTGAACTGCGGTAACCAGCGTTGCGACGACGAGGAGACTGCCGATGATCGGCACGTACCGAAGATTCAATCTGAACAAAATGCTATTGCGGCGCATCGCTCAACCTCCTGCTGGAAAAACCGGTCCCACCGACATCAAGGTGACTGGACGGGTAGGATATGGCCTGGACGGATGACTGGGATTTTGTGGCTGAAAAGCAAATGAGACCAATTTGGAATGAAATGCCTGAAACTGGAATGATGATGAGTCAAAGCAGCGCCTCTGTGCAAGAGAACACGCCACAATTGAGCAATAATGCAAACAATGTTGAATTTTAGGCCAAAATTACGGAAGAAATCATTCCAGGCTGCGTCTATTTTCTCAGACAGGATAAATTGATAACTCACTCATTTGTATTTTTGTTACGACAGCTCCGCTTTATCTAAAATTCAGAATGGAACTGAATAGGCTGAGACCTGCTCGCACTCTGGTTTTCGTTGATCCTGATCTGATGTTTCAGTGATCACCCAGATGTATTTCTGAGTAACTGTCACAAGTTTTCTCTGCACCGCATTCTTGTTTGGATCGTTCTGCGACATCGCGAACTCCCTCCTGGGTGTTTGCGATGTCGCCTTTTTTTATGATTGGCTGTTGATCTGAAGACTTGCTGCACGATCCAGAACGCGTTGGGCATTATGCTTCCAGGTATAGTTTCCAGAAACTACCGTTCGGGCAGCGCTCCCTAACTCATGACAAAATTGGGGGTTCCGAGCCAGACGCTCACAGGCGTCAGCCAGAGCCTGGGCATCTCCCGGAGGAATCAAGAGAGCCGTTTTTTCATGTTCGAGGATCTGGCCAATCTGACCCACCCGACTGGCAATGACTCCCTTTTCCATGGCCATGTATTCAAAAAGCTTGGTTGGTGAGCCAAAAAATTCGCCACCGTCTTCGCGTTGAACCTGTGGAGAAACCAGAATGTCACAGGCGTCAAGATAGGCTGCTACCCGGTTGTGGCCGATGCGTCCAGTAAATGTAAACCGATGGGACACGCCAGTTTTTTGGACCTGTTCTTCAACTGTGCTTTTGAGGGCGCCTTCGCCAATCATCACAAAGTGCAATGGGGAATCTGACGGCACAAGGGTTGCCGCTTTGGCAATGACTTCCACTCCGTGCCAGGGGCCAAACGTTCCGACAAACCCAACCACGACCTGCTTTTCAAGCCCGAGTTGGTGACGAACCGCTGCTCCTCCACAATTTGAATGAAAAATATCAGGGTTGACGCCATTGGGGTTGACCAGGATTTTGGTATCAGGAATTCCACGCTCAAGCAGATTCTGGCGTTCGACTTCAGAGACGACAAATACCGAGGCTGCTGCCTGTAAGTTCAACATTTCAAAAGCTTCCAGGAGCCACAGCAACTGGACGTCATCCCAATATCGGCCAATCCAGACTTCAGAGCCGTTGTATTCAAGCAGCAATGGAATGCCAGTCGAAAGCGATAGCACAACCCCTGACCAGTTAAACCGGCTATACCGTTGATAGAGATAGTCTGGCGGGTCATTTTTGACTTCGTCAATTGCCCGAATGGTAAACACCAGGTTATTCCAGAGTTCAAATAGCACGCGATGGGCTGAAAAGAACCCCGAAGGCCAGAGAATTTTTACCGGCGTGACTTCTGGGTGAACTCCCGAAATGCTGTCATTGGAAAGAAATCGCACTTTGACCCCAAGTGCGGTCGCCCCTTGTGTAAACCCTGAAATATGACTGGTTGCTCCGCCAGTTTGGGCCCCACTCGTGGGGGTTGTGCGGATAAAAAGCAGAGAGCTGGGGCGAGATGCTGTTGAGTGGAGGAGCGTGGATGGGGGATCAGCGGGCGTTCGGGATTGGGCCATCCGGCATTCAAGTTCAAGATAGCGGGTCAACGCCCACGAGATCCCAATCAGGAAGGCTCCGCCACACACCTCAAGCGCCAGATGTGGGATTTCCCACAGGGCAACTGCCAGGGCAGATCGGCGCAATTCTTTTCCGGCAGAATCAACAATCAAACAGGTTCGAGCCCCGGCCAGCATTCCAAACAGGAGCATTGGAATCCGTAGTGTTTGCCATTCAAGCCGGTCACAATAAATCGCAAACAAATCACACGGTGTTTGACGCAATCGCCGAATCCAGTTGAGCTTGGAATCCTCCCGAAGTTTGGCTTTATCAATTAATGTCAGTTCAACATTGGCAGTGAGTGATTCTGCCCAGGCTCTGGCGTGTCGGGTATCTCCTGACAGGTTGATCACCACAACCCGGAGCGGAATCTCGCCCGTGGTAACGCGTTCGCGTTGCAGGTTGAGATAGTGCTGCCGGTGTAACACAAAGTTGAGTCCGGCGACTGCCGCAATCACCCAGGCCGCACCCAGCAGTCCAAACCAGGGAATCACGAGTACCAGAGCCACAAGATAAAATACACCGATAAACATCGAAATATTGCGGAGTTCACCACCACGTCCGTGGGCTGCCAAAAAGAGATTGTAGGGTTGTAGCAGGCCACCAAGAATGCTCCCCACGACAAATGGAACCAGCAAATCTGCACTTTGAACATATTGCGGTAAAAAACGGCCCAGCAACCATGGGGCAACCAGGATCAAGGCGATTCCAGCCGTGAGTAACAACAGAAAATTCCAGACCAGTACACCATTGGAAACTTCGTGTGATCGGGCAAAACTCCGAAATCTGGTCACTGCCAGCGCCCGCGAAAAATTGATGATCAACGAATCGGCAATACTTTTACCAATTGTGTAAAACCCAAGCGGGGCATAGCCAATATAATAAGGAATCAAAAGTCCGTCGGCTCTCTGTGAGGCAATTGCCGTGACGCGGCCAAGGTAGACATCAATTCCAAACCGGCGTGTTTCATCCAAAATCGCGCGCAAATGGGGGTGCAGGTTGTGAAATGAAGGGCGAAGAAAGGCAATGACCAGCAAACAGGCCGCCGCCGCACCCGCATTGGTTGCTAGGAGCGCTCCAAACGGAGTGAGTTGAAAGAAGGCAAACACCAACGCCGCTCCCAGAAAGGTCAACCCAGGGAGTGCAATGCGAAATAATCCCAATGACGAAATGCGGTTATTGCCCTGGCAGGCTGATTCGAGCAAAAACTGAAGCGGAATAAACAAAACCAGCGGGAGACAGGCCCAGAGCATTCCCCGGACCTGCACCCGGAAAATCTGATCAATAAACGGTGCCGAGATGCCGATAAATACCGCCATGGCCAGCCCCAGCCCCAGCCCAAGAACAAGCAGCGCACCAAGGACTTCGTTTTCTTCAGTTTCGTCCTTACTGATGGCCAGGAGGCGCGCACCAGCCGAGAACATTCCAAATTCAAAAAAGAGGCTGACAAAGGTGAGAATCGAGACCGAACAAAAGGTAAACAGACTGAAATTATCAACGCCCATCCAGCGAGCCAGCAAAAATGTGGTGGCAAAATTGAGGCCGGTTCCAGTGAGTTGAGCCGCATAGAGCAGGCTGGTTTGATGGGTGATTTGTTTCCGATCAGATTGCGGTTGAGGTAAAGCAAGTGAAGCCATTATGAAGATGAACGCTTTGATGTATCAGGATTTGTACTCTTGCTGGCTGATGGCTTTAAGCTGAGGCCAGAAGATTTGGCATTAGATTTCGAAAACCCGGAACCCGGTTTTTCAGATTTTTCCAAAGCGAAAGACAATTCCGGTTGAAATGCGGGCATTGTGATTGGTGGCGTTTTCCCCTCCGCGAAGGAACAGGTACTCTGCCTGAACGGCGCGGAAGGCAATGTGTTCATTGAGTTTAATATCAATGCCTCCACCAATTGCCATAGTAAAGGCTGGCTCTGGAGCGACTACACCAGCCAGCACTTGCGCAAATGGTGTTACCCGCGAGGATTTGCGGTAAGAAAATCGCGGTCCAGCCATAAAGTTATGGATCTGGTCATTATTCTTAAAATAGGTGCCAAAGTCAGCCACCACACCGACTGATTTTGTGAAATTTCCGTTGATCGAAACCGAAAAACCACTCAAGTAATCGCCGCGATTGGCAAATCGAGCGGCTGAGTAGCCGGCAAAAAGTTCAGCTTTGGGTGTGTCTTGAGCCAGTGTCGGTATGGATGCCAGAATCATCACTCCACAAAAGAGAAAGAGACGAATCAAACAGGTTTGCATTGGGGGGAAGTCCTTTCGAAAGAGTTAGAACTGAAGATATCGGGCTGAAATCCAGGGCTGAGGGCTGAGGGCTGAAAATAGCGGGCTAAGGGCTTGGGGCTGAAACCCAGGGCTGAGGAAATACAAATCACTTGAATTCAATTGGTTTTACCCTCAGCCCTCAACCTCAAGCCCTTAGCCCTCAGCCCCAAGCCCTGGAGTTTAGCCCTCAACCCCAAGCCCTTAGCCCTCAACCCTGGATTTCAGCCCGGCTTTACCTGTGTCAATTCGCCGCGAAAAGTTTGCAGCAACGCCTGAACGACCGGGTCACTTTCTGCCTGGTACCGCGAGCGCGAAGCGGTTACCTCTGATTCTGAGAGGGCTGTTGGACGACCGGTGGCGGTTTTTTCGAACTTAATCCGGGGACGATATGGCATGCCGGTAATTCGCCGGAGCGCGTCCTGGAGGGCCATCAGGTTGGGCGGCAGTGAAAGCTGTTTGTGAGCTTCAACCGCATCTGAGGGCAAGAGCAATGTGACTTCGGTTCCATCCAGTTCCGTCCGCAGTACTTTATCAAGTGTCATAAGCAAGAGCGGTTTTTTGGACGTTTCGAAATCGGCTCTGAGTCGCTCAAGCAAGGCTTCAAGTGCGCCATCCGCTTTTAGATCGAGTCGGGATGGCCCTTGATCGGCTGGTGTCACCAGTGAGAGCGGAGACCTCACTGGCGGTGGCTGAGTTGTTCGTGAACTCGATCCTTGAGGAGATGAAGGCGTCAAGGCTGGTGATTCATCAAAATCATCGGGAGGTTCTGGCGGCGGTGCTGTCAGATCATCCATCCAGGGCGGCAAATCTGGGGCCGGTGGCTCAACCGACGGACTGGGCACCATCGGAGTTGCCACAGTTGGCGCCAGCGCTGGTCGAGCCGTTTGAGCCACTGGTAGCCGATTGGTAATCTCTGGTGAAAGTGAGGGCGGCGGAAACGTTGGACGTGAACCTGCTGGCGGTGCGGTTGAGGCTCCAGAAAACTTTGGCGGGGCAATAGGGGGAGCTGAAGCACCAGAAAACTGTGGCGGCGTTGGTGCTCCTCCGGATGGCGCAGAAAACTGAGGCCGGGTCGGTGGCATTGGCCGTGATGGGGCTGGCGGCGGATTTCCGCGACTTCCGGATGGTGCTGCCGGGCCACGTCCTCCACTTCCAGAAGGAGGTGCTGTCGGTGGTGGTGTGGATGGCGCCGGGGAGGGCATGCCGCCAGAGCCAACCAGCTTTTCAAGTTGAGCCAGAAGTGTTTCAAGGCTTTTCAGATGTGCAAGTTGGGTTAACTTAACCAGCCCAAATTCTAACTGGAAGCGCGGTTCAGGAGCGGTGCGCAGGGCTTGTTCGACTTCGGTGAGGAGCGTAAAAAACCGGACCAGGTCTTCGCTGGAAAAAGTGCGGGCATGCTGCTCGATCTGGCGACCTTCACTTTCAGAAACCGGGAGGAGTTCCGGGTCAGCGCCCGCCGCTTGAAACACCAGCATATGCCGCAGATAGGTCATGACTTCGTGCAAAAACTGCCGCAGGTCATACCCGGTGCGCACCAGTTCATCAACCAGTGTCAGCATTTGTTTGCCGTCACGAGCAACCAGGGCATCAATGACCTGACCAACAAACTGCGGTCCGATCAGGCCGAGCGAAGCCAG
>CAZXCE010000226.1:0-12219 GCA_964639175.1 uncultured Clostridia bacterium
GTCAGTAGTTGATGAGTCAGTAGTTGATGAGTCAGTAGTCAGTAGTCAGTAGTCAGTAGTCAGTAGTCAAGCGTTGGGAATTTGAATTATCTGTCAAGTGTATTTGGTTCTATTTGTATGATTTATCAATAGTTTCTTGAGGACAATCAATCTCTAAAGAGTCACTAAATTTGTCTACTGACTACTGACTCATCAACGACTGACTCAATTTTCCATTCTCTCCCAATACTTCACACCAAATGTCCCAATACGTTCAACAAGTTGTCGATCATGTTCGGTATCAGCTTCATCAGGTAGTTGTCGGTCAGGATGCAGTGATTGATCAGGTATTGATCGGATTGCTGGCTGAAGGCCACGTGCTGGTTGAAGGTGTTCCCGGTACGGCCAAAACGCTGCTGGTCAAAACCCTGGGGATGATCCTGGGTGCCCATTTCAACCGCATCCAGTTCACTCCGGACCTGATGCCGGCAGATGTGACCGGCACCAATATCGTCAATCTCAACACCGGGTTATTTACGCTTCGCCAGGGACCAATTTTTACCGACCTGCTGCTGGCTGACGAAATCAACCGCACCCCTCCGAAAACCCAGGCGGCGTTGCTCGAAGCCATGGAAGAACGGCAGGTGACCATTGATGGCGAACGGCATTCGCTCTCACCATTGTTTATGGTCCTGGCGACCCAGAATCCGATTGAGTACGAAGGCACTTACCCCCTTCCCGAAGCCCAGTTGGACCGGTTCCTCCTCAAAATCCTGATTGACTATCCTTCAATTGAAGAAGAGTTGCAGGTCATCAGCAACTGGAACTCCGGGTTTAATGCCAAGCGACTGCAGGAAATGAACCTGACCCCGCTTTCCGATCTGGCGATTATTAGCGAATGCCGCCGACTGGTCCGCACAGTGACCGCCGAACCTGGAATTCAACGCTATATCGTCAATATCATTCGCCATTCCCGGAACTTCATCCACTTGAGCTGGGGCGCCAGCCCACGAGCCGCCGTGGCGCTGCTGATGTGCAGCAAAGCCAACGCCGCGATGCAGGGACGCGCTTTTATCACACCAGATGATGATGTCAAAACCGTCGTCAAACCCGTGCTTCGCCACCGCATCGTGCTCCATTCCGAAGCTCAGGTGGCGGGCATCACGCCTGATCAGGTGGTGGATGATCTGGTCGCGCGGGTGGAAGTGCCCAGATGAGAATGAAGAAAGTGGTTAGTGGTTAGTGATTAGAAATCAATGCTTTACAAGCAGAACCAAGAACTAACCACTAACCACTAACCACTTTCTTCGTTCTTCATTCTCAATTCTTCATTCTCAATTCTTCATTCTCAATTCTTCATTCAAAACCTATGTCACGAATTATTCGCGCCCCCCGGGGCACCACACTCAGTTGTAAGGGCTGGCATCAGGAAGCCGCTCTTCGGATGTTAATGAACAATCTGGACCCGGATGTGGCCGAACGCCCCGAAGCCCTGGTTGTTTATGGCGGAACGGGCAAGGCCGCCCGCAACTGGCAATGTTTTGATGCCATTGTGCGTAGCCTGCAGAGCCTCGAAAACGATGAAACCCTGCTCGTGCAATCTGGGAAACCAGTTGGGATCATCCGCACCCATGAATTTGCTCCACGGGTCTTGATTGCGAATTCAAATCTGGTTGGAAATTGGGCCAACTGGGATGAGTTTCGCCGACTGGAAGAACTTGGCCTCCTGATGTATGGCCAGATGACAGCGGGAAGCTGGATCTATATCGGCACCCAGGGCATTTTGCAGGGCACCTATGAAACGTTTGCGGCCGTGGCTGACCGGGATTTCGGCGGCACACTGGAAGGTAAACTGGTGGTGACTGGCGGAATGGGTGGCATGGGCGGTGCGCAACCACTGGCCGCCACGATGAATGGCGCAGCGTTCCTGGGGATTGATGTGGATCCGGCCCGGATCGAAAAGCGCATTCAAACTGGCTACTGCGACCGGATGACATCCAATCTCGACGAAGCACTCACCTGGCTTGACGAAGCCCGTTCGCGGAAATCACCGCTTTCGGTTGGTCTGGTTGGCAATTGTGCCGAAGTGTTACCGGAAATGGTTCGGCGTGGGATTGTCCCGGATGTGCTCACCGATCAAACCAGCGCCCACGACCCGCTCAACGGCTATGTGCCAGCCGGTCTGTCGCTGGATGAAGCCGATATCCTCCGACGCGAAAACCCGATTGAATACGTCAAACGGTCACAAGCCTCGATGGGAACTCATATTCTGGCCATGCGTGCGCTGCAGGATCGTGGTGCCGTAACCTTTGACTATGGGAACAACCTCCGCAAACAGGCTGAAATTTCAGGGGTCACCGATGCCTTCAAAATTCCTGGCTTTGTCCCCGAATACATCCGGCCACTGTTTTGTGAAGGCAAGGGACCATTTCGCTGGGCAGCGCTTTCGGGCAACCCGGAAGATATTCGCAAAACCGACAGCCTCGTCCAGGAAATGTTTCCCCACAACGAGTCATTGCAACGCTGGATTCGGCTGGCGAGTGAAAAAATCCACTTCCAGGGTCTTCCGGCACGGATTTGCTGGCTCGGGTATGGTGAACGGGCAGAATTTGGCGTGGCACTCAACGAGCTGGTTCGCCGTGGACAGGTCGAAGCGCCGATTGTCATTGGACGCGACCACCTGGACTGTGGTTCGGTCGCATCGCCGTATCGTGAAACCGAAGCGATGAAAGACGGTTCAGATGCGATTGCCGACTGGCCAATTTTGAACGCCCTGGTCAACACGGCCTCGGGCGCCAGTTGGGTTTCGTTCCATCATGGCGGAGGCGTCGGCATCGGATACAGTCTGCACGCCGGTCAGGTTACGGTGGTGGACGGCACTGACGAATCAGCCAAACGTGCCGAACGGGTGTTGACCAACGACCCGGCGATGGGCGTTTTTCGGCATGTTGATGCCGGATATGAAGAAGCGGACCACACTGCCGAAACTAAAGGCGTGAAAATCCCGATGAAAGCAATGACAAAGTGACCAGGTGACAGGGTGACAGGGTGACCACATGACAAGGTGATGATTGAGGCTGTCACCTGGTCACCCTGTCACCTGGTCACCCTGTCACCTGGACTGTGTCCTCCCCTTTTGCCCTCAACCAAACTCAGCTACAATCCGAGCGGCCTTCAATGAGGCAGGTATCTCTGATTTCCAACCTGCCACATATCTCAGATCTCTTTCTTGCCCCGGAAATTCCTGCAAAATCTTTGGTTTTAGTCTGTTTTCTCCAGTGAACAGCCTGGGTGTGCTGTATCTGATCTGTTGAGGTTTGAATTATGTCTCCCATTTGGTTGACTTGTGGCTTTCTGCGTAAGCACTGGCTGTTCGGAACACTTGTCCTGGGCTTCCTCTTGCTCAACTCGATCCCAGCACAGGCACTGGATCCAACCAAAGCCATCACCCAATATCGCCAAACAATCTGGACGAAAGAAGCGGGACTTCCCAACAATGCCATTCTGGCCCTGGCACAAACCGGTGATGGCTACCTCTGGCTTGGGACATTTCAGGGCCTGGTCAGATTTGACGGAGTTCAGTTTACGGTCTTGAACAAAAACACCGTTCCAGAATTCAAAAATAATACCACCTGGAAACTGCTGGTTAGTTCGGATGGGACGCTCTGGGTCGGCACCAACGGCGGAGGCCTCATGGCATATAAAAATGGCCAGTGGAAAACCTTCACGCCTGAACAGGGCCTGACGTCTGAAATCATTTCCGCCTTGTTTGAAGATCGCCAAAAACGGCTCTGGATTGGCACCCGCAAAGGGTTGAATTATCTATCTTTGGAGTCACCAGACCAGGGATTCAAACGAGTTGACACCCTCGATGGCAAAGCCGTCACTGACATTCGGGCGATTGGACAATCTGCAGATGACAGCATTCTGCTGGGCAGCCAGAATATGCTCTTTCAGGTAATCAATCGTACCGACGCGCTGGCATTAACCGCATATAAAACACTTGAAGGTCAAATCGTCAGTCTCTTCACAGATCGAAAGCAGAATCTCTGGATTGGTACGATTGGAGCAGGTTTGTATCAGGAACGACCTGACCACACCCTGACTCACTTTACCAATGCCAATGGATTTTCAGGCACAGTCGCATCTGTCTTTTGCGAAGATCGGGACGGAAATCTGTGGATTGGGTCGGCCAAAATTGGGCTCGTTCGGTTTGCGAACAACAAATTCACGGCGTTTACTCAATCAGATGGCCTTTCTGGCGAAGACGTATCGTCCTTGCTCGAAGATCGTGAAGGAAACCTCTGGGTCGGAACCTATCGGGATGGACTCAATCAACTCCAAAACGGGAAGTTTCTCACCTACACCACCAAAGAAGGGTTGTCACACAACATTATCTGGCAAATTCAGGAAGCCCAGGATCATAGTTTATTCATCTGTACCAACCAGGGGCTGACGCATCTCGCCGACGGCAAACTCACCCGCTTTGCGACAGGCTATTTTAATTCAACCGTTTACTGTGCCGTACAGGATCAATCTGGCGACTGGTGGGCTGGAACGCAAAGTAACGGTCTCGTTCAATTTCATCCGGATTTACCCAATCGGCCCCCACTGGCGACATTCACGACCCAAACCGGGCTGCCCAGCAATCAGGTTCGGGTGCTGTGTGAAGACGCCCAGGGAAATCTCTGGCTGGGTACACCAGCGGGACTGTGCCGTAAAAGTGGAGCGACGATTACAACCTTCACCACTGAAAATGGCCTCCCCTTAAATGTCATCCTGGCAATTACCTGTGCCAAAGATGGAAGTGTGTGGGTTGGAACCGACGGGGGTGGGCTCACCCGGTTTCAAAATGGCCAGTTTACGACCTTCACACGAACAGAAGGCCTCCCAAGCAACGTCATTTTATCGCTCTATGAAGACGTAGAGGGCATCCTCTGGGTGATTACCAATGCCGGGTTGTGCTATGTGCAGGAAGGCAAACTCCGAACGTTGACTCAGCTTCCTGGAAATCAACCCGAAACACTCCATCAAATGATCGAAGACACCCAGGGAAATTTTTGGATTGGGAGTGGCGATGGAATTCTTCGAGTCAATCGCAAAGCACTGCTCCAGTTTGCCCAGGGACAAATGCCAGCCGGAGAAGCAGCGCTGTTTACCCAGTTTGATGGAATGAAAACCGATGAAACCAACGTTCCCGCCCCGGCCCTGAGAGCCTCTGACGGAACACTCTGGTTTCCGACGTTGTGTGGCCTTGCCATCATTGATCCAGCCAGTATCCCAATCAATCCAGTTCCGCCAACCGTCGTGATGGAAAGTGTCACGGCCAATGGGGAAGCCCTGCGTCCAGGCCCAGATAAACTGGCACTCGCTTCGTTTCAGAATACTTTTGAAGTGACCTGCTCGGTCTTGAGTTTTTCAGCCCCCCAACGAAATCGTATCAGGTACCGTCTGGCTGAACTCCAATCACAGTGGAGTGAAGTGCAAGGAAAACGCACGTTTTCTTTTTTCAATATTCCTTCTGGAAAATACACACTCGAAATTCTGGCCTGTAACAACGACGGTGTGTGGAACACACTTCCCAGTCGCCTGGCCGTTCACATTCAGACCTCCCCGTGGCGTTCGCCATGGGCGATTCTGGTTTACAGTGGAGTTGTAATTGGGCTGATTTTCAGTAGCGCCCGGCTCCGCACCGGATATCTGGTTCGACAAAACCAAAGACTGCAAGTTCAGGTTGGCGAACGAACCCGAAAACTGGCCGAAACCGCATTTCACTTATGGCAGCAACAACAGGAACTGGAACACCAAAAAAATGTGCTGGCCGAAGCCAACCTGAAACTCCAGGAAATAGACCGGCTCAAGGCAAGTTTTACCGCCATGCTGGCTCATGATTTAAAGTCACCGCTCAGTGTGGTCAAAACCGCAATCGAACTGTTGCAGATGGAATCTTCGATTGCCTCCGGTCCGCTCGCGTCGCTGCTCCAGGCGTCAGACCGGAGCCTGGATAAAGTTCTGACCCTGATTTCAGAAATGCTCGAAGTATCACGAGCCGAAGCCCAGGAAATGAAACTGTCCTGTGCGCCGCTCGAAACCGAGTCTTTCTTACGCCAATGCGCCGAGGATATCCGTGTCAGTGCCCGGGCCCGCAAAATTGCCCTCGAAATCAAACTTGAACCAGGACTCCCGGCAATTTCGGCTGATCGCGGAAAACTTGAGCGCGTGTTTGCCAATCTGCTGTCCAATGCTCTTAAATTTACCCCGGATGGCGGCACAATTTCGATTGAAGGGTGGGTTGAAACCGGCACTGGAGTTGAAACTGGCCAGCAGTTGTTGAAAGTTTCAATCACCGATACGGGCGAAGGAATTCCGGCTGAGGACATCCCCTATTTGTTTGAGCCGTATCGGCAGTCAAAATCAACCAAAAAGCAGTTGGGTGTTGGCCTTGGATTGACGATAGTGAGACGTATTGTGGCAGCGCACGGAGGCAATATCTCAGTTCACAGCCAGCCAGGTGTTGGAACCTGCTTTACCGTGCTCCTGCCGGCTCTCCCACCCGAAGCATCATCTCTGGCCAAAGCATCACCGTCATCAGTGGCAACCGAAGATAAATCGTTTGTTTCTGCCGTCCCCAATCGTCCTGATGTCAACTCGATATCACCCAGTTCACCACGTATTCTGATTGCTGAAGACAACCTGGTCAGTCGAAAAATCCTGGCCGCCCAGGTCAAAAAACTTGGTTATCAGGTCGAAGTCGTCAGCAACGGACTCGAAGCCGTCAACGCCTTTGAAACATCGCGATTTGATGCCATTTTGATGGATTGCTATATGCCTGAAATGGATGGATTTACAGCGACTCAGGCCATTCGTCGCAGGAAAAACCACCGTTCTAAAATCAGAATCATTGCACTGACGGCTGAAACCACCGTCGAAACAGTGGAAAAATGCCTGCAAATCGGCATGGATGATTTTTTAGGAAAGCCCTTTACCTTTGAGGATTTAAAGGCTTTGTTACAACGGTGGGTGCCAATTGTCGCGACCGAAGAGGGCTGAAGACATCGGGCTGAGATTGGTTTTTACCCGACTTCTTCAGCCCGTTTTCTTCAGCCCAACTTCTTCAGCCCGACTTCTTCAGCCCCAAGCTCTGAACCCAGGTCGGGCGTCTGTATTTTTTCCTGATAGATCAGCGGCAACACAATGTGAAAACAACTGCCGTGGCCTTTTCCATCTGATTCGGCCCAAATTCGGCCTCCGTGGGCTTCGACATAACTTTTGGCAATCGCCAGCCCCAGGCCAGTTCCTCGTGCGGAAAATTCAAAGCGGCCCGAAGTATGTGTTGATGGGTCAGGCGTGGTGTAAAACTTCTCAAAAATCTGCTCAATTTCCACCGGGTCAATCCCAATTCCGCTGTCCTTGATCGAGAGGTGGACGGTGTCGAGTTCCTGGGCCAGTCCGACCTGAATTTCCCCGCCATCATGGGTAAATTTAATCGCATTTTGAATAATATTGATCAGAACCAGTTGTATCTTTTCAACATCACCGACGAGACTGATTGATTCAGGGATATTTTTCACAAATGTCTGCTGGCGCTGCTCGATAAAGGGTGACAATTCGGCCAAAATTTCCTGAATGGCCGCTGAGAGATCAAATGTGGTGACCTTGAGCGACACGTTCCCTTCATTGATTTTGAGCATTTCCAGAATGTCATTAAACGTAATCACCATGCGGTCAATCATCCGCTGGCAGGTGAGCAATGATTTCTTCTGAGGTTTGGTCAAGGGGCCTAAATATTCGTCCAGCAGGGCCTCGCTATACCCTTTGAGCACGGTGAGCGGCGTGCGGATTTCGTGCGAAGTGACAATCAGGAAGTTGGTCTTCATTTGATCGAGTTCCTGCAACCGTCGCGTGACATCCCGTTCCTGGTTATAGAGTCGTTCCAGTTCGCCATAGAGCGCTGCCTTTTCAATTGCCACCGCCGCCTGGTGCGCCAGTGATTCAATCAACTGACAATCAGCCTCGGTAAACGGCAATCTTCCAGCCGGACGCCGAACATCAAGCACGCCTACCACTTTTCCGGTGCGCGAAATAATCGGTACATCCATCATTCCCAAAACGTCAAATTTCTTGATCAATGTATGAAAAGCGATTTCACCTGAATGCTCTGAATCATTGACAATCAAGGGTTTCGCGGTGGCGGCGACTCGACCGGCAACCCCTTCGCCAAACTGAAAAATGAGCGGTTCATCAACCCAGTGATCGCGCATCCACAGACGCCGGAAAACAACCTGCTCGCCTTCAATCAACCCAATCCCACCTGGCTCCCCTTCAATCAACTGGGCACTTTCCTGGGCAATATTTTGCAAAACGGTATTCAGATCGAGCGGCAGGTTGATCACGCGAATGCTTTCCAGCAAATGTCGCAGGCTGGAAATTCGTTCTTCTTGAAGCTGATGCAAATGGGCAATTCGCTCTTCCTGTAATTGTCGCAAATGGGCAACTTTTTCAGCCTGTCGCCGCCGCAAAGCCTGCACACGCCACGAATAAATGGCATAGCCAAGCCCAAAGACCGCCCCGGCATAAAAGAAATAGGCCCAGATGGTTCGCCAGGGCGCTGGTAACACGCGAAATGTCGCCGTCACCGGTCCGCTCACGTTCCCAGCATAATCCCGCGCCCAGACCTGGAAGGTGTAGTTGCCTTCCGGCAGCGAGGTATATTCTTTTTTGGTATCAACTTTCCATTCTGAACGCTGCTCGTCAAAGTTCACCAACTGGGTCTGGTAGCGGGTTTCAGCTTCACGGAAATAGCTCAACAGCGCATATTCAAACACCAGATTGTTTTCGTTGTACTCAAAGACCACATTCTGGGGCACACCGTCGGGTGATCGGTCAAACAGCTTTCCATTCAACAGCGTGCGTTCAAGCAGGAGTTGTTTTGGCGACCGATCAATAAATTCGGTGCCTGGGTCAAGCATCGCCGCCCCTTCCAGCGTCCCGGCCCAAATGCACCCCTGGCGATCCACCATGGCTGCCCCTTGATTGCACTCATTGCTGGGTAAGCCATCCTCAGTGGTAAACGTGTAGAGTGAAAATTCATCCGGGTTCCAGGCACGCGGCCCGGTTGGCGTCAGACGGGCAACGCCCCGGTTGGTAAATAAATACATGCGCTGCTTCTGGTCCTGGCAAATCTGGTTGATGGTGTTGTTGGGAAATCCAGGCAGGTTTTGGTCAGAGATGGTTCGCCATTGTGGACCAGTCGAAGTTGGATCAAAGACACTCACGCCGCCGCCGCCAGTGCCAATCCAAAGCGTCCGATGCCCATCACTTGCCGTGGATTCAAACAAACTCCAGACAAAGTTATTGGCCAGACCGGAATTTTGGGTATCAAAGACCGTCCACTGATTGCGGTGAAATCGCACCAGTCCTTTTCCATCAGTTCCAAACCAGAGAATCGGTGAACCATCATCGGCTTTGGTAATCAGGAGCGCCAGCACATCATCACTAGGGAGACCCGAATTCTGGTGATTCAACACGGTCCAGTCAGATCCCTTGATGCGAACCACACCGCCACCAACTGTCACGACCCAGAGCACAGGTGTGCCATCTGCTTCCACCGTCTGGGTCAGGCTCCAGACCAGATTGCTGGGGAGTTTTGAATTTTCCTGGGTGTAGACAGTCCATTGATTGCCACGCAGGCAGGCCAGACCACCACCGTTCATGCCCATCCAGATGGCCTGACCACCAGCCAGATCCCGACTTTCCAGCAGGCAGAGCACGCGATTGTTTGGCAGACCGGAATTTTGGGTTGTGTAGCTGGTCCACTGGCCGTTTTCCAGTCGAGCCAGTCCGCCACCCGCAGTCCCCAACCAGAGGACTCGCTGGCCAGTGGTGGATTGGGTTTCCAGCAGGCTCAAAACTACATTGTTGGCCATGCCAGCCGTAGCCGGCACATAGGTAGTCCAGGTTCCAGACCGGAGTCGGGCCAGTCCATTGACGGTGCCAGTCCAGATCGTATAGGCCCCGTCCGGTGTCACTGATTTGTACAGGCTCATCACGGCATCATTTGGCAAGGCTGACGTTTGGCGATTGTACGTGACCCATTTTCCATCCCGGTATCGCACCAGACCACTGCCATAACTTCCAATCCACAGCGTGCGGGTTTGATCGGGTTCAATCGTTTCAACCAGCCCCAGGACCCGGTTTTTGAGCAATCCGGTTTGCTGAGGATCAAAAACCGTCCATTGATCATTGGTCAATTTGGCCAGTCCGCCTTCTGCCGTCCCAATCCACAGCGCCTGTTTTCCAGGTGATCCGGTGGTTTCAAGCAAACTGAGGACCTGATTGTGTGGCAACGGAGATGTCCCGGCAGTAAACGCCGTCCATTTTCCCTGGGCCAGGCGTGCCAGTCCTCCGCTGGTGCCGGCCCACAACACAACTGAACCATCTACCGCTTTTGTTTTCAGTAAGATATTGATCGCTTTATGCGGCAAGCCCGAATTTTCAGGTGTCAGCGTCTTCCACTGATTGTTTTCAAAAGTGGCCAGCCCCCCGCTCGTTCCAACCCATAGAATGGTGTTCCCCGCCACCCCCTGAGTTTCTTCAAAACAAAATACATTGTCAGTCGGCACGGTTCCAGTTTCGGTTGTAAAAGTTGTCCAGTTGCCGTTTTGCAGGTGAATCGCCCCATTGCCCGTTGTTCCAAACCAGATACTGCCATCCGAAGCGGCATACACCGTGCGGACATAGTTGGATCGCATCCGATTGGGCATATTGACCGTTGTCCAACGATGGCCGTTGTAACAGGCGGCTCCGTCCTGAGTGCCAGCCCAAAGATACCCTTTTTGATCAGTGGTAAGGGATAAAATCGAGTTTTGCGGCAACCCATCCTGATTACTAAAGATGTGCATCCCTGGCCGTCCACCTGGAAACCCATCTGGTGTCGCTAAAGCCGGTACCTGTTTGGATGGCACTGCGGATATCGGGGCTGGAGTTGCTGACACAGACTGCGACTCACCCCACCAGGAATAGCCCAGCAGGCACAACACCAACATGGGGGGAATCAGGAGTCGGCGATTCATAATGCGGCACAAAAGTTGTTGCGTTGAAGAAAAGGAAACTGGTTGCGTGTCGGAAAATCGAGGAAAATGTACCTGAAAAGAGTTTAGCCGGTTTTGATGTCGGCTGATACCCCAGGAGATGGTGTTAACTCAGTCTTAACAATATGACAAGTTCTGTGTGGAATCCAGAAGTTATTTCACCTGGATAGGTACCAGAGGAGGCAGGGTGGGCAAAAAGACATTGCGATAAGAGGGTAATTTTGGTGTGGGTTTTCAGAATAAGAAACCACGGAATACACGGAATACACGGAAAATAAATCTAAAATCTTCAATGATTTCTGAGATTTCAATGAGCTACATATTCGGCGTCTCCAAATTCCAGAGTTCTTGCTTCAGCGTGCATCCAGCTCATTAGCGAGACAACTAAATTCACATCAACATAGTTTTTCAGATAAATATTTCCTGGGATCGCCGGTATCTTGCAGTCACCAAGCGGTTCAGATCCAATCAGTTGCCGGCAGGATGCCGGCGTTCCCAGACTGACTACTGACTGGTCTTACTTCAAATTCAGAGCCGGTTTGGTTTGGCCCCGGTGGCAGGTGGTGCAATTGATAATCGGGTTAGGGCCTTTTAGATTTTTGATGTTCTTTAACTGCTCGTTGTTGATCGTGCTGGTCATTTTGACCATCTCGCGGGCAATCAGCTTTTCCGGTTTATCATCTTTTTCCCACTGGTCGAGTGTGTGGCAATGCGTGCAATCAACTCCGAGCGCCCGGCTGTAGCCCATATTCATCATGAGCACCAATCGTCCAGCCGGAATTCCTTTTAACAATTGGATATTCTTGAAGACTTCCTCAGCCGGTTTGTTTTCCTGACCGGCAATTTTTTTGAGCAGATCCTGGACAATCTTTTCCTTATCAATGGTTTTCGCCGGTTCCTGTGCGGGAACCGAAGGTGGATTTTGGGCGGCAGTGACTGAAAAACTGGTCAAACTTTGGGATTCATTCACAAAAACGAATGCCATCCAGAACAAAAGACACACACCAACAACCAGACGTTTGAGCATGGGGTTGGAAACTCCTGCAAGTACGATGTTGTACGGCCTGGAATTAGAATTTTGGGACTGCAAAAACCAGGGCTCAGGGCGTAGGGCCTGGGGTGATTGAAGGGATGAGGGATGAAGGATGAG
>CAZXCE010000227.1:0-12127 GCA_964639175.1 uncultured Clostridia bacterium
CTTGATCCAGCTTTTATCGTCAAAACCGGGAACTTATTCTTTAACGCTCCCTAAGAAAAGCTCAGGTCCTTCGCAGGGGTATGATTGCTGCCCCGATTGCGGCAGCACCGAACGGACCAAAGTCAATTAGCAAAGATCGGCAGAATAAACAGGAGGTTTCTTAATGTCAATGATCGTACAAGTTATTTGGGAAGGTTCTGGGAAGCCTTGTCAAGGAACTCGCGTCCAATGTTGGATTAATGGGCAAGGCAATGCCTGGGAGTATACAAACGAACGAGGTGAAGCTTTTTTTCCTTATGGACCTGGCATTGGGACAGTTTACTGTGATGGGCGGGAAGTTATTGGTGAATGCTCGCTTGGTAGTAGAGTGATAATCAGATGCCACTCCGTAGGATTATTTAGCTGGGGTTACAGCTAATAAATTCATAGACGATCAGAGAGGGAACAAGAGGTAGTGCTCTGATTCTGTTGGAAATGCCTTTTCCAATTTGTCAGTGCTGGCTGCCAGTAGTTGATTTTATTTCTGTCCAGAAAAGTCAATCAAGCCTGGCTTTTTGAACTGCAACAGTTTTGGAACACTACCATAATTTGTATCAAACGATTAAGGAGGAACACAACAATGATAAAGAATTCACAGTGGTGGTTGAGATTTAAGTTGTTGGGAATAGTTGGGTTTTTATTCTGTTCTTTTGCACAGCCGAAGGTTTGGGGATATCAAAGTAGTCGCTCTAGTATGGAAGGAGAATTAGATGAGAGTTATGCCTATTGTCAAAGTTACGATGCTGAAAAAACAGACACTGAGCTAATTTTAAAAGCCCAAATCAAAATCAAAAAAACCGGAAACTATACTGTAGTCGGTGGTTACGTTAAGGGAGACTGCTGGCATAAAGGAACCTTTTCTGGCGCCCGATACTATAAATCAACGCAACTCACTGGCGAAGCTGGAGACGTTATTACTGTTACATTAAGATGTTCACGACCTCCGCTGAATAATAAAATAACAATTGGAGTTTTCAACTCAATAAGCGATATTTGCACGAGAGGATAAGGATTTTTGGGCAGTGTTCTGATTCTGTTGAAAATGTCTTTTTCAATTTGTCAGTACTGCCTGCAAGTAGTTGATTTTATTGCTATTCTGAAGGGGTGCCCAAGCAAACTCAACAGTTTTGGAACAATATCACACTCCTGCTTTTACCGATTTTGTGTTGAGCCAGACCAGTGTTGGAAATAAAGGACTTGTCAGTACCACCCGCGTGAGTGGGTGGGTCGGTCGGCTGGCCAACCCCACCCGCTCACGCGGGTGGTACTGACGTATCGGTTTTTCTGATTTCGCTTCCAACACAAAATCCGGTAAAAGCAGCATCAAGCAATGTATCACTTCCAGCTTTCAATAATGGAGAATTGTACATGTTCACTCAACGGTCTTATATTCGGTTATTGATTTTATTCACGTTAATTCTGCTTTTCTCAATGGAACAAAGAGTTCTATTGAAAGGGGAAGCCATGGTGAATATGAGCCAGGTCCAGCCTGTGCAGGAACCAGTTGAGTTGCCACAGGTCGTTCTTGAAGAGAGAAGTGTGAAGATGGTTGAAATATCTCAGGAGCAAATATCAATTCAACAATCCAGTATTATTCCAAACGCTCAGCCCCTGACCACGAATTTTGGAGATGTGGAAGTGGGAGCATCAAAACGATCAACCGCTATTGTCACCGTAACTTCAGGAACAGTTACAACGACAGGTCGAACGTCACCGTCGCCGCCTTTTTTTGTTGAAAACTTCCCGCCAACGCCATTTACAAAAACAGTAGGACAAACTTATAGCTATGATGTTGTGTTTCGACCAACAACTCAAGGTACTTTTTCCAGTTCTTTTCAGATTTTCAACAATGCCGGGGGAGCTACCCACAATCTCAGTGGTCGTGGTATCGTGACCTCGTCTCCCCCTGAGATTGTCCCTGTCAATTTTGGGGAGGTTCAAGTCAACCAAACAGCTCGCATTCCAACCGGAATCCAAAATACCGGGCAGTCCTCTGTTACAATTACATCCGTCACCTTTCCCTCATCGCCGTTTTCCGTGGAAGGGTTTCCACCTGTTCCGTTGACGGTTCAACCGGGGCGAGCTATCCCCTTTACTCTTGTTTTTCGACCTGTCTCGACAGGAGACTTTGCTGGAAAATTTATTATTCAACTTGCTCCAGGAAGCAGCCCAGGTGCGATTCAATTTGAGTTGACTGGACGAGGCGTCCAATCCCAAATACTACCGACAATTGCCGTTTTTCCAGCCGGTCTTGATTTCGGGAGTGTTGCGGTGGGGAGTATTTCATCCATCAAATCCTATAACCTAACCTGGAAAAGCCTGCAAACACCGCTTGAAGTTCGGGTCCCTTCAAATTTTGAGGTTGCAATAAATCAAACCGGGCCTTTCCAGCCTGGATTTCGTCTGACTTCAACCTCTGGTGGGCCGCCGCCTGACCGAACCTTGCCGATCTACGTTCGATTTAAGCCTGACCGGGGTGGAACTTTTGAGGGGGTAATCACAAACTCCAGCCAGAACGCACAAACTCAGAATGTGGCTGTTCGTGGAAATAGCGCGGCACCCTGCCCGACAATTTCACTGTCCCCATCCGTTTTATCAGAAGGGAGCGTTGGACAAATCTATTTTCAAACGCTCACTGCTCAAGGCGGCCAGCTACCTTATATTTTCCGAGTCAAATCAGGAAGTACCCCGCCGGGGACTGCACTGACTCCAGTTGGGGTTATCACGGGTATTCCTACCCGAGAAGGTTTTTATACTTTTATTGTTTCGGTGACTGATGCTGACAACTGTGAAAGCCAGTTTGAATACACAATTGTCGTCCGCGAAACACCCCCGATTTTCGTCGCTGGAATTGAGGTTACCCAGGCCATTCAAAACTTGAAGAACGAGATTCCTCTCGTTGCTGAGAAACCGACAGTGGTTCGGGTGTATTTAATCAGCACAACTGGCAACCCGATTCCGAATGTTGAAGGAAAACTTGTTGTGAAGCGTATTCCTTTAGCGCCTGTTGAATTAACTTCGACTCCCAGTCCAAAGATAACAGTTCAAGAAACTTTCGACCGGCGTAGCCTTGATGGTTCGTTCAACTTTCGTATTCCACCTGAATTCCGAACAGCAGGAGAAACGGAATTTGAGTTTGTTTGCGATTCGCACAAAGTATCGGGAACTCGCATCATCAGCAAAAAGTTTGAAACGATTCACTTTAACCTGAAAATATTTCTCGATGATGAAAAGTCCTCTGATAATTACTACCTTGACGCGCTTCATTTTTTGGAGGCTGCATTACCGATTCCTGCTTTGGAAAATGGCAAGAATTTGGAATTAATATCATCACCTGGAAAAGAGTTCTTTTCGGGTTTAGCTGATGACATATTGAAACGGGTCAACACCATTCAGATCAATTATCCCGATGCCCAGTGCGCAAATTATACAGATTGTGCCAGCTATCCGCAGTGTCCCTACTTTTTTCTTGCTATTGCGCGACAGCAACCGATTGGGTGTTCAATACCCTTTTTAAATTGTCCTACTGGGAGCGGACATGTGGGTAGCCCAAATCCAGGTTCAGAGTGCCGGACTTGCCTTCATGGAGGAAGATCGGCGATGGCCTTTTCAAGTGTTAAAGAAGGTGATAGCAAAACAACTGCTGCTCATGAACTCGCACACAATTTGGGGCGGCAGCATACCTTCACTAAAGACGAAAAACTTGATTCAACTTGTGAAGCGGATTTGCACAAACCTGCAAATGGCACCCTCAGTCCAGGTCAAAACGTAGAAGATGTGTATTATGGGTTCAATCCGTATACTTTAGAAGTTTATTCACCTGACACGTATGACTTAATGTCATATCAGGAAAAACGATGGCCCTCAGCACATACGTATCGAGGAATGTTTGATTACTTGAAAAACCATTCCAACCCACCACGCCGAGAAGAATCCGAGAAAACACAAACCAGTGGCCCGACGATACTGATTGGCGGAAACATCCTGGAAGACGGGAGAGGCAGCATCACCCTTATTACACAGTTGGCTTCAGGAAGTGCCCAAACCGGTAGCGGATCGGGTGAGTATATGCTTCGTCAGGAAGATCGGAGCGGTACCACATTACAAGTCTTTCGATTTACACCTTCACGTGGGTCTGAAGGAACAGACCAATCGTTTCTATTCAAGCTTCCATTTGATAATCGCGCCACACAAATTTCATTGCTCCGCAACAATACTGTGCTTGATACCAGGAGAGCCTCAGCATCACCTCCGCAAATTTCGATAGTCTCTCCAAACGCTGGGGGCATCTTGAACGCGGCCACAATTGTATTTGAATGGACTGCCCGAGATAACGACAGTGATCCCCTGACTTACCTGGTTGAGTACAGTATTGATGCTGGAACCACCTGGGAAATACTGTCCCCTGAAATTACCAACACAAAGCTGGAAATTCCATCAACCAGTATCTTACCTGGCTCCAGGTGCATGCTTAGGGTTTCTGCGAGCGATGGTTTTAACACGACAGTGGCACAATCAGGGATCTTTACCCTTGTTGCTCCAATGCCGCAGGTTTCGATTGAACCGTTGGGAAACAATAATTTGTTCGTTGCCAATCAATCAATTGAATTGCGAAGTCAGATTGATTTTGTGACTGCATCATCAAACCCTTCATACCTTTGGGTTTCGGATTTGGATGGAGTGATTGGAGCTGAGCAAACACTTTTTGTGCTTGCTTCAAGGCTTCGTGAAGGTACACACACAATCACTTTCACCGCACGTAAGCCAAATGGTCAAGTAGGGAATGCCACTACGACGATTCGGGTGAGGCGAACCCTCCCGACAACGGACACTGAAGCCCCACGGGTACAGGTTTTGTCTCCCAGATCTAGCGAAATAATCCAGGATAGAAGAGTACGGGTTGAATGGCTGGCTTTGGACAATTTTTCTATACTTAATCAGGATTTGGAATTGTCGTTGAATGGCGGAACCACATTCCCGATTCCAATGGTCACAGGATTACCTGGGCAATTACAGGGATTCTCATATGAGGTGCTGACTGGATTATCCACCGATACAGCACAGGTGAGGGTAAAAGCACGAGATTTGTCAGGAAATATTGGGGTTGGGGTGAGCGGACTCTTTCGCATTCCAGCATTGGATTCAACCGCACCAGTGGTTCGGGTGATTCGTCCTAACGGTGGTGAAAAACTAAAAGCTGGTGTTGGTTATACTCTTTCTTGGGAATCCTCAGACACGATTGGAGTTGACTCGCATGCAATTCTTCTTTCGACTACGGCAGGCGACAACTATTCCACCACCATAGCAACCGGTCTTTCAGGTTCAGCTCAATCGTTTACGTACACAATTCCACTTAATCAACCAAAAACCAAAACCGCCCGTATCCGGGTGGTGGCGCGTGATGCAGCCGGAAATATCGGAACCGACGACAGTGACGCCAATTTCAAGATCAAGCGATAAATCTCTGAGGCAGGGCAAGCCTTGCCTCAGATCAACCGGAGGGCACGGCAGATAAAAATCTGATCAACAGGTCAGCCTGAGATGAGATTCGCTTAAATAAGGAGGAAATATGTCAATTCAATTCTATTTTAGTTCTTGCCCAAACTGTGATGCCCGGTCACAACACGGTGGCTGGATCAAAGTTTACAAATGCGGCAATGGTCATTTTTCGTGCCAGTATTGCTGGTCTTATGGTCAAGGTTGCCCAAGATGTGGCACAACAGATTGCCTGCACTATGACTACATCATCCCCTAAATTGCTATGTCTGAGGAGGTTGTATGAGTATTTTTGCCTGTAGAATGTGTGGTCATGCTGACCGCGAAACGTTTTTTAATCCAGACACCAGGGAAAAATTTCGATGTACTCAGTGTGGGATTGTGGAGTGTGTGACCTGCCTGAAAAGACAAAACAAACTGAGATCAAGTACCACCAGAATAATTGCAGGTGTTTTAACCTTTGGTGTTGGTCCTTTGATAGCTGGCCCGCCAAATGCGAATTGCCCAGAATGCAATGGAAACATGATCAAAATTTAAGAGGCGTCGAAAGGGCCGAACCAGAAGCGCCAAAACGTGGTGATCTGACAGTAGGCGTGGGTCGCCTCGGCTATTATACCTGTCAACAGTCACGTAAAATTGGGTCTCCCGCACTTTTGGTGATGAAATCTTGACGAGGAAACTGGAAGGAATAGAGTTCAAATCACTCCACTTGGAACATCAAGGAGGTGATGAGCGATGAACCCAGGAACCATTCTTCCAAACCCGACCCGTTTGAAGCTGGATCGAATTGTTTCCAAACTGGAGCAGATCAAAATCGTGGTGTGGACCAGTCCACCAGTTGGGATGTGCCCCGATTGTGGGAGGGAGGCGTTTCGGATTCATAGCCGCTATCTCCGAACCCTGGCTGATATTCCCTGGCAAGGGGTTGTGGTTCACCTTGAGATTCATGCTCGGAAGTTCTTTTGTGACAATCTGGACTGTGGGCGAAAGATATTCACTGAACGACTGCCTGGAGTAGCCCTCCCCTCTGCTCGCCGAACCCTGCGGCTGACCTCAATCTATGAACTGATGGGGGTGATGATTGGAGGTGAAGGTGGAGCGCGGATGCTACAGAAGTTGCAGATGGGGACCAGTCCGGATACGGTCTTGCGTGCAGTCCGACAAATGACGAACCGGGCGGTTGAAACACCACGCTGCCTTGGTGTTGATGATTTTGCGTTTCGGCGAGGGAACAGGTACGGAACGATTCTGGTGGACCTGGAACATCGGAAAGTAATTGATCTGCTGGAGGATCGGGAGGCTGAGACGCTCAAAAAGTGGCTGCAAGACCATCCAGGAATTGAAATCATCACCCGCGACCGGGCGGGTGCCTATGCGCAAGGCGCCACGGAAGGCGCGCCGGAGGCGATTCAGATTTGTGATCGCTGGCATTTGATCAAGAATCTCGGGGAGGCACTGGAACGAGTGCTGAATCGATGTCATCAGGTTCTGGCCGAAGTGGTCAAATCAGAATCTCCACCACCCCTCGCGATTCTCCCGACTCCGGGCACAGATCATTCACCATCTGAAGGAGTACCGACCAAACCAAATCGCCGGGAAATAGACCAAACTGATCGGCGAGAGCAACGGGTGATCCGGTTTGAGAACGTGGTTGAACTTTCACGGCAGGGGGTCGGGATTCGTCAAATTTCACGTCAAACCGGGTTGAGTCGTGGAACCATTCGCAAGTATCTCGCTGCCGATGCGTTTCCCGAAATTGCCCAGCGGCCTCTCCGACCAGGAATCCTGACCCCGTTTTTGGAGTTTCTGGAACAACGCTGGGCCGCTGGCTGCCGCAATTGTGTCCAACTGTGGAAAGAAGTGATTGAGCGTGGGTTTCGCGGGAGTTATGTCACGCTCCAACGGTTCTTTGCCAAACGGTTTGCGGGATTGAGTCGGATTCAACGCCAGGTTTCCAGCCCGCCGCCGGTGGCCAAACCACCTCCAGTATCACCCCGCCGGGCCAGATGGTTGTTGATGCTTGATCCACACCACCTGACGGAGGAAGATCTCATCCTTCGGCACAAGCTCATTGAGTCGAGCCCCCTTCTGAACCAATCAGCCGGGCTGGTTCAAACCTTTCTGACGCTGCTCCGAACTCGGGATCTCCCAGGCTTTCAAAGGTGGGAACAATCAGTTCGCAGCAGTCATATCCAGGAGTTTCAGAGTTTTTTAAATGGGATCGAACGGGATCGCGCGGCTGTCGAAGCCGCCTTCAGGTATGAATTTTCAAACGGCCAAACCGAAGGCCAGGTCAATCGCTTGAAAGTGATCAAGCGCCAGGGGTTCGGGCGAGCAAAATTTGACTTGCTTCGGCAGCGAGTCCTTTTTAAGCCATAACCTCACGGCGGTGGTGACCGTTTGAGTTCAGCGGTGGAACTTATTTGTTTCTGGTGTTTCTCCGTTGAACCATCACAGCATGAACCGGGATGTGATCTGGTCGGCAACGACTGTTTGGTCATCACCAAAAGTGCGGGAGACCCGAATTTTTTTCAATACCATTTGGAGTTAGGGAATCGGGGTCAGAAGTCAGGGAAGTACGGTTTTTCGATGAGTTATAGCATTTCAGATAAATATTTCCTGGGAACGCCGGTATCTTGCCGGCACCAAGCGGTTCAGATCCAAGTAGTTGCCGGCAGGATGCCGGCGCTCCCAGGCGGAAATCTCTTTCTGAAGAGCTATGGCTCCTTAATATATTGAGGGCCTGGTTCCAAAATGGTATCAGTACTACTGGCTTCAATCACTGATTGGCTCGGCAGTCTGGGTCCACTTGCTGGCACAATGGTGCTGACCAAATCTTGGCGCTTTGGTATTTCCCATGAAAATTGGCATTTTGATTAAAATTTGAGCCTGTAAGCTCTTTAGAATCAATATCCGCTTTTGAATTTATGTTCGTTCCCAACGGGAAATACCAAAAAGCCCAAATCTTTTCACCATTCGCCCTGGATGACAAACCCTGCCCAATCCGAAGGGGATTTCCATTTTGTTTGGGTGAGCATCTCGATTTGGGCCTGACGCAGCGCTGTGGCTGGGGATACCTTCTTTGGGCCCTGCAGATGCTTATAAAACCTGACCATGAGTTCTCCGCTGGCCTGTTCTTGAATGCTCCAGAGACTGACCATGACTCGTTTGGCGCCAGCGTACATAAACCCACGGGTCAGGCCGATAAGTCCTTCACTTCGGACTTTCTTGAGCTGCGACTGGACATCTGGTTTGGATTGTGAGCCAGTCAGGTCAGCTCCAAGCCCAGTCTGGCAGGCATGGAGCACCACCAACTCAGCCGGTAAATTCAGGTTATACACATCAATCGCGCTTAAAAATCCTGGTTGGTGGTGACCTTCAGCATCCACCAGTGACAACATCAAGCCTGAATGTTCTGGACTTACCGCATTTAAAAAACCATGGGTTGCAAAGTGGATAATCTGATATTGGCTTAGATCAGGGTTGAGTGCCAGTGCCCGGTTGGCATCAAAGTCGAAGGCTGTTTTGATCCGGTGTTGTGGAACCAGCCTGAGAATTTGTTCAATCGCTTTACGTGTCCCCACCAGTCTTGGAAGATTGATCCCTGTAGTTAGAATGCCGGCTCTGGAAGCTGATTCCAGGGCTTGTTCGGAAAGACCCATCAGCATTTGTTCATCTGAAGTCAATGGCGGCCTGGACTTGAATGTATCGTTGGGAATGACCTTTTTTCGCCGGGTGAGTCGGGGATCTTGCTCTGAAAAGACTGGGTCGGCCAGCACGGCTAGACGCCTGGCTGCTTCTTTTCGATTTGATGTTTCCCCTCTCAAGGTGGCCAGTGTCGTGATTGATGGTAATGAGATGATGTCATGGTCAAGAATCAGTGGCTTCCACCCTGCTTGAGGGGGAGTTTGACCTGAATCTGGTTTGCGAGCAGTATGCATATCCGGTGTCGGTTTGGGCAAGGCTGCAAACGGGATGTATTGCAACGTTCCATCAGCCACAATCAAGAGACGGTGGTTCTTAAGGTGTGAGGCTACAGGCCCAAGTATCAGTTGACTGAGTTTGTCAGCCGCTTTTACATACTCGGTCTCTGATTGCTTGGGAGTGATCAACACCCGGTAGACTTCTGCTGCCAGAGTTTCAATTTCAACTTGCGGTGGAAGTTGGTAACTGGTACAGGAGGTCGAAGTGATGGCCCAGACATAGCTACGGTCATCACCAAGGGCAAATTCAAGCAGCAGGGTGTTATCATCTAAAATTTGTTTCTGAATTTCAGCCAGTGTGAGTGATTGGGGGCGGGTCAGCGAAGCGTAGCGTGGGCTGTGTTGCCGAATCTGTGCCTGGATATCATTGTACTCAATGGTTAGTTCTTCAAGCTTACGTTCGGCATTCTTTTTCTCTTCAGCCGAATGTTTTTGATTCAGGAGTTTGGCATATCTCTCGATGTGCAAAGTGAAGCGTTGTTCGACATCCCGTTCTTTGGAAAGGAGTTCTGGGGTGACACCAGCACGGATATCAGCTTGAGCTTCCTGGAGCAACCCCAACAAATTCCGAGCTCGCATCAACTCGTTGACTTCAAAGGCTCGCGCGCGATGTCCACCTGATGGATCGTGCTCAGCCCATTGCATCAGCAAATCAACTTGAAACTCATAAAACTGCTGTGAGTTGGCCAGAAATGAGCTGAGCAGTTGGCGGTTGGTAAATCTAGTGTAGGAAGACTCAACAATCTGAATGGCTTCCTGGATATGCTCGTGAGCTGCGGCAAATTGTTGTAACTCACGTTCAATCTTTGCCATTCCAAAGAGACTTAATGCCTGACCCGAAAAGTTTGCAATTGCCCGGCGGATCGTGAGTGATTGTTGCAAGTAATCCAGCGCTTTTTGGGATTCACCCAGTTGGTGGGAGGCTGAACCCAGATTGTGATAAACCGTTGCTTCTGCGCCCCGCATCGCATTTTTTTGGCACCACTTCAAGACCTGCAGGTAGGCTTCGACTGCTTTTTGAGGTTGTCCTTGCCGACGATACACGGCGGCGCCAGAATTCAGAATTCGCGATTCTTCGGCTTGATCTCCAAGCTTTTGGGCTAATGCCAGAGCCTGTTCAAAGGCCGTCTGTGCTTTTTCTAACTCATTCAGGCCAAGATAGGGCAGGATTATATTCCCCAGTAAGGCGCATTCCAACCGTTGTTCACCGATTTCCCGCAGAATCTGAACCGCCTCTTCAAAATGCTCCATGGCCTTTTTTGGTTCACCCAGGTCAAGATAGATGGCACCTATATTATTGAGGGAAGTGGCTTCATTTTTTCGGTTGTTCAACGTTCTGTGAATCGAAAAGGCTTTCAAATAATATTCGACAGCTTTTTGGTATTTTTCCTGATCTTGATAGACTGAGCCCAGATTATTGAGCACACTTGCCTCCCCAGGCGTATCTCTCAATTGTCGTTTAAGGCGAAGTGCCTCTTCATAGATTTGGAGTGCTTTGTCAGGGTTCCCGCTCAGTCTGTACCCAAGTCCAAGTTCAATCAAAGCGATTGATTCTCCAAGTCGGTCACCACAAGCTCGAAAACTCTCAAGTCCCTGACCACCAGTTTTGATTGCCAATTGGAGCTGCCCTGTATCCTGAAGGAGCCCGCCAATCAACGTTTGGGTAATTCCTTCCCATTGCCGGTCCCCAAGTTTCTGCCAGAGCTTGACCGATGCCTGATAGATTTCAATCGCTTTGCGGAGGTCTGAGTCAGTTTCCTGGTTTTGGTACTGCGCGGCTTCCAGAAACATCTGTTGGGCCCGGATTCGATCAGTGTCAGTTGTAGTCGCCGGTCGAACTTCAACCACGGTGACGATGTATTTCCCTCCTAACCCTTTTGAATTGATAGCTTTCACTGTCAGTCGGTACTGGCTGGATGTTTCGGCAACCCACATCAGTGGTTCAACCCCAAGTGTGCTGTCCCAGCGATTCATGCCGGTCAACTCAGTCCCCTTTTCATTTTCAAGTCTTAATTCAACGTCAATGCCTTGTTGCTCAACAGCGATGGAGGCAAACTGGCCCTGATCGAGCAAAATTCGATATTCATGAAAATTTCCAGGGGAAAGCTCTTTTTGAACGGGTTCGCCAATTGTCAAAACAGGTATGTCAGAAGGCAAGGTTTGAAAAGAGAGGTCCGTGGCTGTTTTTTGACCAGTGTTTGCTAACACAGTCCATAGGAATCCGTTGATAACTATCAAGAGATAAAGCAGAAAACACTTGGAGTAAATCCGTGGGAAGAGCATAAGTCCTCTTTTCTAAATTGGAATCAAGAGTTCAGCACCAAGCCAAAATACAGTAACCTATTCCCTTCAAAGAGGAAAGCATAAATAAACCATGCATAAATAGAGAGGGAGGTTGGAATCAAAGTGAAAGAAATTTTTTAGTGATTGATGATGGCTTGGATAGTTTTTGCCTGCTTCTAAGTACCTTGTCAAAAGTTTCCTGAGCAATTGAATATTGGAAGTATTTGCTTTTTTTCATGTATTTCGTGGTTCAAAATGTCTGGAAATTTTCGGTAAGGTACTTACCAGATTTTGTGTTAAGCCAGATGGTGCTGAAAATAGGAGTT
>CAZXCE010000228.1:0-12062 GCA_964639175.1 uncultured Clostridia bacterium
AACCCTGTCTTACAGTGCTGCCGCGCCGCTGACGACTTCGATGATGTCGTTGGTGATCGCTGCCTGACGGATGCGGTTCATGTTCAGCGTCAGTTTGTTGATCACTTCGGTGGCGTTTTTGCTGGCAGAATCCATCGCGGTCATTCGTGAACCGTGTTCGGATGCCACCGATTCAAGCAGGGCCTGAAACATCTGGGTTTCAATGTAGCGGGGAAGCAGCCGGGTGAAAATTTCGGCTGGTGGCTGTTCATAGAGATAGTCGGTGCTTGAATCCGAACCTCCTTGCCCATCCTCCGTCTGTTCGCTAAAGCGTCCAATGGGAAGGAGTTGTTCGGTCCGAACCACCTGCTGAATCACGGATTTGAACTCGTTATAAATCAGAATGACTTTATCTGGAGTTTCAAATTCGGTTTTTTCCGCCGCTTCTTCCAGTGTTTCAGTTGAACTACCGCTAAACATCTCCACTACTTCGTGAGCAATCTCGGCGGCAATCTCATAGGTTACCGCTTTGGCCGTGATGCCAATATATTCCTTGCGAATTTTGATGTTGCGTCGCCGGAAGAAATCCCGGCCTTTGCGTCCGATGGCCACCATTTCGATTTGAGCATCCGGATTTTCACGGATGAAAAGGTTGGCCGCCCGGATCAGGTTGGTGTTAAACGCACCGCATAACCCTTTATCGCCAGTCACCAGGACCAGCAAAACGCGGCTTCCGGTGCGCTGTTCTAACAGTGGACTTGAAAAACCGGTTGCCCGTGAGGCCAGATTTTCAAGTACTTCGGTCATTTTCCTGGAGTATGGGCGCGCTGCGGTTACTCGATCCTGCGCACGTTTCAAGCGCGAGGTAGACACCAGTTTCATCGCTTTGGTGATCTGGCGCATGCTGCGCACCGCCTTAATTCGTCGCCTGACACCCTGTAAATTTGGCATAGCTTTTTATTTCTGTATGATGAATAAGGGTTAAGCCATGTCTGAATGAAGAATTGAGAATTGAGAATGAAGAAAGAAAAAACAGAATGGTTTCTTCATTCTTCATTCTTCATTCTTCATTCTTTTAGGCTTTTGCTGCCTGGCCGCGAACGGTGAAGGTCTTTTTGAACTCGTCAATCGCTGCCTTCATTTCATCCTTGATCTCGGCGGTCAATTCCTTCTTGTCCAGAATTTTCTTGAGCAGTGACGACTTGCTGTTATCCAGGAAGGACATCAACTCGGTCTCAAACCGACGGAGTTCTGCCACTGGAATGTCATCCACGTGACCACCCGTGGCGGACCACACCAGGAAGACCTGCTTTTCAACCGGCATTGGTACATATTGCGGTTGTTTGAGGATTTCCGTCAGGCGCTGACCACGCGCCAACTGTTGCTGAGTGGCTTTGTCAAGGTCGGAGCCAAACTGGGCAAAGGCGGCAAGTTCGCGATACTGGGCCAGTTCGAGGCGAAGTGTACCGGCGACCTGCTTCATGGCTTTGATCTGGGCGTTTCCACCCACGCGGGAGACCGACAGACCGACGTTGATGGCGGGTCGAACACCGGCGTTAAAGAGGTCGGCTTCGAGGAAGATCTGACCGTCAGTGATTGAAATCACGTTGGTCGGAATGTAAGCCGAGATGTCGCCGGCCTGGGTTTCAATGATCGGCAGGGCCGTCAATGAACCGCCGCCTTTTTCATCGCTGTATTTGGCCGCGCGTTCCAGCAGGCGTGAGTGCAGGTAAAACACGTCCCCAGGATAGGCTTCACGTCCAGGCGGACGGCGCAGGAGCAGGGAGATTTCGCGATAGGCGACGGCGTGTTTTGAAAGATCGTCATAGATGCACAGCACGTGTTTGCCGCGATCCATAAAGTATTCGCCAATCGCACAGCCCGAGTACGGCGCAATGTACTGCATGGCCGCCGGGTCTGAAGCTGAGGCTGACACGATGATCGTGTATGACATCGCGTCGTGCTCTTCGAGCTTTTTCACCACCTGGGCCACGGTTGATTTTTTCTGACCGATGGCGATGTAGACGCAGATCAGGTTTTTGCCTTTAGAGTTGATAATGGTATCAAGTCCGACGGCGGTTTTTCCGGTCTGGCGGTCACCGATGATGAGTTCGCGCTGTCCGCGACCAATCGGCACCAGCGAGTCAATCGCCTTGAGACCGGTCTGCATTGGTTCTTTCACCGATTTGCGGTCTACGATCCCAGGCGCAATGCGCTCAATTGGGTTAAACCCGTCATTGGCAATCGGGCCGCGACCGTCAATGGGTTCGCCGAGGGCGTTGACCACGCGACCGACCATGGCTTCACCGACCGGGACCGACATGATGCGTCCGGTGCGCTTGACCAGGTCACCCTGTTTAATCGTGTAGTAATCACCAAACAACACCGCCCCGACCTTGTCTTCTTCAAGGTTGAGGGCAATGCCTTTCACGTTGTTGGGCAAATCGAGCAATTCGCCGGCCATGGCGCGCTCCAGGCCGTGGATTTCAGCGATTCCGTCGCCGACTTTGATGATCGTGCCAACCTCAGAAACCGTTACTCCCACCTGGAAGTTTTCAATCTGTTGGCGAATTATCTGGCTAATTTCGTCCGCTTTAATTGGTTCCATAGTCTCTTCCTGTCAGGGAAATCCCGCAAATAATTCAATTCAAAAAAACTAACATCGTTTTGCCAGGCATTGGCGATGAGTGTGATGTTCACCAAAAGAGTGTCTGAAGATGAGGGTAAGGGGAGTCCCCTGAAAAAATGAATGCGAGGAAAAGAAAAATCTCTCTATCCAAACACGATCTCTTGTATGAACCCCGACTCGAATGAAGAATTGAGAAGGCAGAATGAAGAATTGAGAAGGAAGAAAAAAACACAGTGAATGAAGAATTGAGCCTGAAGCAAGAAAAGACAGGGTACAGGCTTCTTCATTCTTCATTCTTCATTCTTCATTCTTCATTCTCTAGTTTTGGCTCAAAACTGAGCGATAGCTGTCCAACTGATTGCGAATTGAGCCGTCGTAGATGCGGCTTCCAATCCGTGAGACCACGCCACCGATAATCGTCGGATCCACCCTGTAGTTGACCCGAACGGCTTTTCCGGTGACTTGCTGAAGGCGTTTTTCAATCGTGACTTTCTGGGTTTCAGCCAGGGCGCCAGCCGTCGTGACATCGGCGGCGACCACATTGGTCCGAATATCAATTTCGCGCCGTAATGCCTCCACAATTTCACCCAGATAGGCCAGACGTTGATTGCGCAGCAGCAGACTCAGGAAATTCACGGTCGTCGGGCGCAGCTTCATGCGGGTGGTCAGTGTGACCAGCAGCACTTCTTTCTGGTTTTGGGGAATTGTTGGATTGACCACCACTTCGTGGAGTTCGGCGTGGGTTGAGACAAGAGTCTGAAAGGCGCTGATCTCAGTAAATACTTCTTTCATTTCGCCTTTGGCCGCAGTCACATCAACCAAAGCACGGGCATAACGATTGGCAAGGGCGGTAATACTCATAAATAACTCAGTTTGTGGAAATGAAGACCTTTTTCTTGAGCTGAAGACTCGCAAGCTCGGAGCAATCGAAGGGATGAGAGATGACGGATGAGGAATGAAAGAAAACCAGTTCTTCAACCCGTTTTCTTCAGCCCGAAAGTCTTCAGCCCGAAATCTTCAGCCCCAAACCCTGATTAGTTCACCCGCTCCATCCGGTCAACATAGCGATTGACCAGTTGATCGCGGTCGGCGTCTTTCAACTCACGGCGGATAATTGCTTCTGCCATTTCGACTGCCTGTGAAGCGGCAAAGGCGCGGAGTTCAGTCCGGGCTGCTTTCATGGCGCCTTCAATTTCAAGCCGGGCCATGGCGCGCAACCGTTCCGCATCTTCTTTGGTGGTTTGTGCAATTCGTTCGCGCTCAGCTTTGGCATCCCGCTCAGATTGTTTCTTGATGTCGCTGATTTCGTCATCAAGTCGGCTGATCCGGGTATCTAACTCTTTCATCTTGGCTTCGGCGGCGGCAATTTCTTTTCCAGCACGCTGAAGTTCTTCCTCGATTGAATTGGCGCGAGCCTGCAATCCCTGGGTGAGCGGTTTATAGAGCACAGCCCCGAGTGCAATCGCAAAGATGGCAAAGTTGATAAAGCGATACCCCAGCGGCATTGAGGAGAGGAGTTCAACTGAGGCAAACAGGCTGGTTAACAGAGGAAACATCATCGTGGACCTCCAACTTGACGACCAAGAATTGAGGTCGAAATCGTGGCGGCCATCACCGAGGCATCTTTTTCAAGTGTCGTGCGGGCTTTCTTGACCTGGGCTTCGATTTCGCTCTTGGCTTTGGCAATCTCAGCCGTGGTTTCGGTGCGCACGGTGTTGAGCATATCGGTCCGTTCCTTCATGGCGGCTGAACGATGTTTTTCCATTTGTTCATAGGCCGCAAGACGGGCATCTTTGAGTGCCGATTCATAGTCTTTGAGCCGGCGGTCGTATTCTTCGAGCAGGTGCCGGGCACCGCTGATGGAACCGCTGGTCAGGCGTTCTCGCTCTTCGAGCACTTTCAGGATCGGATTGAAAATCAGGCTGTTGAGCAGAACCGCTAAAACAATGAAAAGGACGATGATAACGACGAGAGAATAGTCAACGCTCAACAATTCGGCAAAAAGCAGAAGTTGAGGTAATAGGCATGCGTCTATCATAGCGAATTAGGTTCAACCTTTAGAGACGGAAAAGTATGAGGGATGAAACTGGTCCTAAAAAGAAGAGCGTTGATAGCATAGCGGGGTAGGAGTGTCAAGGACAGAGTCCTTTTCAGTGTGGATAAGTAAAAGCATTTGCAGCACTTGGCTTGAGGGTTCGCTCAACTTTCAGTCAACCTGGGTCAAAACCCCAGAGCGCCTGATTCCCCAAATGCCCTGTTTGTGGAAGGCTCGATATTTTGAACGCTCAGGCAAGTCTGAAGGCCAGTGAAAGTGGTTGGACTTTCACGGTCCAGTTCAATCAAAATTTGGGCAACTTTGGAAAAATCTTCGTTCTCTCAAAATCGCTTTCAATCCGCCTCTCTCCAAATCATTCATATCTGTATTTAAGGAGAAACACCTGAATGAAGTTGTTTGCCTGGCAGCCAATTTTCTCTGTTTTTTCAATGGTTTGCGCCGTTGTTTTTTGCTCGACCTGTGCCGTGACCGGCCAACAAGCACCTGCGGCTGGGGCCGCGTCGGGCGGAGAAACCAAACCTCCCGCCGCTCGTGGCCGGGTTGACTATGCCACCTTTCAGTCGGCCAGCCTTGGTCGAGCCGTGAACTACGCCGTTTCGTTACCGGCTTCTTATGACCAGGACAAATCACGCCGCTATCCAGTGGTGATTTTTCTGCACGGGTTGTTTAACTCAGAGCGGGATTGGGAAGGTCGTGGCATCGAAGCCAAACTGCAGGAGTTGCGTACTGCCGGCAAAGTCGGTGAATACATCGTCGCTATGCCCTATGGCGAAAACAGCTTTTACCTCAACAGCAAAAGCGGGGTGCGCTATGAAGATGCCATTGTGAAAGACTTTATCCCCTTTGTTGATAAGAGCTTTCGGACGATTGCCAAACCTGAGCATCGTTTGATTGAGGGGATTTCGATGGGGGGATACGGAGCGCTTTTGATTGCCTTCAAGCATCCGGAACTCTTTTCCGGTGTCGTGACCCACTGTGCCGCGCTTTTTGAAGAAGCGCCAAAACCGCCAACTTCAGCGTCAGATATGCGCGGCCAGTACCGCTACAAAATCGCCACTGAACTCTATGGCAATCCGCCGGATACTTCATTTTTCCAGGAAAACAATCCGCTCTACCTGGCCAAAACCAACGCCGCGAAGCTCAAGAAATTGAAGATTTATTTTGATGTGGGAAGCGAAGACCGCTATGGGTTTGATGTCGGCAACAAGCTCTTGAATCAGATTCTGACCGATGCCGGCGTGGAGCACGAGTTCACGCTCGCGCCCGGCAACCACGGCTGGAGCTTTCTGCTCAGTCGTGGCGAGCCAGCCTTCACCTGCTGTTGGAAGGCTGTGAAGAAGTGAGAATGAAGAATCTCCGCAACGGAGAACCCTGAACCCTAAATTGTATTGATTTGTGTCTTGACCCACCGTTCGACCATTGGCACGGCGAAGCGTCCTTCAGCGGTCAAAACGTCGTGGTCTTTGAGCCAGCGCATGGCTTTCGGGAAATTTGGAACTGGCGAACTGGTCGCCACGGCCTGCAAAATTGCCTGTCCATCTTCGCCTGCATCACTCCAGACATTGAAAAAGTAGGCATCGCCGCTCAAAAGCGTTCGTGAAATGGCTTCTTCGACATCGGTGATGGTTGCCTGTTTGCGTTTACCTTCGTTCAGAAACTGCACGAGTTCAAAGCCAATTCCTTGAATTAGAAAGGGTTGTCCGTTCGTCGCGGAGAGGATGGCCTGAAGTGCTCCGTCGGCATAGGTCATATCAAAATCAGGAACTGGTTTGGTCAGAAGCGGCACGACTTCGTCAGGTTTGAGAAAACTCACGCGGATATTTCGCGCACTGATAAACCGATCTGTCCAGGCCGGGCCAAGTTCGGCAAAACGATGCGCGCCGGTAAACATCATCGCGATGCGCCGCCGATGCTGAAAGGTACTTCGGAGCAAATCCAACACGTACGCACCCCACCCGGCATCAACCGCCGTTTGCAGCCGTTCATATTCGTCCAGACACAGGAGCACCCGCATTTGTTCGGGGAGGGCTTTCTCAACTTTGGTCAACCATTTCTCAAAAACTCCGAACGGTTCGCTTTTCAGCGCTTCAACCGAAAGCGGGTCAATCAGAATTCGGCGGCGTTGCAGCGTTTCACTCACTATTTCTGAGACATACCGAAGCAATGCACTGGCGCTTTCCCGCACGGCTGGCGCCTGACAATCAACCATCGCTGGGGCGAAATCGGGTCCAAGCAACCGTGGAAGCTGATTCAAAATACTGGTTTTTCCCATGCGTCGTGGGCCAAAGAGCAGCAGGGTTGGCAGGTTTGCAGAATTGAGAAGGGTTTCTTCGATCTGACCGGCAATGTCCTGGCGTCCGGTGAAAACGTTGTATTCAGGTTCGGCCACTGGGTTTCCAAAGACAAACGGGTTTGGAATTCCGCGTCTGGCTTCGATATCAGCCTGTAGCGCCTGCCGTTCGGTTTTGATAAGTGCCTGCCACTCATTGGCGACTTGCAGCAATCGTGGCACCAACTCTCCACGTGCCACAATCAGGCTTTTTTGGAGTGATTCCGCTTCAGAAAGTGCCTGGTCAAGTGCTTTCTGTTTACGATTCGGGGAGCGAAGTTCAATAAATTGACCAACTTGCTGGGCAATTCGATCAAATTGCGGCAGGGCATCGGTCAATTCTTTTGGCAATTCTGCCGGAGCATTGGTTGTCCACTTGAGCGTCTCCGAAATATTGGCCAGTTCCGGCGCAGTTGTAACGTACAAATCACTGACTGCAATTTCAGTCAGTGCCGAAAGTGCGGCACGACGTTGGAGTTTGCGTTCAGCCGCAACAAACGCAATTTGACGAAAACCCTCTTCACGGTGCTGTTTCGTCATCAATACCAGCAGGTCACTGAGATATGGCAAAGGGAGCCAGATCATTTCATTCCAGGAAACCGGGCACCATCGCCAGGCACGAAAAACAGCTTGAGGGTTTTGTTTAGCTCTGAAATAACTCACTGTTGAAAGCACAGCATTGATTGGGTAGGTTACAAGCCTAAAATAGCTTGATATATACGCTACACCATGTGCTACGCCAACCATTAGACCTTGCTCCTTGCCAGACAACATACCATTTCCCACACCTGTCATCAGGCCAAACCCCACGCCAAACATCACACCAAACATCACACCAAACATCACACCTGACGCTACATTAGTTACCAGTCCTCTCAATACACTATCAACTGCCACACCTCTCACCACACCACTCAGTACGCTACCCATCATGCCAACTACGACCCCAAACATCACCCCAACTACACCGCCAGCTACCATGCCAAACACTATGGATAAAAAAGCCCATTTCCAGGATTCTAACCAGTTGTAGTTAATTCCATAAACCTTACAAACTAGACCAGTAAGCAGACTTCCTCCAAACCCTATAACTGCCATTACTGGAGCCATTTTCCCCATATAGAAAAAACGCTCTTTGAAAGACAGATTGGGCTTTTCAAGCCAAATTCCTTCCACTTGGCGACTGAACCGCGAAGGCTGAAAGAGGATGAGAAACAATTGCCAGCATGCCCAGCGAAGGTAAACGCCCATATGTTGTTGAAATTAGAACAAGTTAGAGGGTGAAGAGTGAGCCAGGGTTTACGGTGCCAGATGCGGAGTGGTTTTAGACCCGCAGGGCCTAAAACCTTATCCTGGTGTATCCTATTCTATTGATAGGCAAAAGGTTATTTCTTTCATCTCTCATCCTTCATCCCTCATCCCTTGTTTTATGCGGCGTGTCGGGAATCGGCGGCGGCCATGGCTTTGAGAATGCCAGTGGTCAGGCTGGTGCCGTTGAGTTTGGCTTCCAGCACAAAATGGCACGCGATTTGGAGTCGCATCGGGTGGTCTTTGGCGAACTCCAAAATCGCCTGTTTTTCTTCTTCGGTGAATTTGGGAACACCTGGGCGCTCAAGGGCGACAAAATCGTGGGAGTCTTCTTCGTTGAACCGAAAGAGATAGGCGGTACGGAAGATGTTGGAAAAGGCGGACACAATCGGGTTGCGCGGGTAAACCACTTCGTGGATGGGTTGTTCTGACGTAGCCACAAACGACAATCCAATACCCGCAATGTGGCGAAGATCAAGGTAGAAATCCCTGTCGAACTCGGTCGGGAACCTGGCCACCGCTTCAAAGTTATCGAGCAATAAGACCGGGCGTTTCCCGGATTTGCGCAAATGTTGCACCCGATTCGCCAGTTGGGGGACCGACAGAAGGGTTTCCATGTTTCGTGGATCTTTATATTTGGCAGCACGAGCGCGGTCACCCCAGCCAGCTTCCGCAGCTTTCACAAAACCGGATGGGGTTCGGCAGTCGGCCTCGTTCATATCAAGGTAGGCGGTGACATAGGATGGATCCCACTCCTGAGCAAACCCACCAAGGCAGCGAAGCAGAGATGTTTTTCCATACCCAGAGCGTGTCGCAATGATCTGGCAGCTTGAACCTTTCGCCAGAAGCGCCTTTAATTCCTCTTTCAGACTCTCCCGGTTGAAGAAATCGGCTGGATTGGTAATCGGTGACAGATAATTAAATGGGTTTTGTGAAGACATTGTATCTCGCCTCCATAATCTTATTGCATAGAGAGACTTCACCTCTCTTAAGAATCTTTTGACTTGGTCAGTTCTTCCGGTGTGGGATTCTGTAAGAATAACTCCAATTGTTTTCTGGCGTTTTCATACCCTGCCCGATATAGATTTTCTTTTTGCTTTTCCGTCAAATCGAAATCTGTTGTGCTGATGCCGCAGGTTGGCAGGTTAATTTGAGTAATTCCCGAGGTGTTTTCATTCAAGAGTTGTTCACTTACTTTCTGAACAGTTCCAACGAGAGCCAGGCTAAATTCTTTTAAATCAGTTATTACATCATTCGCATCAGGGCGTTCAAAGCAAAACCCCAGGATGGGCAACGGGTCGGTCAATTGGGTGTTTTTAAAAACCCAGGCCGGGAAGTTACTGAGCACACCTCCATCAACGTACAGTTCAGTTCCAAGCCGATAGGGGACAAAGAAAAAAGGAATGCTCATTGACATTCGCACTGCATCCGCAACGTGTATTGTTTCATTGCGGCTACTTTCAAAAGCTCTGACTTCCTGACTGATAAGTTCAATGGCCACCACTGTCAATGGAATGCCTGTTTTTTCAAATAACTTCTTGAAAGTAAGCGATTTCTTCTTGGAATCAAAAAATTTCGAAGCCAGCTTCTCACGAATCCAGGTGTGAAAATGGTCACCTTTGTAAAAACCCATTTTATTCCAAACCTGGGCAATATTTGCCCCAGGAATCCATCCGCTCACTGGGTCCTTGAACTCTTTGAAATCCTTTTCCATCAAGATAGACCGCAACTCGTCCGCCGTATATCCGGCTGCGACCAGTGAGGCGACGATAGCTCCGGCGGAGGTGCCCGCGACGGCACGAAAGGTAAACCCAAGTTCTTCCGCCGCTTTGAGTGCTCCGACCAGGGCAATGCCTTTGACGCCGCCGCCTTCAAAAACGCCGTAAGCTTCGCGTGTCATTGTGTGACTCCGTGAGTAGGGCAGGATGTTTGGAAAAAGTGAAGAGTTCCGCCTTCAGGTGGAACTCTTCACTTTTTTCCTTCGCAGGTAGTCAAATGGTTCAAAAAACTGGATTTACTGAACCACTGACTACTGATTACCGACTACTGACTGGTATCACGAATGTGCGGCCATTTGCTGGGTTTCAGCTTCGTAGGCGGTCATTCGGCTTTGATAGATCGGGAAGCGCGTGGTGAGTTCTTCGACTCGTCGTTTGACATCTTCCTGGACGGCGGTATTTTCAACATCCGCCAGGACTTCGCAGATCAGGCCGCCAACTAGCCGCATATCATCTTCTTTCATGCCACGGGTGGTCAGTGCTGGTGTGCCAATGCGGATGCCGCTTCCGACGAGCGGTGGGTTCTTATCAAACGGAATCGTGTTTTTGTTGACGGTGATTGCGGCGTGTTCGAGGACTTTTTCCGCGACTTTGCCCGTGATGCCTTTGCTGAATACATCCACCAGCAACAGGTGATTATCTGTTCCTCCCGACACAATCCGGAATCCGGCGGCGGCAATTGTTTCAGCCAGCACGCTGGCATTGCGCACGACCTGCTGTTGATATTCCTTAAAAGCTGGTTCGAGCGCTTCTTTAAAGCAAACTGCTTTTGCGGCAATCACATGCATCAACGGCCCGCCCTGAACGCCAGGAAACACCGAGCGGTCAATGATTTTGGCGTGTTCTTCCTTGCACATAATCAGCCCGCCGCGTGGTCCACGCAGGGTTTTATGAGTCGTGGTGGTCACAAAATCCATGTGCTCAATCGGGCTTGGATGTTCGCCGGCCACCACCAGTCCGGCAATGTGGGCAATATCCGCCATTGAGTAGGCACCCACTGACCGGGCAATTTCACCAATCCGGGCAAAATCAATCTGGCGTGGATAGGCGCTCGCGCCACAGATGATCATTTTGGGTTTGTGCTGTTCGGCCAGGGCTGCCAGCGCATCGTAGTCAATCCGTTCCGTTTCCGGATGCACTCCGTAACTCACGATGTTGTAGGTAATCCCTGAAAAATTCAGTTTGTGGCCGTGCGTGAGGTGTCCACCGTGTGACAGGTCCATGCCCATCACCGTGTCTCCCGGTTTGAGCACCGACAGGAACACCGACATGTTTGCCTGGGCACCCGAATGTGGCTGGACATTGGCATGAGCCGCGCCAAACATCTGTTTCGCACGGTCAATTGCGAGGCGTTCGGCAATGTCCACAAATTCACAGCCGCCGTAGTAACGCCGTCCAGGGTAGCCTTCGGCATACTTGTTGGTAAAAACCGAGCCCATCGCCGTCATCACGGCTTCGCTGGTGTAGTTTTCCGAAGCAATCATTTCCAAACCCGATGCCAGTCGGCGGTTTTCATTGTAAATGGCTTCGGCGATTTCCGGATCCGTTGCCCGGAGCGTGCGGTGCATAAGTTCGTTCATTGTGGTGTGCCTTCCTCGAAATAGTGCTTGGTATGAAAGTTAAGAGTCCCGCTCTTTCACAGTGCAGGTGCCGTCTTCATTCCCGATGATGAGCGTGTGAGCCATCTGGATAAACAGGCCGACTTCGACCACGCCGGGCATCATTTTGATGGTTTGTTCCAGGGCTGGAGCATCGGTAATCGGGTAGAAATCGCAATCCAGAATGTAGTTGCCGTTGTCGGTCACATAGGTCTTTGGCTCCGCCTCTTTGGTCTGCCGCAAGGTGTACTTGCCACCCAGAGCGGTAATGCGATGGGCGACCACTTCCCAACCAAAGGGAACAACTTCGACCGGGAGTGGAAACTTGCCCATCTGCTCAACAACTTTGATTGGGTCAACGATACAGACCTGGCGTTTCGTCAAC
>CAZXCE010000229.1:0-12045 GCA_964639175.1 uncultured Clostridia bacterium
GGTACTGACAGCCGTCTCCTTCCTAAGCCCCTTGTTTGAAGTGGCTCAAAGCGATACAGTCGCCAACTTTCTCACGCACTGTCCAACTCTTCATTTGCATAACTGACTACTGACTACTGACTACTGACTACTGACTGCCTTTCTATGTTTTCTTCCGTTCAATCTTATTTCGAAGCGCGTCCGAAAATGGCCCATCTGGCTGCGGCGCTGGTGCTCTTAATCCTGGTGACTGGAATGTTTTGGCGAGTGGTTTTTCTCGGAGAAACCATGGTTGATGCGGCAACGCTCCAAAACCAGCTTCCGTGGGGTGGGAGCGGACCAACTTATCTTGGACATTCTTACAACCGACGCGACATCACTGATACCTACATCACCCGCGAATATTTTCTGGTGGATTCTTACAAGCGGGGTGAATGGCCAATGTGGAGCCCCTACAATCTGGGCGGGCATCCAATGTATGCGGATGGTGTGTTTCGCATGTTTTCGCCATTCAATGTGTTGTACCGGGTGTTTGATGTTCCTCGTGCCTATGACCTGACCTGTCTGCTGCAACTCTTTTTAATGGGGCTGTTTACCTATTTGTTTTTTATCAACCTTCGCCTTGGTCCGTTTCCTGCACTTTTCGGGGCGATGACCTTTATGTTTGCCAGCCTGACGATTTTTCACGTGACCAGTTCGGGGTGGCTTGGTGGGTTGATGTGGCTGCCGCTGATTTTTTTGAGTCTGGATCGGGCGATTGAACGCGGTTCACACTGGGCGGCAGTTGGCGCCGGTGCCTGTCTGGCCATGCAGTTTTACTGTGGCTATATGCCAAATCAAATTTACTATCTCGGCGCCATCGTGACCTACTATGGGTTTCAGGCACTCTTCAATCCGAAATTCAAAGCTTCCAGTTCAGAAAATCAGTGGCTGGCAAGGGTACCGGTTGCAAAATTGCTGGTGATTTCGCTGGTGGTGGGCATGGCTCTTTCGGCGGCCCAATGGATGCCGATTTTTGAACTGCTTGGGTATTCAAATCGAAAAATTGTTCCAACTGAACTGGCGCCAAACTGGCTGCCACCCTGGTATCTCATCACGGCGTTACTCCCGCACGTGTTTGGCGAAGCCTATGACCCCAAATTTGCAGTGCTGTTTGTCGGAATCGGTGTTTCCCATGCCCACACCGTGTATTTTGGTCTGAGTGGCGTGTTGCTGGGGAGTTTCGGCGGCTATGTGTGGTGGGTCCGACGGAAAGTCTCGGCTTTACTGACTGAAGACCGGCTGCGACTGGGGTATTTTCTGTTTCTGCTGGTTTTCTCGACGTTTGTGATGTGTGCGGTGCCACTCTATGTCTATATCACCCAATACATTCCGGTTTTGCAGACCATCCGGGTGACCAATCGGGTGAGTGTACTGTTTACCTTTTCAACTGCCGCCGTGGTGGCCTACGGATTGCACTTTCTGTTGCATCTTGAAGGCGATGTCCTGGATGGTTTTACTCGTTGGATCAAACGCCTGGGGCTGTTCTATCTCTCGATGATGGGACTGGCCATCACCCTGGTTTCAGCCGTTGCCCAGACCGGCTGGTATCAGGGAATGATGTTTCACTACAACAGTTTGCGGCGAATGATCCGGGCACCGCTGGCCATTTCGGAAAACTTTGACCTCACCAATGTAGACTATTTCCCAGGAACGTTGATCCCGCTCGTGTTTTTTGGCGTGGTGTTTGCGCTGTTTCTTGCCTGGCGGCGTGGACGCTTAAGCCAGCCAGTGTTTTGCGCGGTGCTGCTGGTGGTCGCTGTGGTGGATTTGGGATGGAATGCCAGTCAGTTGAATGAAAGCTACCCCCGGTCACTGGTTTATCACCCGAGTGCCGCGACTACATTTTTGCAATCTGACCCGGATGTGTTTCGGGTTGTCGTCGCCCCGGCGAATTTCAGCACCAAGGGACAGGTCAGCCAGTTCCGAAAAATTGTCGCTCCGCCAAATACTCTGGTGCCTTATCGCATTCAGACCATCAGCGGCAAAGATCAGTTGTTTCCACGCTGGTATCGGGAAATGGCTTCTGCTGTCCAGAGTCAGAACTACCTGAGCCATGTGGTTTTTGACCCCCTCCAGTCATCCTGGTATGACCTGTGGAATGTGAAATACCTGATTACCAACGACGACACGCCGTTTGTGCCGGAACACTACGTTGAACGCTTCGTCGGAGAAGGGGTGCGGATTTACGAAAATCCAAAAGCCAAACCCCGCGCATTTTTTGTTCCCCGTGCGATTGGGATGCCTGACACGCCGCTTGCGCGCAAGAAAGACACAACCCCGGATGAGGTTGTGAAATTGATCAAAGCTCCAGGGTTTGACCCGCTGCAAACGGCCTATGTTCAAGGAGAAGGTGCCCAAGGCGAAATTCTGTATCGTCCAGCACCCGACGATTTTGTCAAAATGGTGAGGTATCAAAACAACACCATTCACATTGCCGCGAAAAGCGCTTCGGGTGGGGTGCTGGTAGTGTCTGATACCTACTATCCGGGCTGGAATGTGTACATTGACGGCGTGAAACAACCCCTCTGGCGGGCTGACCATGCGTTGCGGGCGGTCAAATTGACGGCTGGTGAACATCAGGTCGAGTTCCGGTTTGAGCCGGTACGTCTCAAGTGGGGACTCTCTATCACGGGAATCGCACTGGCTGGGGTGATTCTGGCCGGCGCCTTCTCCGGTTTGAAACAACGAAAAAAGTAGCTTTTGAAGACTCAGGAGGAAGCATGGCCTGGACCTATTTGATTATTGCTGGTTTGCTCGAAGTCGTGTGGGCGATTGGGCTGAAATACTGCGAAGGATTTACCAAATTTTGGCCGAGCGTTGGGACGCTGGCCGCAATGGGCGTCAGCTTCTTTCTGCTTTCGCTGGCCATGCGAACGCTTCCGGTGGGCACGGGCTATGCGGTGTGGACCGGAATCGGCGCCGTGGGAACGGCGATCCTGGGAATGGTGCTCTTTAACGAACCCCGTGAACTTGCCCGCATTCTCTGCATTGGTTTGATTGTGGTTGGGATTTTGGGCTTGAAGTTTAGTTCGTCATCACCAACTTGACCGATGATGGCAGGGAAAAACGAATGGCCGGCTTGAGTGGGACTCAAGCCGGCCAGAGGTTAAATCTGATCCTGTGACAGTTGCTCTTGTGTGGGGCGATATGCCTTACCGGAGGAGCTCCAGGATGCCGAGGTGATTAGGGTCAAGACAGATACCGAGCAACAGGATAAACAATCCACCAAACATCGCGAGACCTAATTCAAGGAAATTAGGCAAAATCGATTGTTGCTGTTCAGCCCCTGTTTGGTGTGGAAGCGGCATGGTAGCTTCAGACGAAGCTGCGGAACGAACGTTGAAGGTCTGATTCATTTCTGAAAGCCCCTCCTTCCATTGAGATGTAATATCGGCTTGCAAGGCCACAGCAATTTGCTGTTATGTTGTAACACAAATTTAACAACGACGTAACATGAAATTTCACTTTTCTGAGGTTTAAATTCCGGATAAGGTTGTTTTTGGTTGCTGAAAAAGACAAAAAAAGATGAAAAGGACCAAAATCACAAAAATCTTGAACTCGAACCTGGGTTTTCAGCCCTCAGCCCTGGTTCTTCAAACCCTGAACCCCCATGACAAAAACCCTGATTTTCGATTGCGATGGAACGTTAGCCGACACTGAGCCATTTGGGCATTTACCTGCCTTTAATCAGATGTTTGAAGAGTTTGGCCTGCCAGTGAAATGGTCAGCTCAGGAATATGGCGCCCATCTGGCGATTAACGGTGGAAAAGAACGGCTGGCCAGTTTATTGACGCCAGATTTTGTGGCGCAGCTTGGGCTTTCTGATGACGAAACTGAGCAACTGGCCGAAGTTGAGCGCTGGCATCGCCGGAAAACCCAGATTTATGCCGAGATTCTGGCTTCGGGGCGGATTGCTCCACGGCCTGGGGTCCTGAGGTTGTTGACTGAAGCCGTGGCGGATGGCTGGCAACTGGCGGTGGCCTCAACCAGTGCGCCTGACGCTGTGGGCGCCGTGCTGCGGCATAGTGTTGGCCCCTCACTGGCAGACCGGTTTGCGCTGGTGCTGGCTGGGGATTCAGTAGATCGAAAAAAGCCGTTTCCGGATATTTACCATCTGGCCATTGATGAGTTGGGCCTCGACCCCCGGCAAACGCTCGTGATTGAAGATTCCCGCTACGGGTTACTTGCCGCCACCCAGGCTGGCTTGCGATGTCTGATCACGATCAATCGCTATACCGAAATGGAAGATTTTCGCGAAGCCCTGATGGTCCTTTCATCACTTGGGGATCCAGGCGGTGAAGCGCTCCAGGTTCTGGCCAGTCGGAGCGCGGTTGATCCCGGCGACTATTTGACGGCAGACCATCTCAACGCGTTTCTGGCTGAAGCTTATCCCTTTTGAGACAGCACGTGCATTCGGTAACAAATCCAGGCGCCGCTGGCCACAGATGCCAGAATTATGCCCAGAGCCAGCACGCGAATCAGAAGCGCCAGTTTAGTGTCAAAATTGAGCAACCCCAGTGCTGACAACAAATAGTGCCAGTCGTGGATCGGATCATCGGTTAAGCCCAGCAACGGCAGGCTTTGAGCGCGGGCGTCTCCGACATAGGTGGCGAGGTTGGAAAGACTGAGCGAGAGCCAGCTACTGCCAATTGTCACGGCAAAATAATCACGCTGGCGGAGAAACCCCCCGATGACGATGAGTGGTGCCGCAACCTGAGCCAGACTCCCGCCCAAAACCGAAATGAACAACCCGGCAAAGCTAAACAAGACGTGGCCGAGTTCGTGAATGCCAAAAGTAATGCCTGAAAAGAAATTTTGATATTCCGGATCAAACACCGAATGGACACCGGCATATCCGAAATAGAGCAGCAATATCGCCCGCCAGATCGGAGATTTGTTCCGACACCAGGTTTCAATATCCTCAAGTACATCTTGCCACCAGTGTTCCCAATCCATAGCACCACCTTCGGTCTTAGTCAGTGGTCAGTGGTCAGTAGTCAGTAGTCGAGTGTTGGGATTTTGAGTTGCTTGTTAAGTCTAGTTGGTTCCTTTTGAGTCATTTGCAAAGAATTCTTTTCAAGGTTCTTGCAGACTGAAATACCTGGGTTTGGACTACTGACTACTGACTACTGACTACTGACTCGGTTTCGTGAAATTTTTTCTGCAACTTTTTTTAATTGTCTCACACACACTCGGGCAACAGGTCAAGAGAATCAAAACACATTTGATAAGGAATCCCCGAGGAGACAATGTCAAGGGACTCGGCCCTCAAGGGCCAAGCTTGAGTCGTGTACCCACGACGCGATCCTAACAGATAGCCGACATTGGTAGACTCATTCAAGTTTCACTTGACCAGACCCCCGTGCAAATCACGGGAAACGATTGGGAAGAAATTAGGTACCGGCGAATGCCGCCTCAGTTCGCTGCTCTACGGTGATAGGTTAAACAGGAATGGGAGTCAGTTCCAGTGCTTATCACGCTAAACCTTCCTCAATCCGGTCGAGAGGAAGTCGAATCCGGTCAGCGGTTACAGCCGGACCGGTACGCGCTACTCCCCGAAAGGGGATGTTTGAGAGTTTTTTTACTCTCAAGAGTCACAAGTGGGAGGAGTCAAATCCTTCCACTTTCACTTCCACTTCCACTTCAACTTCTCACAATAAAGGAGCGGCGTTTCCTCTCGGCTCTAAAGAACCGAGTATCCACGCCGAAGATAGGATGAAAAAACAATTTTCCCATTTTGCATTCGCACTTGTTCTGATGATCGCCGCTTCTGGCGTTGCGATGGCTCAAAACTTCCAAAAATCCTACCCGCTGTCAACCGGTGGCAGCATCAGCGTCAAAAATGTTTCAGGCGACATCAAAATTCATGGCTATGGCGGCGAGACCGTCCAGGTGACCGCCACCAAAGAAGGTCGCGACGCTGACCGCGTTGAAATCGAAGACCTGAGCAGCGGCAACCGGGTCGAACTCCGGGTCAAATATCCCCAAAATTGCAACTGTGACGCCAGCGTCAACTTTGAAGTCCAGGTTCCCAAATCAACCAAATTCCAGTTTGACAAAATTGCCACCGCCAGCGGCGATATTTCCCTGGAAGAAGTCACGGGTGATATTGACGCCAAGTCGGCCAGCGGGGATGTGCGAGTCGTCAATTCTTCAGGCGACATTGACGTCGCGACAGCCAGCGGCGATGTGCTGGTGGATGACGCCGAAGGGCTGGTCAGCGCCAAAACTGCCAGCGGCGATGTCAAAGTCAACATTACAAATCTGTCCAATGCGAGCGGAAAAATGGAATTTGCTTCAGCCAGCGGCGATGTTGATGTCCGTGTCCCAGGAAATCTGGGCGCTCAGGTCGATATGGCCACGGTGAGCGGCGATGTGCATTCAGATTTCTCGCTCAACGTTGAAAAGCGCGAATACGGCCCCGGCGCCACGGCTCGGGGCAGCATTGGCAATGGCGGAATGCGGATTTCAATCAAGTCAGCCTCGGGTGATGTCTCCCTGCGCAAATCAGGCGGGCGAGCCAACTAACCAAATGAAGAATGAAGAATGAAGAATGAAGAATGAAAAATAAGAGTTAAGCCGCTTATTTTCTACATTCTACATTCTACATTCAATCGGTTCTTTCAAGTTTGCCATTTCCTCCCTGCCTTTCGAACCGGAAGAGGAGTGAGTTCTCTGAGCCAGCGAGGAAATGGCATTTATTCCTTCCAGAAAGACGACCGTGAAAAACAAAGGGCCGGGAAGTTCAAATTGAACTTTCCGGCCCAATCGTTTTTGGCCCGACATTTGCCCTTACTCAGTTTACTGGCCGTGAAAATTAAATTTCGCTGGCCAAACGAAATTTAAATTGAATAAGGAGTTTAAAATCAGATGTTGCAAGCCAATGTTGGAAAGGGTGAGCGGAATCGTCAAGGAGATGTACTTGAGATCCAAAAATTGTTGAATTTAAATGTCAAGAATGTTCCTGGAATGCAAACCGTTGTCGAAAACAGTGATTGGGATTGGAGAGTGGAACAGGCCTTGATTGCCTTTCAACGGGCCAAAGTTCGAGGTATTTCACAGCGATCTTTAGGTCGAGTAAAACCAGGCGATGAAACGTTTGCGGCGCTGTTGTTTAACGCTGACCCAACCACAAACCGGCCACCAAACCTGCGTGAATCGGCGGATTCAATCAAGCAACGGGTTCAGCAATCAGCATTTGTGACTGGCGTAAGGGTGGCTGGTCCCTGGACGGCTGAAGGACCATCGCCACGCGAACTAACCGATGCTGAAATACCAAAAGGCGGCAACCGTGAGGTTCGCTGGGAGTTACCAGAGCGAGGTCTGGGCTTTGTGACGTACAACCGGTTTCATCCAGGCAGCAAAGGGAATATTGAAAAAATGCCTGATCAAATCGGGACTCGGGAAACGATTGAACGTCTACGGACACTGGGTCGAGAGTGGTATCGTCAACATCCCTCTCGTCCAATCCAGGTTGGCGATATCAGTCGACCTGGCGGAATCTCTTTTCCGCCGCATGGTTCACATCGAGATGGCAAAACAATTGACATGAGGCCAATTCGAAAAGACTCAAAGTGGGGGCCAGGAGCAAACGTATTGTATAGCGATCCTGTCTATGATCGGGCGCTGACGAAAGAACTGATTCAACTCATTGTGAAATTATTTCCAGTGAGAGAGATAAATTTTAATGATGAAGCACTTTACAACGCTCCTGGTCTCAAAGGGATTGTGAAGTACAAAGCCAAACACAATGATCACTTACATGTGGTATTGGGGTAAGTCTCCAGATTCGATTCCGACTGCAGCAAAGGGTGTAACGGACCCGTTGAGGTAACTTATGACATTCAATAGAAATCTGAAATTCTTGCTGGCACTCAGTTTGATGTGCTTGATATTGATAGGAATTAGTGGGCTTGGAGTAAGCGCCAGGTTTTATCCACGACAACCTGAGATTTCCAATCCTCAGCTTCAGTGGATTGAAATCACCGGAAAAGGTCAGTGGGATAAAGAAAAATGGCGACTCTTTCAAAAGAATCCCGCAGCGCTTGTAAAATTTGATATGGGGATGGAAGGCCCATATGAAAATGTAAGAATCCGGCTCAAACCCAAACCCGGAGACGCCAGAAAATTAAAAGTTGAACAACAAATCGAGACCAGTATGACAATCAGTGACGAGGGGCCACATCTTGATCTTTTAAATTGGAAACATGGGGTGTCTCCCTGGGTTGAACTCACTTCACTCCAACCAGATGTTTTCCGAGGAAATCCCCTTACAGAAAAAGATATGAGCCGATTTCCTGCTTATACCAGGGAGGAGTTGTATCAGGCGATCATCGCTCAGGAGAAAAAAAATAAAATGACGTATGGGGATCTCTATTCTCAAAATGAGGAAAGGTGGTTACGCATTGTAAAGCAAAAACCACAGGGGAAAGATCTGCTTTATGGCCCTGAAGTAAGTACCATTCGACTTCGAATCAAGGCCAAAGACGGCGATACCTGGCAGGTCATTCATACCGTGGAAATTGCGGTGGCACTTGGGTGCTAGTAATTGAGGGGGAAGGGTATTGAAAGAACAAAAAGGAAAAACAGCCTTATCAGTTTCCAGGGTTTCAGTCAGCTCTTGCTGGTCGTTTTTGTTTTTCCTGTTTTTTTGGTTTTTTCTTGACTCTGGTTTTTAAGTCTTTTGTCGCTGATTGGTTCAGGAATGAGCTGCTTCGGTTTTTGAAAAGAACTTTTTCGCCCAGTTTGATGGTGCGTCTTTGACCAGTTCACTGAGCCGGGTGTGCCACCATTCAGAAGCTTCCTGCAGTTCATTTTGGGCAAAGCGATGTTCGGAAATCGCAAACGAGCCGGTGCGATAGAGGGCAATATCAATCGGAAAATCAACTTCGGTCACGCTGGTGCAGGTCGAATCAAACGCCAGAAACCCAATGTTGAGCGCATGTTCCAGGCTGGTCGGATACGTCAGCATCCGATCCAGCAGCGGTTTCCCATAGGCTGAGCGGCCAATGATGCAAAACGGCGTGTCGGTCAGGATTTCAACCCAGTTGCCTTGCGGATACACCAGATACAATTTGTGGGTCTCGTCTTTTTCAAACTGGCCACCAATTAACGTGTGCAGGTCGAAAAACAGGCCGCTCCGTGAGAGCGAAGCCTGGTCTTCATCAGCCACCTGCCGCACAAACCCACAATAGGCACTGACGGCTTTGTGCAATTTGTCGAATGTTCGGCCTTCGTCATTGAGATATTCGTCAAAATACATCACGGCTTTATCACGAGTGGAGCGCAAGCCGGATGTCATCAAAAACAAGGCGTTGTTGTCAAACTGGCGGGTGACGAGTTTGCGCGATGAACTCATTTCCATTCCGGTTGTGATCCGGGTGTCTGCAATTCCAATCAATCCGTCTTGGACGGCAATGCCCAGGCAAAATGTCATTGGTAAAGAGTCCTTATTGTTGAATGGCGGTTTGGCTCATCGGGCGCATGGCGAAGAAGGCTTCAAAGATGCTGTCTCCCACGGCATTCAGGTCGGCTTGAAATCGGTCCAGAAATTCGTGCAGCCCGGCGCCGATGATTTCCTCTATCGTGGTGCAATCGAGTTCGGAACGCAAGCGCCCAAGTTTTCTTTCCGGTGTGTTGCTGTAGGTTCCAGGGAGTGAGCCCGAAATCCCGCGCAGGGATTCTTCACAACGAAACAGGCAAAATCGAATCGCACGTGGAAATTCGCGATCCAAAATCAAGAACTCGGCAATATCGCCCGGAGCAATCCGGCCATAGCGTTTGCGGTACATTTCGAGGGCACTGGCCGATTTTAACAACGCCGACCACTGCACGTCATCGAGTGCCGTTCCCACGTAGTTTGGACTCGGCAGCAGCAGAAAATACTTCACATCCAGAATCCGCGACGTTTTGTCAGCCCGCTCCTGCAATCGGCCCAGCCGGTTAAAGTGCCAGGCTTCGCCGTGCGACATGGTGGCGTCGGTCACGCCGACAAACAAATGGCTCGCCAGTTTGACCCGTGAGAAAAACGAATGGTGATCCAGATGACCCGGCGCGGCTGCCGCTTCCTTGACCATCAGGTAAAAAGTATTGAGTTGCTCCCACATTTCCGACGAAATCACCGACCTGACTGACCGGGCATTTTCCCGCGCGGCCTGCAAACACGACAGAATCGAATTGGGGTTGCGTTCGTCAAAGGTCAGGAAGCGAACGACGTTGTCTTCCGTGGCTTCGTAGCCAAGCTGGCGAAAAAGCTGAAAATCGCCGCTGGTATCCACAATCGGTCGCCACTGATCCACCGTTGCTTCCGGCAAATCGAGCATCAAGTTTAAGGTGACATCCACAAAGCGGGCGACGTTCTCTGCCCGTTCAATAGAGCGGCTCATCCAGTAGATCGAATCAGCAACACGACTTAGCATGGCTTCTCCCTCAAAAAATAAATGACGAAAAGGACAAAAAGGACCGAAAGGACAAAAAACGGACTCGCAGGAGATTGTTCAACTCTGAGCTTGCAAATCTCCAGCCCTCAGCCCCAGGCCCAAATTCTTCAACCCCACTATTCGGACAAGACCCACGTATCCTTGCTCCCACCGCCCTGAGACGAATTGACCACCAGCGAACCTTTGGTCAAGGCCACTCGCGTCAACCCACCTGGAAGCACGTAAATCTCTTCTCCATAGAGCACATAGGGTCGCAAATCAACGTGGCGGCCTTCGAGGTGATTCCCAATCAAGGTTGGCACCCGCGAAAGTTGGAGCGTCGGTTGGGCAATGTATTCGCGGGGATTGGCGCGCACGGCATCGGCAAATGCGGCGCGTTCTGCCGCACTGGCGCAGGGGCCGACCAGCATGCCGTAGCCTCCTGACCCATTGGCCGTTTTCACCACCAGCTTGTCAAGATTGGCCAGTACGTGCTGCAATTGCTGTTCATTGCTGCACAGATAGGTTGGAACATTAGGTAAAATCGGGTCTTCGTCAAGGTAGTACTTGATGATGGCTGGAACATAGGCATAGATGACCTTGTCATCCGCCACGCCCGTGCCCGGAGCATTGGCCAGTGCGACCCGCCCGGAACGGTAAACATCCATCAAACCTGGCACACCGAGCATGGAATCCGGTCGAAATTTCTGTGGATCCAGAAAATCATCGTCAATCCGGCGATAAATGACATCCACACGGCGAAACCCTTTGGTGGTCCGCATATAGACATATTTATCTTCGACCACAAGGTCACGGCCTTCGACCAGTTGGACACCCATTTGCTGGGCGAGGAAGGAATGTTCGAAATAGGCTGAGTTGTAAACCCCAGGCGTGAGCAGCACCACAGTTGGGTCAGACACGTGATGTGGTGCCAGCCGCTCCAGCGTCTCAAGCAGTTTGCTCGGGTACTGATTGACCGGGCGCACCCGCGAATCTTCAAACACGTGCGGAAACGTGCGTTTCATCACAACCCGGTTTTCGAGCACATACGACACGCCCGATGGACAGCGGAGATTGTCTTCGAGCACGAAAAACTGGCCCGCATCATCGCGAACCAGGTCGGTTCCGGTGATATGGCACCACACGCCATGAGGTGGGTTCAGCCCCATACAGGGTCGCAAAAAGCACTTGCTCGACGTGATGATGTGTTCTGGAACGACGCCGTCACGGATGATTTTCTGGTCGTGGTACACGTCGTCAATAAAGAGGTTCAATGCCTGAATTCGCTGTTTGAGACCCGTTTCGATTGGCGCCCATTCGTGGGCTTCGACAATGCGGGGGATAATGTCAAACGGGAAAATTTTCTCAATCCCGTCTGAATTGCCATAGACGTTGAAGGTAATCCCGAGTTTGAGCAGGGCGGCTTCGGCGGCTCGCTGGCGCTGTAAAATCTCGGTTTCCGGAATGGATTCGAGTCGTTGCGCCAGCAGTCGCGTCCCCGGACGCGGCTCACCTTCGGGTCCAAACATTTCGTCATAGAACCCGCCTACGTCGTAGGAGTCGAATTTCATCCTATCTTCGGCGTGGAGACCCGGTTCTTTAGAGC
>CAZXCE010000230.1:0-12040 GCA_964639175.1 uncultured Clostridia bacterium
ACTGACTGGTGTAATTGAGATTTGGGCTGAGCCAGCGTTCGGCCTCGGCTAGCGAAATCCCTTTCCGGCGGCTGTAATCGAGCACCTGATCACGTTCCAGACGCCCAACAGCAAAATATTTGGCTTCCGGATGGGCAAAATACAGACCGCTGACCGAACTGGCCGGATACATGGCAAAACTCTCGGTTAAGGTAATGCCGGTGTTTTTCTCCACCTGGAGCAGATCAAAGAGACTCCGTTTTTCAGTGTGGTCCGGTTGGGCCGGATATCCTGGCGCTGGTCGAATGCCCCGATACTTTTCTTTGATCAATTCTTCCGGGCTCAGGTTTTCAGTCTGGCCGTAGCCCCACACGTGCCGGACCTGCTGATGCAAACTCTCGGCAAAAGCTTCGGCCAGTCGGTCAGAAAGGGCTTTGACCAGGATCGAGCTGTAATCGTCATGATCGGCTTCATACTGCCGGCAGAGTTCGTCCATGCCAATGCCTGCCGTGACTGCAAATCCGCCAATATAGTCAGCCCGGCCAGATTCTTTTGGCGCGACAAAATCAGCCAGCGCCAGTTGAGATTGACCAGACGATTTTTCGGATTGCTGGCGCAGGGTATAAAAACGGGCCAGCGCTTCGGTTCGGGAGTCGTCAGTGTAGACCTCGATGTCATCTCCGACGCTATTGGCCGGAAATAACCCGAAAACACCATGCGCGGTGATTTGCCGGTCAGAAATGATTTTTTCAAGCATTTTCTGGGCATCGGCGAAAAGCTCACGGGCTTTGTCGCCAATGACGGGATCATCGAAAATCTTCGGATAGCGTCCGCGAAGTTCCCAGGCATGGAAAAACGGCGACCAGTCAATGTAGGGCACCAGTTTCTCAAGCGGATAATCGGTCAAAACCTGGATCCCGACCTGGGTTGGAACATCAATTTCAGCCTGATTCCAGTCAAATCGCGGCTTCCGCATCCGGGCCTGATCGAGCGTCAATGATGTGGCTCGTGCGGTGCGGCCACTGTGCTCCTGGCGAAGTTGTTCGAGTTCAGCCCGATTCTTTTCAGCAAATTCAATCTTTAATTCTGAATTGATCAATTGACCAACGACCCCGACCGCCCGTGAAGCGTCAATGACGTGGACCACGGGTTGGCCATAATGCGGAGAAATTTTGACGGCGGTATGAATTTTGCTGGTTGTGGCACCACCAATCAGCAACGGAACACGAAATTGCTGGCGCTCCATTTCTTTGGCAATGTGAATCATTTCATCGAGCGACGGTGTGATGAGTCCGCTCAACCCAATCATATCCACCTGATGCTCGCGGGCCTGTTTCAGAATCGTTTCACAGGGCACCATCACCCCTAAATCAATGACTTCATAGTTGTTACACCCAAGCACCACACCGACGATGTTTTTTCCGATGTCGTGAACGTCGCCCTTGACCGTGGCCATCAGGACCCTGGCCAGTGCCCGACTGGCGCCACTCGATTGTTTTTCGGCTTCCATATAAGGCTGCAGGACGGCCACCGCTTTTTTCATCACGCGGGCGCTTTTGACCACCTGCGGCAGAAACATTTTTCCGGCGCCAAACAGATCGCCGACGATATTCATGCCATCCATCAACGGGCCTTCGATCACCTCCAGCGGGCGGGCATACAACTGGCGGGCTTCTTCGACGTCGGCTTCAATATGCTCAACAATCCCTTTGATCAGGGCATGGCTCAATCGTTCCTGGACGGTCCCTTTTCGCCAGTCAGCATCTTTGACCTGGGTTTTATCCTGTTGTTTGAATGATTCGGCAAATGTAATCAGGCGTTCGGTTGAGTCTGGGCGACGGTTGAGCAACACGTCTTCAACCAGTTCGAGCAAATCTTTGGGAATTTCTTCATAGACCGCCAGTTGACCGGCATTGACAATGCCCATGTCGAGCCCGGCCTTGATGGCGTGAAAGAGAAATGCCGAGTGCATGGCTTCACGCACCGGGTTATTGCCCCGAAAGGAAAATGAAATATTGCTCACTCCGCCACTGACTTTGCAGTGCGGCAGGTTTTGTTTGATCCAGCGCGTGGCTTCAATGAAATTGACCGCATAGTTGTTGTGCTCTTCGATGCCGGTGGCAACGGTCAAAATATTGGGATCAAAGATGATGTCTTCTGGTGGAAACCCAACTTTTTCGGTCAGGATGCGATAGGCTCGCGCGCAAATTTCGATTTTGCGCTCATAAGTGTCTGCCTGCCCCTGCTCATCAAAGGCCATCACCACCACCGCTGCCCCATACCGGCGAACTTTTCGGGCAGATTCGATGAAGGGCACTTCGCCTTCCTTCAGACTGATCGAATTGACAATACATTTCCCCTGCACACATTTCAGACCGGCTTCGATGACTGACCATTTCGAACTGTCAATCATCACCGGCACTTTTGAAATATCCGGTTCTGACATCACCAGATGCAGGAATTTGACCATGATGGCTTCGGCATCGAGCATGCCTTCATCCATATTGATATCAATGATTTGGGCACCATTTTCAACCTGCTGGCGGGCAATTGCCAGCGCCTCTTCATACTGCCCCTGCTTAATCAACTGGGCAAACTTCGGCGAACCAGTCACATTGGTGCGCTCACCGATATTGACGAAATTCATATCCGGGCGCATCACCAGCGGTTCCAACCCGCTAAACCGGGTCACAGACTGACGTGCCGGAGGAACACGTGGAGTGACCCCTTTGACAGCCTCCGCAATCGCGGAAATATGAAGCGGTGTCGTGCCACAACATCCACCGACAATATTGAGCCAGCCGTTGGCCGCAAACTCCTGAATCAGTTCGCCCATAATCTCCGGAGTCTGGTCAAATCCGCCAAACACATTTGGCAACCCGGCATTGGGATAGCACGTGAGAAAGATCGGCGCCATGTCAGAGAGTTCTTCAACATAGGGGCGCATTTCTTTGGCCCCAAATGCGCAATTGATCCCAATGCTCAACAATGGAAAATGCGATACCGAAATCCAGAACGCAGCCAGGGTTTGCCCCGAAAGGGTTCGCCCACTCTGGTCTGTAATCGTCACCGAAGCAATCACCGGCACCCGGCGTCCAGTCTCTTCAAATATCCGGTCAATCGCAAAGAGCGCAGCTTTGAGGTTTAAGGTGTCAAACGTGGTTTCCACGAGTAACAGGTCTGAACCACCATCCAGCAATCCCCTGGCCTGTTCGGCATAGGCTTCGACCAGCTCGTCAAAGGTAACCGACCGGTGGCCTGGATTGTTTACATCACGCGATAGCGATGCCGTTTTATTGGTCGGCCCCATCGAACCCGCCACAAACCTTGGACGCCCATCAAGGGCCATCTGGGCCTCGACGGCCCGACGCGCAACCTGGGCCGAAGCCACATTTAAGGCATAGACTTCTGATTCGAGCTGATAGTCAGCCATCGAAATCGAAGTCGCGCTAAAGGTATTGGTTTCAATGATATCGGCCCCAGCTTCAAGATATGCCCGGTGGATGGCTTCGATAATGTGGGGCTGTGTAAGCGAGAGGAGATCGTTGCAACCTTTCAAATCACCTGGGTGATCAACAAATTGAGTTCCGCGATAATCGGCCTCTTGCAACTTATAACTTTGAATCATCGTGCCCATTGCGCCATCAATAACCAGAATTCGTTCGCGCAGCAGGCTCCTGAACAACTCTGTACAGTCTGTGTCGTGTTTCATTCAATCGTGGTCCTACCCTAAATCAGCAAAGATAAGAGTTACTGGGAGGTCGAGGTGAGGGAAAATCTGGGATTTGATGGTCTCACCCTGACTGAAAACCGTACCTTTGTCAAAGCCATTTCCCGTCTGAGTTCTCACTTCTATGGTGCGATTGGTTGGGTCCACCAGCCACAATTCACGCACACCCAGCGCGCCGTAGGTATCAGCTTTGGTCGTTCGATCATATTGCTCAGACGCTGGAGATAAAATTTCGATCACTAAATCTGCCGTACTGCGGAAGTCTTTATCTAACGTCGCCTCCAGCTCGGCGGAAAGGTAAAACAAATCAGGTTCCAGATAGGTTTTGCCACTTGTCCAGATTGCGGCCCGTGGTGTGTAAAGCTTTCCTTTATCAGCAATTGAAAACCGATGCGCCACCAAAGCATCAATGAGGCGTGAGGTTATTGAGTCGTGCGAATAATTCGGCGGTGGGGCCATATATAACACTCCTGCAATCAGTTCGCGCTTAGAGTGATCTTCCGGTTCGGGCAACTCCCAAAACTCGTTGAGACTATAGGTTTTGACCAGTGGTGAGGTTGAAATCAGTACCGAATTCATACTTTTGTCCTCCAAGCTTTTCCTTTTCAATACTATAGCTGAAGTGTCCCACATTATAAAAGGCGAACCCTTTCAGGCTCGCCTTCGAGAAAAAATAGAAAAAGTACGGAGAGCAACTACCCAAAAATCTGTCCCAGATGATGTTTCATATGCTGAAGGTAGTCAGCAATTAAAAATTCAAGGGTTACGGGTTCGTTTTGTCCAACCTGGCACCGGTTGCCCAGTTTCTCTTCTGGGATCGCCGCCACCACGCGCGTGAGGTGTTCGTTATAGTTTTTCCACAAGCCAACCAGATCGAGCCAATCCGCCGACTGATATTGCTGGCAGGCCACCCACTCGTTTTGTTCATATCCAGGCAACACAACCCCATCGGTAAACTGTGCCCGGACAAACCGCTGATGGTTATTGGCCGCTGAATCAATCAAATGGCCTAAAAGTTCTTTGCGTGACCATTTGTCAGGTGCCGTTGGCTGGCTGGCTTTCTTGTCGTTATAGGCTTGCAACCGGATGGAAGCCGCCCGAATGGTTTGTTTCAAATCATCAACAATTGCGGTCATTGGTTCTCCTTTAAATGCAAGTTATGAATGATGAATGATGAATAAACCTATCTGGTTGACTGGCCAATGTTTCTCAGCTTCATCATTCATCATTCCTTGAGGCTTAGGGTTTGGCTTGAAATTGAAGCCGGATGTCTGAGGTCTTGCTGGTGGTGATTTCGACCGGTACTTTCCAAATCACGGATTTGATCTGGCAAACCCCGGTATTGTCTTCCCTGCAATAATAGAAAGTGGCCGAAACTTCAAGGTCCATTTTACCGGTTTTCGCCGCCTCGAATGGCACACTGACTGGAAATGTGAGCAATTTGGAGGTTTTTTTCACGTCACCGGGTGCAAACGTAAGCGGCCCAGTGCGGCTCGCTTTGATCTGATATCGCTGTTCAATCGCATCATTGAAGTGAAAACCACCTGGGAGAGCGATATCCAGAATCAATTTTCCAGCCTGTCCGGAAGCAATTTTCTGAGCTGGAAGGGTGATGGTTTCTGCATTTGGGGCAAATTCATCAGATGAAACTGGCGGCGCGCTCACCGGCTTGAGTCCTTTGAGGGCCAGGGTTGAAACCTTTCGCGTCGCCAGGTCCACCACCCGGACGGCATGGTTATTGGTATCAGCTACATACAATTTCCCATCAGCTTCACTCAGTCCACCCGGTTCAAAAAATTTTGCCTTGTCGCCGTCTTCAAGTCCTGGACTGGTACTCCCGACCAGCGAAGTCACGCTCCGGGTTGCCGGGTTCAACATTTTGATTTTGTGGTTATAAGTATCAGCGATAAAGACTTTGCCCGCAGCAAACGTCACACCGAGCGGATGTTGCAACCGTACATCGTCCCCGGTTCCATCCTTGTCGCCATAATCGAACAGATCGCCTCCGGCCAGGGTCGCCACCGTCCCGCCTGATTTAGTATCAACTGACCGGATACTGCTGATTTCGCTGTCAGCCACAAACAGGAACTGGCCATCGGTTGCCAGCCCCGAAGGTTGGGCAAAGGCTGAAGCACTGGCTGGACCATCCCAGCGCCGCTCGGCACCAGTGCCGGAGTAGAGATCAACTGTATTTTTTTCCAAATCGAGTTTCCAAATCTGGTGCAATCCGGCAATGGCAATATAGAGCGTCTGCCCAAGCAATTGTAAATCCCAGGGTGAACTGAGCGCCGTTTTTAAGGCTGGACCGGAGGGGGGTACGGTCATAACCCTGAACTCCGGTTCCAGCCACGGTCTGCACGGTTTTCTTTTTCAAATCAACCCGCCGAATCAAATGGTTTTCCGTATCAGCGACAAACAAACTGTCACCAGAAATTGCCATGCCCTGGGGATGATGAAACTGCGCCGTTTCGTAGCCACCATCCGTCTGACCAGTCTGCCCATTTCCAATCACATCCACGACAGTTCCATCAAAAGTCGTGACCACAATCCGATTGTGATTACTGTCAGCGACAAACAACCGTTTTCCGGATGGATCAGCCAGCACTTTGCCAGGAAACGAGAGCGGCATATCAACGCGTTTGGCCCGCTCCAGTGAAAGCGTCAACGGCTCTGGCTTTAAGGTTTTGGCGTCTCTGGCAGCATCAATCAGCGCCTGAATATCGGTTTGCATTTCTTCCAGGTGGCCTTCACCGGAATAGGCATTGGCCACATACCCTTCCGGATCAATCAGAACCAGCGATGGCCAGGCTCGAATACCAAATGATTCCCAGATTTTAAAATCGGCATCATTGACGACTGGGTGCTGGATTTCATACCGCAAAATTGCTTGCCGAATGCTCTCTGATTCTTTTTCATTGGTAAATTTGGCTGAGTGAACACCAATCACAACCAGTTCATTGGGAAAGGTTTCTTCCAGCTTTCGCAGGTCAGGTAGTATGTGCATACAGTTAATGCAGCAGAAAGTCCAAAAATCGAGGAGCACGACTTTGCCCCGAAGCTTTTCGAGCGAAAGCGGTTGGGCTGTATTTAACCAGCTTATGCCACCATTCAATTCCGGGGCCCGGACAGGCCCAAATTTGCGTAATTGAGCCGGTTTGAGTTGCGGCTTAATCGGTGTGTTGGTCATAGATGGTTCTGGAACAACGGTTGAGGTCTGGGTTTTTGCTGTGGTCAAAATGCCAATATTAATTGACACAGCAACCACTAATGCGATGAGTATCCAAAGTATTCGATTCATATAGATTCAATGAAATGAAGTGTTTAGAAAATTCGATTTCAAGCTTTGGCACCTGGGAACGACCAGCCAGCGACTTACGGACGGTTTCGCTGGTTTTCAATTTCCCGTTGGCGGCGGTGGAGTTCGGACTGGACACTGTTCGCGTCAAGTGCCGTTCGGGATTCAATTTGATTGGCTTGCGAATTGACATTCGGTCCAAAAAGCACATACAACAACCCGGCAATCAACGCAATCATTCCCGCAACGGCTGCAATCCAAACCACAAACCCCAACAATTTAAACAACAACCCAACGCCTATCATGAGTAAAATCAGGAAGATGATAATCTTGAAGATCGTCTTCATGGCTCGCCTCCGCTCTTTATTGTCAACTTATTGGCGACATACTACTTCAGGCTCTGATGTTTGGATATTTGTTTCAACCTGAAAAGTGCCATTTTCACACAAGGAGTCATTGCTCAACCATGCGCCTCACACTTTCATCCGAAACACTCTCACCAGTCCTGGCCCAACTCAGCCAGGCCAATCACACACTGGCACACCATTTTCCAGGCGACTCAGGCCACCGGCAGCCGGTTCATTCGGTTTACGGAGGAGGGCATTTGTTTAAAGCTGAAGCCGCTTCAAAACTGGGAAAACTGGCCCTGGCGTCACTCGATCAATTTGCCTCCGAGAGCGATCAATTGGGCGAAGCGCTCGGACTGACGCTTGAAAAAAAGGTGCTGGATGTCATTTATCGGCGGGTCATTGAGAAGCTCCGCCACGAGCCCGTTGAGGATTATCGGATTGATTTTGAGGATGGGTATGGAATCCGTTCGGATGAGGAGGAAGACGGGCACGTCGTGGCCGCAGCCAGCGAACTGGCCAAAGGTGTTCACAATCAGTCGCTTCCGCCATTTATTGGGTTTCGCATCAAAGCCCTGACCCCGGAAATGCAGAGCCGGGCCATCAGAACGCTCGATCTGTTTTTGACCACCTTTACCCAGGAAACAAACGGCCAGTTACCTGAGAACTTTTGTGTAACGTTGCCGAAAGTGACGCTTCCAGAGCAGGTTGTGGTCCTGGTTCAATTGCTTGACCAGCTTGAAACCCGCCTTGGGCTTCCTTCTGGTGCCATTAAAATCGAAATAATGATTGAAACCACCCAATCCCTGTTTGACGCTGAGGGTCGGTTTGTCCCGCCCAGATTACTCAATGCCGCCAATGGACGGTGTCTCGCGGCACATTTTGGTGCCTATGACTACACGGCAGGCTGCAATATCACGTCAACCTATCAGTCGCTCCAGCATCCAGCCTGTGATTTTGCCCGGCACATGATGCAGGTCGGGTTTTCAGGAACTGGAGTGTGGGTGGTTGATGGGGCAACCAATGTTATGCCGATCCCGCCACATCGGGCCAGTGCCGGTCAAATTCTCACGCCTGAACAGATGATGGAAAATCGGCAGACAGTTCATCGAGCCTGGAAACTCCACTTTGACAATATTTACCACGGACTCAAAAGTGGATTTTATCAGGGTTGGGATTTACATCCGGCACAATTACCTGTTCGATACGCGGCGACCTATTTATTTTTCTTTGAAGGACTTGAACCGGCGGCTGAACGGTTGCGAAATTTTGTTAACAAAGCAGCCCAGGCAACTCGGGTGAGAGATGTCTTTGACGATGCGGCAACTGGCCAGGGATTGCTGAATTTTTTTCTCCGGGCGATCAACTGCGGGGCACTCACTGAAGCAGAAACCATTGAAAGGACGGGCCTTTCCCACGAAGAGCTTCGAAGTCGCTCGTTTCTGAAGATTTTGCAGAATCGGAAGTAAGTGTTCCGGGTTCCGGGTTCCGGGTTCCGGGTTCCGGGTTCCGGGTTTTCGAAATGGGCGCGGTTCAAAGCAACAACGTCCTTACGCCTTGTCACCGTCATCTACCGGTGTTGGAGGGTTATCTGTGCGACCAGCGGATTTTTTGCTGATTCCAGGCGGGTTTCGAAATCAAGATTTGTTTGTTTGATATCAGTTTGATTGGATTTGATCCACTCGCGGATTTGAAACGACTGATTTGCGGCAATGATGCCCTCAGGAGTAGTAAGTTTTTTGGTTTGTAGCTTTTCGAGCAATTCAACTGGGGTTCGTGAAAAAATCAGAATCAATCGTTCTGCACCAACTGATTTGTCAAACTGGTACCACTGCTGAGGCAGTGAAAGTTTCTGATTACCACCAACCATTGAGTTTTCCTGATTCAGATGTAGTGCTGGAAAGAGTTGAACCAGATCACCACTGGTGGATTCATTCAACAGATACAGGTAGCCTGTTTCCGTTGTCTCAACCACAAATTTAAATGAGTCACCCGAACGATAAATTTCACGCCCTGAGGCTTTAAACGGCGCTCCACGTTGATCGTCAACAACCAGCGAATAACTCAGACTCGTGAGGACCGATGAAGTCGCCGGGTTCACGATGGGATTTGTTCCTGTGCCCTGATGCGGGGGCGGAACTGGTACCGGTTCAGGTTGCCTTCCCATCCAGGCCGCCACCCCAATCACAGCCACCACTCCCACAATCAACAGCCAGATTCGTGGATGCTTCCAGGACGGGGTTGGAAGAACAACTTGAACCTGGATTTGCGAGGGTGAAACAACAATCTGACTCGGTACAGATAAACCGCTTTGGGGCGTTGCTCCGCCCAAACTGGACATGGCGGGTTGGGAACTCTCTTGACGAATTGAGAGTTCACCGGCCTGGGCCACCTCTTGATTTGCAGGGATAGACAGTGGTTTTTCAGCCGTTTCGCGGAGCGCGGCAACTTGAGCTATTTTTGCCGCTTCGGCCTCTTTTTTATTGGCTGGCGCCAGGGTTGGGTCTGTATCTTTTTCAACCTCTTCGACCATTTCAATTGGATTGAGTCCAGGCTGGTTACTGGTTTGAGTTCCCGAACTTCCAGCAAAAGCAAGGTTTAAAGCCGTTGAAAACTCGCGGACGGTCTGATACCGCTTGCTGGGCTCATAATTGAGGGCTTTCATCAACACCGTGCTGACAGCCTCGGGTAAATCCGGGCGAAGTTGCTTTGGTGAAATTGGCCCTGAAAGCTGCCGCCGAACCAGCAGGACAATCGTGGGTTCTCGAAACGGTGCCACCCCCGTAACAAGCTGGTACGCAATCACCGCCAGCGCCCACAAATCCACCAGCGGAGTGGCAACCGCACCGGTTAACTGTTCCGGGGAGGAATACCAGGGAGTTCCAATGCTGGCACCTTCGACCGTCAGCGAGTCTTCAATCACTGAATCTTCAACCCGGGCAATGCCTAAATCAATGATCTTGACCTGCTTCCCGCCTCCGGAAAGATTTTGGAGCATGATGTTGGTCGGCTTTAAATCGCGGTGGAGAACCCCTTCACTGTGAATGGCTTCGAGGGCACTGCTCATCTGGCCAACCATCGAGAGGATTTCGTTTTTAGGAAGCTGGCCCTTGCGACGGATGAGTTTATCCAGCGACTCGCCGGCGATGTACTCCTGAACCAAAAACAAATTTCCATCATCAGTCACCCCGCTATCAATGACCTGAACAACATTGGGGTGGGTAATTCGGAGATAGGCTTCACGTTCCCTGAGCAATCGCTGGCGGGCTTTGACGGCAAAGCGTTGATTGGCTTTGGCATTGATCAATTTGATGGCGACAGGCCGGTTTAAATTGCGCTCATCCAACGCTCGATACACCGTTCCCATGCCGCCTTCACCCAGTTTGGCCTGGATAACGTAGCGGTCTCCTAACTTATCATTTGGTTTGAATTCGAAGGCGTTTGATGACATGCGAACTGAAGCAGCTATCGAGGGGGATGGAGCTAGATCAATCAATCTGGTCTAATGCGAGGCAATGGCGGAAAAAACCTGTTCAGGGTACCGGCCTGAGCAAGCCCGTACCCTGAACTTCTCTTGAACCGTGAATCAAGAATTTTTACTCAGAATGCCGGACATCAATTTCAGCCTTGAGTAAATCACCCTTGTTGGCAAAATACATTGCCAGGATTTCTTTTGAAGGAAGATAGATTTCCTCTTCCTCAATCGTGGTATAGGTACGTGAACTTAATTCCTCAAGAAATGCCTTGTTCAAATCCTTGGTTGGGTCTTCAAACGAAGCAATCCGGGTTTTGCTAAACAGCACCGTTAATTTGTCGGTTCCAGCCGGAGGATCAATTCTCAATGGACCAATCGTCATTGGTTCATCGGGCAGAACGCGGGCAGGTTTGCCTGGATCCGGGTAAATCAATGACCGGGTAACACCGTCGGAACCAAGATTGACAACATACAGGTACCCTTCCTGTGATACTTCAAAGCACAAATAAATGATGTCTCCCTGGCGAAAATTACGCTGAGGATTGGTGACACCATATGGTTTTTCCCCGGAAACCGGCTGAATTTTGGTCAGGTTTCGACCAACTTCATATCCAGGGGGAGTTTGGGTTCCTGAAGCCAGAATGCTGTATTTCAATGCCACCATATCTGGCTTCGCAATTGAAATACTGTTTTTTTTCTTTGCGATCTTCAGTTTGGGACGCTTTGGTTTTTCGATTCGGGGTCGAACATTGGTTACCCCAGATGGAGTTTGTTTGGTTTGGGTATCAAAAATACCTCGGGGACTATCTTCTTCCTGTGGTGAAGCCATCAGGCGCGGCATTCCAAGAAAGAGCGCAACACAGAGGCCCAGCAGCAAAACGGAACGTGCAAACATGGACCGACCTCCTTTATGTTCACGAAACAACAGGCATGACTAAAATTGTCAATGTGAAATGATTGTGGCTGTAATGTGTGTTTTTACAGTACTGCGAAGTGGTTTTTCGAGGCAAGGTCATAAGGACGGAATGAAAAATGAAAAATGAAGAATGAAGAATGAAGCTTCCTATAATCAACAAGTTAGCCATTTCCCTTCTCTCAGTTGAAATTCACTCATCAAACTATCTGTTGCCTGTTGACAGGCTGGCGTTACAAGGTTTTGCCCTTCGAAAACCCGGAACCCGGAACCCGGAACCCGGAACCCGGAACCCGGAACC
>CAZXCE010000231.1:0-4366 GCA_964639175.1 uncultured Clostridia bacterium
GAACCCGGAACCCGGAACCCGGAACCCGGAACCCGGAACCCGGAACCCGGAACCCTACTTCTTGCCTGGGAATGACCGGTTGTAATTCTCAATAAAATCTCGGGTAACATCAGCCTGGGGGTCAATGTAGGCCAGTGTTCCTGACTGGATTGCAGGACCCAGATCCAGGATCAAACTTACCCCTCGGGCCTTTGCATATTTATCAAGTTCAACTTTGATTTTTTGACGAAGCGGATCAAGCGCGACAATTGAGCGTTTTCCAACCGCTTCTTTTAGATCCTCGACCCGCCGATCATAGTCTTTTTTGGCTTTTTCAAGTTCCTCAACCCGACGCTGGCGGGCATCTGGTTGGAGGTCTTGCAAGGTGCGGCGGAGGGCTTCTTCGTCGAGTTGAAGCTGTTCAGCCAGTTTCTGAAGCTGGTCAGTTTGGGGCTTAAACTCACGGTCAAGGGTTTCGGCCTGCTGCCGGAACTCAATAATATTTTCACTAAATTCGAGTGAATTCACAAAAGCGATTTTAGCTTCGCTCTGGGAGGCAGGTTGTTGGGCCAGGACCTGCGGAAGACCAAAACCAAGGCTGACGATCAGGGCAAGTGCATAAAAGGCAAAACGGAATTTCGACATACTACTTCTTCCAGGGTTAGGGGTTAGCGGGTTGGGGAAGGGGGTGGGAAGTGAACCTGTGTCGGCGTGGTCACTGAATCCAACCCCAAACCTCTCAATCCGTTGAATTTTTAGAAGGTCCGTCCGACGGTAAACCGGACGGTGAATTTTTGCTCGATGGCCAGCAACCGTGGATCTGGCGCATTTGGGTTGAAAACCCGAGCGTTGGGGTTGTATGCAAAGATAAGCCGGAACGGCACCTGGAGCACTGGCACCTGAACCCGTACTTCGGCTCCTAAAGAGGAGCGGAAGTTTCGTCGTAACCCGCCAAACTCATTGCCCAATAAGACTTCGCTGCGCGTCACCTGATCACCTGAGATCAAAATCGTCCGGAATCCTTCTGGCAGTGCACCGGGCGGAGTTTCTGGTGTGCGGGAATCATTGATTTCTTCCTGGGTTGCGAGTAACCCGCGTGGGTTGAGTACTTCGCCAAACGGCGTCAGGGTGGTGGGCAGCGCGTTCGAAACCAGGTTCTGATTGTTAAGTTTGCGAAGGTTAAACACCGTTCCAGCATCCGCAAACATTGCCACGGCGACCGGGCCAGCAATTGGGATTCGGTATTCGAGATTGAGCAACAGATTGGTATCACCCCCAACCTGAGTAAACCGTGGAAATCCAAATGGATCGGCAATCAGATCATCGGTGAAGGTAAAGTCCTTGAGCACTGAAGCATCAATTCCACGGATGGTCTGACCTTCTTTCAAGATCTTCAGTGTTCGGCCAGTCAGCACGTCAACCGCTTTCACATTGGTGGTGGTGCGGTAGTTTTTGACCTGAGCCACCGGTGAAATTGACCGGATGTTATAACCCCGGATCGTGTTTTCACCGCCCAGGAAGAACCGGCTGAAAATCGGAATTCCGCCGACAAACGAAAGCGAGTTACTGTCAAACGGTGTGCCGAATCCACTGACATGCTGGGCCAGAAGACGCATCCCAAACACGGCTGGCTGGTCTTTGCCCTGGGCCAGGAAATTTGTGGATTTAAAGTACTTGTATTCAATCAGTGGAGAGATCGTTTTTACGTCGCCACCCAGGCCGCTAAAGCTCAGGGCCAGCGAGAGGCTGGTGCCGCGGGTTGGGTCAAGCGAACTGTTGAGCGTGTTGTAGACAAACGACGGACTGATCGTACTCGATGAAATTCCTGGCTGTTCGTAGGTAACCAGCAGGTTGTTGTCCGGGTTGTCGTCGCGGTTGACTGGGGGGTCAATCACCTTGGTGGAGCTAAACGAGTACGAAATCCCTACGCGGGAGAAACGGGCAAACCGGGAAAAACGACGGGTCAAAACCGAAAGTGGTGCGCTCAGTGAAAGTGATGCCCCGGTGGTTGACTGGGTAAAGAGTGTCTCACCACTCAGTCCAAACAGGTTGTTTCCGGCATTGACGAGCTGACCTGACGACGCAATACCGTTTACAAAGTTCAACCGGCTGCTAAAGAAGGACACCCCCAACCCAATTGGTTTTCCAAACAGATAGGGTTCGCTATACGACAGTGTGATGTTGCGTTGCCGGTTTCCGGCCTGGATGTCAACCGTTACTGACTGGCCGTAGCCAAACAGGTTGTTGGTGGAATAGGTAATCCCAATAAACGAACCACCAATCCCTGAGACCCCGCCGGTAAACTGGATTTGTTGGCGGCCTTTTTCTTTGACGCGGAGGTTGATGTCCACTTCTTTATTGCGTTCGTCGGTTTGAATCTGGGCATCTTCCTTTTTGATTTCTTCAAAGAACCCAAGCTGATTGAGCCGCAAAATACTGTATTCCCACAATTCCTGGTTGTACGGTGTTCCTTCATCAACCAGCAATTCGCGGCGCAGGACGGTGTCACGGGTGACTGAGTTCCCCAAAAATTCAATGCGTCGAATCGTAAACACCGAGCCTTCAGTGACGTTGAGGGTAAAATCCACCACGCCTTCCTTGGCATCAGGTGTAACTGGTTTAAAGTCCTGATTGAGTGAGGTTTCAGCCTGGATGTATCCCTGGCTGCCGTAGGCTTTTTTCAGGCGTTCATACACCCCTTCGCGGATCGTTTTGCCGCTGGCAATGTCACCTTTTTTCATGCCTGAAACCGCCAGTACCTGTTCCGGGGTGAAGATGGTTGAACCTTCGACCGACAGGTCGCCAAACCGATACAGAATGCCTTCATCAATCGGAATGGTGATTTTCAAGGCGCGACTGGGCTTGCCAAAGAAAATCCAGCGACTGCGGACCATTCCAGCTTCTTCGACTTTGGCTTCTCCGATCACTGGTCGCAAATAGCCCCGATCCAGCAAAAACTGACGCACCAGGAGCATATCATTTTCAAATTTGCCTGGGTCATAGACGTCTTTGCTGGTGAAAATCGTGATCAGGCTCGACTGCTTGGTCAGCTTCATCGCGCCTTTCAACTGGCGGTCTGAAAACACCTTGTTGCCTTCAAAATCAATTTTGGTCACCCGGACGCGGGGACCTTCGTCCACGTTGAAGACAATAACCACGGTTGTGGCTGAAATATCCTCAATATCCGCTTTGACATCGGCTTCAGGTCGGCCTTTTTCGCTCAGCATGCGTTCGAGTTCGTCTTCAGCGCGTCGGACCTTGACCGGATCAAATTGGGAATCTTTGGTCAAGGAAATGCCTTTTTCGCGATATCGAGTGAGCACATCGCTCAACTGAACCGATTTGAGCCCTTCATACTGAATATCGCGAATGATGGGGCGCTCGCGCAGAACAAACACAATGATGACGCCACCGCGAAACCCTTCTTCCACGGTTACGCGGCTTTCAAATTCATCGAAAAAGCCTTCAGATACAATGGCTTGATAGTCGCGTTCAACCTGATCGCGGTTATAAATATCACCAGGTTTGGTTGAGACCCGCAATCGGATGGTATCCGTTGGAATTCGACGGTTCCCACGGAATTCTACGTCTTCAACGATACGTTGTTGAGCAGATTCATCTTGTGGGGAGCGAAGGGTGGAGGAAAGGTGGGAGACTGCGGCTTGAACCTGGAGTGGAGTGACGACTCCCAGTGAAAGAAGTGCCAAGAAAAACCAGCGTATGCGCATAAAAGTAGAGCTGTGTGCCATTTGATCGTGTGCTGCCGTTGCAGTGAACGTTCCTGAGCTGATTGCCACCAAAGGTGGTACGACCAGCAAAAAAATGATCAGGATGAGAGTGCTGTTTGATGATGGTGGCGGGTCTTTGGAATCAAGCCCGCTTTTGTGATTTCGGATTGTCGAGCGAACAAAGACGCCAGAGTTTACCCAAATGCCGCTGACAATCAAGGGCAAGATGGTTTCAATCGAACTCCTCGCTCGAAAAGAAAAAAGAAAAAGGAAAAAGGAAAAAGGAAAAACATCGAAAAAACCGTAATCGGGAATTCGGTGAGGAGGTTCAAGTGACTGAAAATGAATTATTTTCCCAATACTGAAGACCCGGTATCAGCCGGAGCTGTGCCAGTGTGATCAGAAAAAATATCGCATTTTCAGAAAATTTGCTTGATGTTATCCCCTTGCGCTTGAGAATTTCCGATTGTGCACTTCTCTTCAGGTTCACCTATCTGACGAGTGCTGTTTTTTCCTGTTTTTTCTTTTTCCTTTTTCCTTTTGACTACATCTGGTACTTGGTTCTTCGTTCTTGGTACTTGGTATTTGGTCGCCAATACTTTCGAAGAACGAAGAACGAAGAACGAAGAACCAAGAACGAAGAACGAAGAACGAAGAAC
>CAZXCE010000231.1:4466-11994 GCA_964639175.1 uncultured Clostridia bacterium
AAGAACGAAGAACGAAGAACGAAGAACCAAGAACGAAGAACGAAGAACGAAGAACGAAGAACGAAGAACCAAGAACCAAGTACGAAGCACGTTCTTAATGGGTTACCAGCGCGCCACCAGGTTCTTCGACTGGGACGGGCCGGAATTGGATTTCGCCATCTTCGAGCAAAACTGAAATGTGAGTCCCAGTTTCAAACCTGCCTTGAATCACTGATTCAGAAAGTGGGTCTTCGATATAGCGCTGAATTGCCCGACGTAAGGGACGAGCACCATAGGAGCGTTCGGAAGCGGTTCGGGTGACAATCCATTTGGCGGCTTCGGAGGCCAGTGACAGGCTCAAATGTCGCCGCACCATGGTATGGTTCAGTTGATTGACCAGCAGGTGCACAATCTGTTCCAGATCATCTTCCGATAGCGGTTCAAAGATGATGATTTCGTCTAACCGGTTGATAAATTCGGGGTTAAAGGTGTGCCGGACTTCGCTCATCACGGCATCTTCAATTCGGGTTTGCTGGGCACCGGCTGAGGGCTGGAAGCCCAAACTGCCACGTTTTTGGATGAAACGGGCGCCGATGTTTGAGGTCATGATGATAATGACGTTTTTAAAGTCAATCGTGTTGCCCAGGCTGTCAGATAATTGCCCATCTTCAAAAACCTGGAGCAGGATGTTGAAAATGTCGGGATGGGCTTTCTCGATTTCATCAAAGAGCAGGACTGAATACGGATTGCGTTTGACGCGTTCAGTGAGTTGACCGCCTTCTTCGTGGCCGACATAGCCTGGAGGCGAGCCAATCAGCTTTGACACGGAATGTTTTTCCATAAATTCCGACATATCAAAGCGAATCATGGCGCGTTCGCTCCCAAACAAAAATTCAGCCAGTGACCGGGCAACTTCAGTTTTTCCAACGCCGGTGGGCCCCAGGAACAGAAAGCTTCCAACCGGGCGATTCGGGTTCTTTAAGCCGGCACGTGACCGCCGAATGGCGCGTGAAAGGGCGGAAATGGCCTGATCCTGACTGACAATGCGTTTGTGTAATTCGCCTTCGAGCCGCATCAGTTTTTCCATCTCTTCTTCTTTGATGGAATTCATCGGGATACCGGTCCAGCGTGAAATCACACTCTCGATATCTTCTTTATCAACCATGGCCACGCTTTGATCCCACATTTTCAATTCAGCATCAAGGTTGGCGGTGGCATTTGGACCAGTGCCTGGGCGGCGTGATGTCCGCGAATTGACCAGATGTGAAACCCGAAGTTTCACCTGGGATCCAGCTTCATCAATGATATCAATGGCTTTATCGGGGAGGAACCGGTCAGGAATATAGCGGTTTGATTGAAAGACCGCCGTTTCGATAGCGTCCTGGGTGTAGGTAACGTGGTGAAACTCTTCGTACTTTTCTTTGATGCCTTCCAAAATCCGAATTGCTTCGTCTTCGGAGGGTGCTGGAACCTTGACGGCTTGAAAGCGGCGTTCGAGCGAGCGGTCTTTCTCAATAGATTTGCGGAATTCGGCAGGTGTGGTGGCCCCAATGCACTGAATTTCCCCGCGAGAAAGCGCTGGTTTTAAGATATTGGCGGCATCAAGCGACCCTTCTGCCGACCCGGCACCAACCAGTGTGTGCAACTCATCAATAAAAATGATGTACTGCGGGTTTTCGACCAGCTCCCGCATAATCGTTTTCAGTCGTTCTTCAAACTGTCCACGATATTTGGTGCCGGCCACGACCAGGCTTAAATCGAGGGCCAGAATTTGTTTGTCAGCCAGAAAGTGCGGTACTTCACCGCTGACAATGCGCTGGGCCAGTCCTTCAACAATCGCCGTTTTCCCAACCCCTGGCTCGCCAATCAAAACCGGGTTGTTTTTGGTGCGACGGCACAAAATCTGAATCACCCGTTCGACTTCATTGGTGCGACCAATGAGCGGGTCCAGATTTCCCTGGCGGGCAGATTCGGTCAAATCCCGGCTGAATTCAGCCAGATGGGGTGTCTCTTTCTTTTGGGTGGCGTGTCGGTCAGACCCTGAAGTCCGTGACAGTTCATCACGGATGGCATTGAGGCGCAGGCCGCGCTCATACAAAATCCGGGCCGCGACGCTGTTTTCTTCCCGCAGCAGCCCCAAAAGCAGGTGCTCAGTGCCAATATGACGATGGGATAGCCGTTCCGATTCTTCAGCAGCAAAGGTCAAAACCCGTTTAGCTTCAGGGGAAAGCGGTAAATCAACGGTCGGAGAGGTACGTTCGCGGGGAATAGTTCGCGATTCAATATCGCGGCGGATGGATTCAATCGAAATTTGTGCACGCACCAGGAAGCGGTTGGTTAAGCCTTTGTCTTCACGCATCAGACCGAGCAGAATATGTTCGGCATCGATGGCAGGCGCCCCGAACTGACTCGCCTCGTAACGAGCGAAAAAGATAACGCGACGGGCTTTTTCAGTGTATCTCTCAAACATTCTTTATTCCTTATTGTCTGCTAGGGTACCAAGTTGCCTCTGGTGGCTCTGTAATCGTGGCTGGCAGGGGTCTTTGAAGAGCGGAAATTCATCAGGCAACTTCAGCAAGATGAAAAATTATAACGACAGGCTGGCAAAAGGCAAAAGGGAATTATCCAAAATCTGGCAGGTTGCTGGCGGTGGCCCGGAGAGTTCCGGATTCGGAATTCGGGATTCTGGAGCTAATAAAGCTAAAAGCCCTTGTAATTCAAAGAATTGTAGGAATTTAAACCTGATAGCGGAATAGCCGGATCGAAAATATCTCAATGATGAAGCGGTATCAGGCCAGCCGGCCATGTTCAAAATGGAGTTGTCGAGTACATCCCTGGGCGAGTGCCGGGTTGTGCGTGACGATCACGGAGGTCAGATTTCGTTCGTGGTGGAGTTGTCGCAGCAAGTCTTGAATACTTTCCCCGGTTCGTTCATCCAGATTTCCGGTGGGTTCATCTGCCAGCAGCACCTTTGGATTATTGGCCAGTGCCCGTGCCAGTGCCACGCGCTGGCTTTCACCTCCTGAAAGCTCTGACGGGCGATGATGGGCACGTGCCTTGAGCCCAATCCGGTCAAGTAATTCAGTTGCCCGACGGGCGCTTTCTTTGAGTGAGAGTCCGGCAATCAACATCGGCATTTGAATATTTTCCTGAGCCGTAAATTCCGGTAATAAATGATGAAACTGGAAGACAAATCCAATGTTTTGATTGCGAAACCGGTGGAGCGCACTGGCTGATAATTCCCAGAGAGAAGTTCCATCAATTTCGACTTTGCCGCCAGTTGGACGGTCAAGGCCCCCCAAAATATGGAGCAGGGTTGATTTTCCCACCCCTGACGGCCCAGTAATCGCCAGCGACTCTCCACGGGCGACTCCGAGTGACAGACTCTCAAAAATGTGAAGTGATTCGGTCCGTGTGGCATACACGCGTTTGACCCCAGCCGCTTTTAAAACCAGGGGCGTGGTTTCTGTCTGAACCGGTGATTGAGTTGAGAATTGTGCTTCATTCATCAGGTTTGCCTCTTTCAGGTTGAAGAATAAATTTTTGTTAAATTCTAATAAAAATAAGAAATAATTCTTCTATTATTTTCTGAATTATGTAGAACATGTTGATTTTGTTTTGATTGCTGAACTGGAAAAACTCTGGTTACTGACTGGATAAAATAATTTAAAATATTGATAAAATAGGGGTTAAGGAAAAATCAAAATTCTGGAGCTAGTGAATAAGGTGGTGTCTTGTATTTTTATTACTTCAAATTCTTGAATTTTATCAGAAATTAATTCTTATTATTACACTATTTTCTTTTCCAATAATCGTGGTAAATATGAAAAGGCCAGCCGACGAATGAACCAGGAGACAGGTTCATTCTAATTTCATTTCGAAATTGAAAAGGAACAATCTGTGTATGAACTGGAAACGATCTCGTACCAGACAGATTCTTTCAGTGGGTTGCCTTGTGCTGGCCGGTAGTGTGGTGGTTTCACACCTTGCAGGCCAGACCGATGCCGCCAACGGCCATCGAACATATTCCTGGGCAGCGCCTGTTTCACACATTCCAACCCTCACCCCGTTTGTTCAAGAAGCAGGACCACCTCCCTGCGCGCAAACACGACAATTTACCAATCCAAGTGGTGTCCCGGCCACCATTCCAGACGGGGATACTGGATGTATTTCGCAGGTTATAACTTCAACGATTACAGTAAGTGGGGCTGGGGCATACCTGCAAGATCTTGATTTGCAAACCTTTATCCGGCATCCATTTTGTAGCGATTTGCATGTAACCTTAACCTCTCCGCAAGGGACAACTGCCACGGTTACAAGTGAAAATGCGGGTGGCGGCCCACGAGCCAATGTGTTTAACGGAACAATTTGGGATGATCAGACCGATCCGGGCGGGCAGGTCCCATACACGAACAACAATAATTTAGTGACCGACCGACTGTACGTAACCAATGTGGTAGCGCCGCAATTGGTACCAGAAGAAGGGTTTTCAGTATTTCGTGGTGAAAATCCAAATGGTGTCTGGACACTCACCGTCGGGGATGAATTTACCGGGCCGCCGTTAGATGGATTAGGCACACTGGATAACTGGTTGCTGGACGTCACCAGCCTTGAGTCAGCCCCGATGGAAACCACCAGCGGTGTGTTTGCCAACACCTCTCCCGTGACAATCCCGGTTCCGCCCGTAACTGGACCAAATGTCGTCACTTCAACGATCAACACCACTGGGGTGGCTGGGTTTTTAAGTGATGTGGTGCTGACAACCGATATTTCGCATACCCGCTGTCAGGATTTGGACATTACCTTGACTTCCCCAACTGGGACTGTGGTGACCATTACCACTGACAATGCTGGCAGTGCTCAAAATGTGTGGGGCAGCGTCCCCCTTTCAGGATCAGCCAGGCAAACCATTTGGAGCTCAACCGCTGATAATCGAGCTACCAACGAACCAGATGGAAATGGTGATTGCGCCGGGTTTCAGGAAGGTGACCTGGAGTGTACTCTGGCGGGTATCCGCTGTGATGAACTTCCATTTCGCTCATTTCGAACGGGCAGCGGGTTTTTCACCTTTGTGTACTACAACAATGGAACCGTGGTTGATCACCGATATGTGACCAACCAGCTCGCGGCGACGTTGACACCTGAAGAGTCATTTGGGGTGTACGATGGTGAAGATCCGAACGGTACCTGGACACTCACCATCAGTGACGACAATCGCACCAGTGGTGGTACGCTCAACAACTGGTCGCTCCAATTTATCACCCGTGACACCGCGAACTTCAATGGGTGTATTGAGTTGCCTGTTTTATATGCGGCGGATACCACCAATCATCGGATTCAGACCTTTGACGGCGCCGTCTGGGCACGCATTGGGCAAGCTGGTCCAGGTTCGCTCATTGGTCAGTTCCGCAGTCCTGAGGCCGTCACCGCCAGTGTGGATGGCCAAACCATTTATGTGGCCGATACTGGAAATAACCGGGTTCAGGTCTCAACCGATGCCGGAGTCACCTGGGCCGTCATTGCCACGCTCGGATCAGCTCCTAACCAGGTACGGTCTCCATCAGGTATTGCGCTGGACACTGAGGGCCATCTTTATGTTGGGGATACCGGAAACAACCGGGTGGTGCGATATACCAGTGGCGATCCCTTGCAGGCAACGATTTTAGCGTCACTTGGGTCTGGTCCAGGGCAGGTCCGAACACCTCATGGACTGGCCGTTGATCCAAATTTCCGGCTTTTTATCACCGATTTCGGCAATAAACGGATTTTGCGACTTGACGAAGCCAACGTTGAAACTCTGGTAAATCAGGCAGTAACGGTGGCCACTTCGGGGTCTGCTCCAAACCAGGTGAATGCTCCTCAGGGTGTTGGCACTGATAACCTGGGTAATCTCTATGTCGCCGATACGGGAAACAGCCGATTGCTTGTGTTTCCAGGTGGAATCCCCGGTCCAGCCACCGTTTTGGCAACCCAGGGTGGGGCCCTGGGGCAGGTGCGATCACTTGAAGGCGTAACCGTGACGGCCTTCTTAATGGGTGATCTGGCTGGTGGATCAGCCCTCATCGTTGGTGACACGCTCAATCATCGAGTTCAAGGACGACTTCTGGCTGGTGGAGCGTGGCAACTGGTCGGAGTGCCCAACAACGCGGGTTCGTTGATCGGACAGTTTCGTAATCTGAGCAAGATTCGGTAACCAGGAATGAAGAATGAAGAATGAACCTGGTACTTAGAAACTATCTCAAAACACCAATTTAGCCAGGCTAAGTGTTGAAAACAGGTTTTATTTTAGCGTTTTGAGATAGTCTCTTAATACTTGGGATCCAATATTTTCCAAGAACCCGGAACCAGGAACTTGATAGTTCTTTCATGGCTCTCTGGTACTTGCCGTGAAAATTGGCATTTTGACTAAACCCCGAATTTGTAAACCCTTTAGAATCAATCCCTGTTTTCGAACTGATGTTGATTCCACGGGAAATACCAAAGAGCCTCTTTCATTCTTCATTCTCAATTTTCATCCCTGTCGAATCCCCTCGACCGGATCCAGCCGTGAGGCTTGCCAGGCCGGATACAGTGTTGCAAAAAAACTGATTCCCATGGCAATCAGAAGGACTAGCAGGGTATCGCTGGCTGAGAATCGAAATGGGACATAGGCAATCGAATATGTCCGTGGGTCAAGCTGAATCAATCGGTATTTGTCTCCAACAAGAGCCGTTACTGCACCGCACATTCCTCCCACCAGGGTGCCCACCGCACCAATCACAACTCCCTGAATCATAAAAATTGCCAGAATGTCGCCCGATGTGGCCCCCATCGCCGTGAGAATGGCGATATCTCGTTTTTTTTCAACCACAAGCATAATCAAAGTGGTGACGATATTGAGCGCGGCCACCAGGATGATCAGGCTGATACCGACTGCAAACCCAAGTCGCTGCAGATTGAGAGCAGCAAATGCTGGCTGGTTGAGTTCCTGCCAGTCATTGGTGACAAATTCAGGTCCCGCAATGGTTTGGACAGCGGCAGCAACGTCTTTGACCTGATAAATATCATCCAGCATGATCTGGATGACCCGGGCACTTTGGGCTTCTCCGGTGAGTTCCTGGGCTGTTTCAAGCGCGATGTATCCCCAGGCCGAGTCATATTCATAGAGTCCAGACTCAAACAATCCCACCACTTTGAGGGTGAACGAGCGTGGCAAAATCCCGACGGGGGTCAACTCGCCTTTATCTCCGGGAGTGACAATCTGGAGTACCTCGCCAACTCTCACATTGAGGTCTTCGGCCAGTTGTTTTCCAAGGATCACCCCTGGAAATTCGCTGCCATCTGGATATTGAGTCCGGCGCAGATGCTGGATATTTCCACCTGGAATGAGTGTCTGGTACAACTCAATGCCCTGGACTGAGCCAGTCAGGTCAACTGATTTCAAAATACCCATGGCTGGATGTTGAGGGCCTGACAACAGCACCGTGTGATAGCTGGTGGCAGCGGCTGATTTAACATGTCGGACCTGAGCAATTTTCTCAATCAGGGCTGATGGATTCTCAATCGGCAG